>NZ_CP019420.1:4271906-4577042 GCF_001984215.1 Mycobacterium sp. MS1601
CGATGGCATCCAGCGGGTCGGCCACCGCGCGGCACCCCGGGATCTCCGAGGCAAGTTGCTCGGCCTTCTCGGTGAAGTAGTCGTTGACCACGGACACCCGGGCTCCGCTGATCTTCGACGTGATGCGTGCGACGTGATCAGTGCCCATGACACCGACACCCAGAACGGCAATTCGCAAGTCAGACATCGCTCTTCGCTTTCTCTTCAGAACCGGACCGCAGGAACGCCGCAGGACCCGAGATACTGTCGGGTGCGCCGGGCGATGGGCAGGGGAGCGTCGACCTCGCACGGGTACATGTCCTGCTCGACGATGGCGAACACATCGATGCCCAGTTTCTCGACGGCCTCCAGCAGCGGCGGCAGCTCCGGGATGCCCCGCGGCGGTTCGGTCATGGCGCCCAGTCTGACCGCTTCACCGAACGGCAGGTCTGCGGCCGCCACCTTGGCCCGCACCCCGGGATCGACCTGTTTGAGATGCAGGTAGCCGATGCGCTCGGGTGCGCGATTGATGATCGCGATGTTGTCGCCGCCACAGTAGGAGACGTGCCCGGTGTCCAGGCAGAGATTCACGAATTCAGCATCGGTGCCGTCGAGGAAGCGGTAGATGTTCTCCTCGGTGTCCACATGACTGTCGGCATGCGGATGGTATTGGGCTCGCACACCGTATTTTTCGAACATGGCACGCCCCAGGTCGTTCATACCCCTGGTCTTGTTGTGCCACTGTGCAGGGGTGAGGGTGCGGTTCTCGAGCACGGCGCCGGTGGCCGGATCACGCCACATCTCGGGGATGACCACGACGTGTGAGGCGCCCGCGGCCGCGGTGAGTCTGGCGACGTCCTCGATCTGGCTCCACACCGCATCCCAGCTTGCGTCCTGGTGCAGGTGCTCGAAAACCGTTCCCGCGGAGAGTTTCAGGTCACGAGCACCCAGTTCGTCGAGTAGTCGCTGCGGGTCGGTGGGCAGATAGCCGTAGGGTCCCAGCTCAATCCACCGGTAGCCGGCGGCTGCCACTTCGTCGAGGAAGCGAGTGTAGGGGGTCTGGTTGGGATCGTCGGGAAACCACACACCCCAGGAGTCAGGAGCGGAGCCCACCAGGATTGTGCCCATCGGGATACCTCAGCGGTCGGAGGGGTTGAACAGGGGGCGCTGGACGTTCTTCCATTCCGCGTAACGCTGATAGGCGGCCTGGGTGGACTCCAGCTCGGAAACCTCACTGACCGGCACGTCCCACCAGGAGTGGCTGTCCGGGGCGAAGATCATCGGGTCGGTCTCCACGTGGATCACCGTGATGCGATCGGCGGCCTTGGCCACCTTGACTGCGTCGGCGAATTCTGCGGCGGTGGCCGCCTTGATGACGTCGGCACCCAGGCTGGCGGCGTTGGCCGCCAGATCGACGGGAAGCTTGCCGCCGTCGAGACGGCCGTCGTCACTGCGATAGCGGTAGGCGGTGCCGAATCGTTGTGAGCCGACGGATTCGGAAAGCCCACCGATGGAGGCGAATCCGTGATTCTGCACCAGAACCGGGATCACTTTGACACCCTCCTGGACAGCGGTGGCGATCTCGGTGGCCATCATCAGATAGGAGCCGTCGCCGACCATGACGAACACGTCGCGGTCCGGTGCGGCCATGCGCACACCGATGCCGCCGGCGATCTCGTACCCCATGCAGGAGAAGCCGTATTCGACGTGATAGCCCTTACGATCCCTGGTCCGCCACAGCTTGTGCAGATCACCGGGCATCGATCCGGCCGCACACACCACCACGTCCCGTGGGTCCGACAGGGTGTTGACCAAGCCGATGACCTGGTTCTGGTTCAGTTGCACGCCGTCCTGGCAGGCGTACGCCGCGGATACGGTGTCCTGCCACTCTGCGGCCAGTTCCGTGACGCGGGTGCGGTACTGCTCGGACACCCGGTGGTCGCCCAGCGCCGCGCCCAGTGCCTCCAGCGCTTCCCTGGCATCCGCGACGACGCTGAGGCCGCCCTGCTTCACCGTGTCCAGCGACGCCACGTTGATGTTGATGAACCGGACGTCCGGGTTGTTGAACGCCGTGCGCGATGCGGAGGTGAAATCGCTGTAGCGGGTCCCTATTCCGATGATGAGGTCGGCATCGGAGGCCAAGGCATTGGCTGCGGTGGTGCCCGTCGACCCGATGGCGCCCACCGACTGGGGGTGGTCGTAGTGCAGTGATCCCTTGCCGGCCTGGCTTTCTCCGACCGGGATGCCGGTGTGTTCGCAGAATGCGGCGAGGGTATCTGTGGCGTCGGAGTAGATGACCCCGCCACCGGCGACGATGAGCGGCTTCTTCGCCGAGCGGATGAGCTCGGCGGCGCGGTTGACCACGGCGTGTTCCGGTAGCGGTCGTGCGACGTGCCAGGTGCGCTCCGCGAACAGCGACACCGGCCAGTCGTGCGCCTCGGCTTGCACATCCTGGGGGATTGCGACGGTGGCGCAACCGGTTTCGACCGGATCGGTGAGTACCCGCATGGCCCCCAGTAGAGCGGCGGGCAGCTGCTCAGGCCGCCACACCCGGTCGAAATACCGCGACAACGGTTTGAACGCGTCGTTGACGGTGACATCGCCGGAGGACGGCAGTTCGAGTTCCTGCAATACCGGGGAGCTGACCCTGGTGGCGAAGGTATCGGCGGGCAGCAGCAGAACGGGCAGCCGGTTGATGGTGGCCAGCGCCGCGCCGGTGAGCATGTTGGTGGAACCGGGTCCCACGCTGGCGGTCACGGCCCACGCCTGTAGGCGGTCCTTCTGGCGGGCGTAGGCGACCGCGCTGTGCACCATGGCCTGTTCGTTGCGGCCCAGCACGTAGGGCAGCAGCGGTTCGGTGCCGGCTGTGCCGGCGGCGATCTCGTCCTGCAGCAGCGCCTGACCCAGGCCTGCGACATTGCCGTGCCCGAAGATGCCGAAGCAGCCTGCGAAGAATCGGGACCGCTGTCCGTCGCGCTCGACGTACTGGTTTCCCAGGAAGCGGACGGTGGCCTGGGCGACGGTCAGCCGGACGGTGTCCTCGGAGTCGGCGAACTTCGCGGCGGACTTGGGTGCGGTGGAGACCATGGCTCAGCCTTTCGGATCATGCAGTGGCAGGCGCGGATCGACGTCCTGGCCGTCCCAGGTACCCCGCAACCAGGTGTGTTCGGGATCGTCGACGATCTTCCAGGCGCGTTCTGCGCCCGGTCCGGCCATCACGTTGAGGTAGTACATGTGGTAGCCGGGGGCGGCGACGGACGGGCCGTGGTAGCCGTGTGGCACCAGGACCACATCTCCGGTGCGGACTTCTTCGAGCACCTCGATGGGCCGCTCCGGTGTTCCGTACACCCGGTGATAGCCGAAGCCGCGCGAGTTGTCCGGTCCGTCAGCGATCTCGAAATAGTAGATCTCCTCGAGAGCGCTCTGGGTCGGGGTGTTCTCGTCATGCTTGTGCGCCGGATAGCTGGACCAGTTGCCGCCGGGCGTGATCACTTCACACGCGATCAGGGAATCGGCTTCGAAGGTGTCGGCAGTGCCGAAGTTGTGCACCTGGCGGCTGCAGTTGCCGGCGCCGCGCAGTTCCAGCGCTACGTCGGCGGCGGCCACTCGGCGGTTGGGCAACGACCGTGTGGCGCGTGCGCCGCAGACAGCGAACCGGCCGGCGCCGGACAACGTGTACCGCTGGTCGATCCCCAGGTACACCATGTCCGAGGGGCCGTCGAAAACCGAGGCCCGCGGGGACAGTTCGAAGGTCACCCCGTCACACGTGACGGACCCGCCTCCGGCCAGTGGCAAGATCATCACCTCGTTGTCGCGGGTGCCCAAGTCGACGCTGCCGCCGTCGAGTTCGAGGACTTGTAGCGACGTCTCGGTCCAGCCCGCGCTCTCGGGCGTGATGTCGACGGTGTAAGGCTGCGCAGCGCTGCGGGCCGGAATGTAGAGCTTGCTGTGCATGTTCCCTACCGCACCATCGCCACTGCGGTGGCCACCGCGGAGCTCACGTCGTCATCCGGCGGGTAGAGCAGCGTGCGTCCCACGATGAGGCCGCGCACCGACGGCAGCGCCAACGCCTTTTCCCAGCTCGCGAAGGCTTCATCGGGATCTGTGGGATCACCGCCGAGCAGCAGGGTGGGCAGTGTGGTGGCCTCCATCACCCGGTCCATCTCGTCGACCACCGGCAACTTCATCCAGGTGTAGGCCGAGGTGGACCCGAGGCCCTGGCCGATGTGGATGGACTTGATCACGGCGTCGGGGGACAGGTCGTTGCGTACCTTGCCATCGATCCGGGTGGACATGAAAGGTTCGACCATGGCGATCAGGCCGTTGGCGGCCAGCTCATCGACGGCCTGGGCGCACGCCGCCATGGTGGCCACGGTACCGGGATCGTCGAGGGCAATGCGGCACAACATCTTTCCGCCGTTCATCCGGGCTGCCGCGGTGGACGCGGCGGTGGCTCCGGTCATGCGGTCGTCGAGTTCGAACGCCGCTCCCGCCAGCCCGCCTCGGTTGAACGACGAGAACACCACCTTGTCGTCGAGCGCACCCAGCAGCACGAGGTCGTCGAGGATGTCGGAGGTGGCCAGCACACCGTCGACACCAGGGTCTGCCAGTGCGGCCTGCAGCCGGTCCAGCAGATCGGTGCGGCTGTTCATCGCGGTGGGTCGGCTGCCGACGGCCAGCGCGCCGCGGGCCGGATGGTCGGCGGCCACGATCATCAACCTGCCGTTGCCGCGCATGGTCGGACGGGTCACACGGCTGTCCCAGGCCCGCTGGACGGCACCCGGGTTGGATGCGCGCAGGTCGGTGACCTCGGCGTAGTCACGGCACTCAGACATTGACGGCCTCCACTGCGGTCTCTTCGGCCAGGGCAGCCACCTCGGCGGCCGTGGGCATGGCGGTCGAGCATTCGAGCCGGGAGGCCACGATGGCACCAGCGGCGTTGGCGTACCTCAGGGTCTTCTCGATCGACCAGTTGTGCAACAGGCCGTGAATCAAGCTGCCGCCGAAGGCATCTCCGGCTCCCAGACCGTTTACGACGTCCACTTCGTTGGGGGGTACCACGACGGAACTGCTGCGTGTCTTGCCCAGTACCCCGCGCGGGCCCTGTTTGACGATCGCCAGCTCCACACCGAGGTCCAGCAGTGCGTCGGCAGCCCGGTGGGGATTGGACTCGCCCACGGCGATCTCGCACTCCTCACGGTTGCCGACGGCTACCGTGACCTGGCTCAGTGCCCGTTGCACTTGTTCGGTGGCCGCGGACGGCGACTCCCAGAACATCGGCCGGTAGTCCAGGTCCAGCACTGTCAGGGGCACCCTCCCGCGAGCCTCCCAGGCCGCGAAATGTGCACTGCGACTGGGCTCTTCGGACAAACCGGTGACGGTGGACCAGTACAGCCGGGCTGAGCGCACCGCGTCGAGGTCCAGCTCGTCGACGCGGATCTGCAGGTCAGGGGCCGACGGCTTGCGGTAGAAGTAGAGGGGAAAGTGATCGGGTGGGTAGATCTCGCAGAAGGTCACCGGAGTCGGATACTCGCCGTGTTCGGTGACGAAGCGGTTGTCGACGCCCAGTCGGGCGAGTTCCGTGCGGACGAAGCGGCCGAACGGATCGTTGCCCGCGCCTGAGATGAGTGCGGCTCGGTTACCGAGTCGGGCTGCGGCGACCGCGACGTTGGCTGCGCTGCCACCGAGGAACTTGCCGAACGACTCCACGTCCTCGAGGCCGACGCCGATCTGCAGGGGATAGACGTCGACGCCACTGCGACCGATGGCGAGTACGTCGAAGGGTTCTGTGAGGGTCACGGCTGACTCCGAATCGGTAGTGCGTGTTGTCTGTTCAAAGTGCGCAGAGGCGCCTGACCGGACCGAGCATCTTGTCGGTCGGGAAAGGCGACGCGCCCGGTGTCGGTGTCGACTGTGCTCCGGATCACCCCGTTGTGTCAAGAGTTTGTTCGGACATTCTTACTTTCCGTCATAGCGCGGTAGTCTGTTGTTCACCGTCAGCGAATTCGCGTCAGTGAGGACAAAGGATCGGAGCAGGAGTGACCACCACGCTGTCCGTCGAAATTGACCGCTCGAGCCCCGTGCCGCTGTATTTCCAGGTGGCGCAGGTATTCGAGAAGGCCATCCTGGACGGGCAGCTTAAGCCGGGGGATCGGTTCGAGAACGAGCTGGCGCTGGCCTCGCGCCTGAATCTGTCGAGACCCACCACGCGGCGGGCAATCCAGGAACTGGTGGACAAGGGCCTGCTGGTCCGCAAACGGGGCGTCGGCACGCAGGTGGTCCAGACGCCCGTGCACCGCCCCGTCGAGCTCACCAGCCTGTTCGACGACCTGGCACGGGCGGGGCAGGAACCGGCAACCCGCGTACTGGAGTACCGGCTGGGACCGGTGGCCGAAGATGTTGCCGCACACCTCAATTTGGCACCCGATGCAGAAGTGGTGACCATGCGCAGGCTGAGGACGTCCGGCGGTCAGCCGTTGGCCCTGATGACCAACCACCTGCCCGCTGCCCTGGCGCCGGATCAGGAGGAACTCGAGCGCGCCGGCCTCTACCAGGCCCTTCGGTCGCGCGGGGTGCACATCCGGCTGGCCCGCCAGCGCATCGGCGCCAAGGCTGCCGACCGTGACGAGGCCCGGCTGCTCGACGAGAAACCCAAGGCCCCGTTGTTGGTCATGTCGCGGACTGCTTTTGATGACTCCGGCCGCATCGTCGAGTACGGCAATCACGTCTATCGGGCGTCGCGCTACTACTTTGACACCACGTTGGTAGATCGCTGACCTAGCGTCCGGGATCTTTGCTGAAATCATCGGATCCCTTGTGGTGCAGCACCTTTGGCTACCGCTATCAAGCCTGTGAGTTTGCCGCCCGCGGGCGTCGGCCTGACTCGCATTTGACTTGCAGTCCTAATGTCAGAACAAAGTCTTGACTTCTGCCTGTGATGCGTATTACATCATCAGGAGTGCGTGATCTATGACCGGCCGAACCCGGCCGAGTTGGGCGTCATTCCCTGAGGAGAATCCATGAAGTTGCAGGAAGGCCCGCAGTGTCGCTGGGTCAAGATCGCCGGCGTCGCAGCAACTGTGACGCTGTTGGCCGCGTGTTCGAGCACCGGCGGTAAGTCCGAGGAGGCCGGTGGCGACGGTGCCGGTGGCGGCTCGGTGGACACCCCCCGCTTCACCGTTGCGATGATCACGCACGAGGCGCCCGGCGACTCCTTCTGGGACCTCGTCCGCAAGGGTGCCGAGACAGCGGCGCAGAAGGACAACATCGAGTTGCGGTATTCGAGTGATCCCGAAGGCCCCAACCAGGCCAATCTGGTGCAGACGGCCATCGACAGCAAGGTCAACGGCATCGCCGTCACTCTGGCCAAGCCCGACGCGATGAAACCGGGCGTGGATGCTGCTGTCGCAGCGGGCATTCCGGTGGTTGCATTCAACGCCGGCCTCGAGGACTGGCAGTCGATGGGCATCAAGGAGTACTTCGGCCAGGACGGCTTCATCGCCGGCCAGGAGGCAGGCAAGCGTCTGGCGTCGGAAGGGGCCACCAACGCCATCTGCATCATCCAGGAGCAGGGTCACGTGGACCTGGAAGCGCGCTGCGCCGGCCTGAAGCAGACCTTCCCGGCGTCCGAGGTGCTCAACGTCAACGGCAAGGACATGCCGTCGGTGGAAGCCACCATCACCGCCAAGCTGCAGCAGGACCCGTCCATCGATTACATCGTGGCTCTGGGTGCGCCGTTCGCGTTGACCGCCGTGCAGTCAGCCAAGACCGCGGGCAGCTCGGCCAAGGTGGGCACCTTCGACACCAATGCCGCACTGGTGGACGCCATCACGGCGGGTGACATCCAGTGGGCGGTGGACCAGCAGCCCTATCTGCAGGGCTACCTCGCAGTCGACTCGCTGTGGCTCTACCTGACCAACGGCAACGTCATCGGCGGCAACCAGGCCACCCTGACCGGACCGTCCTTCATCGACAAATCCAACATCGAGGCCGTCGCCGAGTATGCGAAGGCCGGCACGCGCTGATGAGCGCCGCCCCGGAGAACGGAGTGGATCCATGACCACACAAGCAGACCTCGATCTCGGCACCCACAAGGTCGTCCACGACGAACGGGTCAAAGAACAGAATCGGTTGCAGCGCATTCTGATCCGACCTGAGATGGGCGCACTGGTCGGGGCCGTCGGGATCTTTGCCTTCTTTCTCGTGGTCGCACCGCCGTTCCGTTCTCCGGAGGCGCTCGCGACCGTGCTCTATGCCAGTTCCACCATCGGGATCATGGCGGTGGGTGTCGGTCTGCTGATGATCGGCGGCGAGTTCGACCTGTCAGCAGGTGTTGCCGTCACCACGACATCACTTGCCGCGTCGATGCTGTCGTACAACTTGCACCTGAACCTGTGGATCGGTGCGGCCCTGTCGCTGGGCCTGGCGCTGGCTGTTGGATTCTTCAACGGCTACCTGGTGATGCGTACGAAGATTCCTTCCTTCCTCATCACGCTCGGCACGTTCTTCATGCTGGCTGGCATCAATCTTGCTGTCACCAAGCTGCTTTCGGGACAAGTGGCTACTCCGAGCGTGTCCGACATGGCGGGATTCGACTCGGGCCGCGCGGTGTTCGCGTCCTCCTTCACGTTGTTCGGGGTATCCGTCCGGATCACCGTGGTGTGGTGGATCCTGTTCGCCCTGGTCGCCACGTACGTCCTGTTCAAGACCCGCATCGGCAACTGGATCTTTGCCGTCGGCGGCAATCAGGACAGCGCACGGGCCGTGGGCGTGCCGGTGATGAAGGTGAAGATCGGGCTGTTCATGGTGGTCGGCTTCTGCGCCTGGTTTGTCGGCATGCATCTGCTGTTCTCGTTCAACACCGTCCAGTCGGGACAGGGCGTCGGCAACGAGTTCTTCTACATCATCGCCGCCGTGATCGGTGGCTGCCTGCTCACCGGTGGTTACGGCACCGCGATCGGCACCTTGATCGGCGCGTTCATCTTCGGCATGACCAACCAGGGCATCGTCTACGCGGGCTGGAATCCGGACTGGTTCAAGTTCTTCCTCGGCGGCATGCTGCTGTTCGCGGTGATCGCCAACAATGCCTTCCGCAACTACGCGGCCAAGCGGTAGGAGAAAGCAACAATGAGTACTGCTGCTGAAACGGCGATCAATCCGTCCTCCCCGGGTGGGGCGATGCCCCTGGTGGAGCTGAAGAGCGTCGGCAAGAGCTACGGGAACATCATCGCGCTCAAGGACATCAACCTTCGGGTGGGTGCCGGGCAGGTGACCGGCGTGCTGGGCGACAACGGCGCCGGAAAGTCAACGCTGATCAAGATCATCGCCGGCCTGCACAAACCCACCGAGGGTGAATTGCTGGTCGACGGTGAGGCCACCACGTTCGATTCACCCAAGGATGCCTTGAACAAGGGCATCGCCACGGTGTACCAGGATCTCGCCGTGGTTTCTCTGATGCCGGTGTGGCGCAACTTCTTTCTGGGGCAGGAGTTGAGAAAGAAGGGCTTCCTGCGGTCCCTGGACATCAATGCCATGCGCGCCACCACCATCTCCGAACTGCACAAGATGGGTATCGACCTGCCCGACGTGGACGCACCCATCGGCTCCCTCTCGGGAGGCCAGCGTCAGTGTGTGGCGATCGCGCGGGCCATCTTCTTCGGAGCGCGGGTGCTGATCCTCGACGAACCGACGGCCGCGCTCGGCGTCAAACAGTCCGGCATGGTGCTTCGCTACATCACCGCTGCCAAGGAACAGGGATTCGGCGTCATCTTCATCACCCACAATCCCCACCACGCGCACATGGTCGGTGACCACTTCGTCCTGCTGAACCGCGGCAGGCAGAAGTTGGACTGCACCTATGACGAGATCACGCTCGAACACCTCACCCAGGAGATGGCCGGCGGCAACGAATTGGAAGCTCTGACGCACGAACTCGGTCGGCGGTAACCTCGACGCTGGAGAGCATCTGCTCATCGACGGCGCCGGAAGTGCAGTGGCAGCGGGCAGTTTGCGGGCCACGACTCCCGGCGCCGTTGCATGTGTCCCGCTCTTGGGATGCGCTTGCTATTTTCTCAGGAAATTCATGTCCTACCTGGCATACTCCTCATGGTTATCGTTGCTGGTTTGCGGGTACTGTCCGTTACATGGTGACTGTCGTCGACGTGGACGCGGGCCCAACTGCCGTTGCAAGGCGGGTGGAGGTCGCAGCTCCCGCTGCTGAAGTGTTTGCCTTGATTGCGAACCCCCAACAGCATCGCGAATTTGATGGTTCGGGGCTCCTGCGTGACCTCCCCGTCCTTGGCCCCGAGCGCCTGTCGATCGGGGACAGTTTCACCGTAGCCATGCAGCAAGCTGGTGTTCCGTACCAGGCCACGTCCACCGTCACCGCTCTGGAAGACGGCAAGTCCATCGAATGGCAGGATGCCTACGGCCGCGTCTGGCGGTGGGAGCTCACCGAAATCGCTCCCGGCACCACCGAGGTCACCGAGTCCATGGAGTACGGCACCGCCGTGACTCCGCTGTTCGATCAGCTCACCGGTGACGCCGATCAACACGCGTCGACCATCACCGAGAACCTGCACAAGCTCGCTGAGAAGTTCGCCCACGAGCCGGCCCGCCCAGCAGTTTGCTACGCCAGGTGGGTCAGCCCCAATCTGCGGGCCGCCAGCTAGCGCAGACACCAAAAAGGCGGGCGCCGAGGCGCCCGCCTTCGTCGTCTCAGAGGCTTACACGGTGAAGGCCGCCCGGAAAGCCTCGAGAGCCACCACGGTGTCACCGGCGGCGAACGCCTCCATGCCGACAGGTCCGCGATACCCGGCGTCGTGCAGCGCCGCGGCCACCGCGCGGTAGTTGATCTCGCCGGTGCCGGGCTCACACCGGCCCGGCACATCGGCCACCTGGATCTCACCGATCGCCACGCCTGCCCGGCGCACCAGCTCGATCAGATTCCCCTCGCCGATCTGGGCGTGGTAGAGATCCAGCATCATCTTCACGTTCGGATGTGCCGCCGCTTCGACGAGTGCCAGGGTGTCCTTGGCGCGCGCCAGTGGCACACCCGGGTGATCCACGATCGTGTTCAGGTTCTCCAGGCAGAAGGTGACTCCGGAATCGGCGCCCAGTTCCCCCAGCGCTGCCAGGCCCCGCTGGGCGGCGAACCACATCTGACCGGTGACCCGGTGGACCGGTCGCGCCGCCTGCCCGTCCACCAGCTCGCCCGGGTGTACCACCAGCCGCGGAACGCCCAGAATGGCAGCAGCTTTCACCGCAGCCTGGGCCGTCCGCACCACTTCGTCGGCGCCGTCGGCGTCGTAGAGGTCACCGTGCAGGTACCCGGTCATGGAAGAGAACCGCGCCCCGGTGGCGGCAAGGGCATCGAGATCCTTGTCGTGGAAACTCCAGATCTCGACGGCGAAGCCCAGGTCGTGGATACGGCGCACCCGCTCGAGGATCGGCAGGTCGGTGAACACCATCTCGGCGCAGACTGCCAGGTCGAACCTGCTCATGCCGGTACCGCCGTCTGTGCGGCAGGTGATTCGGCGTGCACCCGGCCGATCCAGCCGGTACCGATGAGGTCGAAGCGACGTGTCATTGTGTCTCCCGGAGACTAGCGCGGTTCCATGCCGGCGGCGCGGTAGGCCTCGTCGATCAGCGCCATGTTGGCGACGGCATCGTCGAGACCGATGGGCAGGGGAGCTCCGCGTTCGACGTGGGCGGCGAACGCCTCCAGCTGATAGGTGTAGGACGCCCGTGTGCCCAAGTGCTCCACCCGGGTCCCCTCGGCGGTGGTGACGGTGATCCTGTCGTCATCGTGGGGTTTGATGAAGTTGTGCACCAACACCTCACCCTGAGATCCGATGATGCGCAATGTGAATCGGTAGGCATCGGAGTCCATGGCATAACGGGACACGCCCACCGTTCCGTCAGGGAAGGACAACTCGACGTCGCAATTGGCGTCCACCCCGGGGGTGCGCTGCGTCGCGCTGGCCGCGGTCACGTGCGGGGCGCCGAACCTGCGCATGATGTGCAGGCCGTAGCAGCCCAGGTCCATCAATGCGCCGCCGGCCAGTTCCAGTGACCACCGCGGATCATGCGCCGCGGGCTCGGGCATGGTCATCAACACCTCGACGCGGCGCACCGCACCCAATGACCCGTCACCGGCCAGTTCCAGTGCCCGTCGGGTCACCGGATGGAAGAGGTAGTGAAAGCCTTCCAGCACAGGCACTCCCGTGGCCTTCGCTGCCGCGGCCACGTCGGCGGCCTGCTCACGGTTGTCGGCGAACGGCTTCTCGGTGAGCACCGGCTTGCCCGCCTTGATCGCCGCCAGATTCCACGGCGCGTGTAGTGCGTTGGCCAGCGGGTTGTAGATGACGTCGACTTGCTCGTCGTCGATCACGTCCTGGTACGAGCCGAGCACCCGTTCCACGCCGTACTTGTCGGCGAACACCGCTGCCCGCCGCGGGTCCCGCGCCGCCACCGCCACCAGCTGGTGACCCAGCTCGGCAGCCGGCCCGACGATCGCCGTCTCCGCGATCCGCGAGGCTCCCAGTATCCCGATGCGAAGGGTCATGAAATTCCCTGCAGGAAACGGACACTGGTTACCACGTCGGCCAGCGGCCCCTCTCCGTCAGGGGTATCGGCGAGGATGTTGTCCTGCTCCATCACGTACCAGCCCGTGTAGCCGCCGTCCTCGAGTGTCTTGACGATGCCGGCAATGTCGACATCGCCGGCGCCCAAAGGCACGTACATGCCCGCCGCCACAGCCTCGGTGTAGGTCAGTTCACCGGCCTGGACCTTTTGCGCCAGCGCGGCGTCGACATCCTTGAGATGGGTGTGCTCGATACGGTGGGGTACTTCCTGCGTCAGAGCCAGCGGATCCGTCCCGCCGATCAGCAGGTGGCCGGTGTCCAGGCACAGCGGGATCGTCGAACCCTCCAGTACCCGGTCCACGTCTGTCCGAGTCTCGACCATGGTGCCGACGTGGGGATGCAGTACCGCCTTCAGGCCCCGCGCGGCGACGATGCCGGCCAGCCGATCGAGGTTGTCCAGCAATGTCTTCCACTGTGTGTCATCGAGCTCGGGACGGGCGTCGTAGCCCTCGGCGCCGGTGGCGGCGGCCAGCACCACGACATCGGCGTGGGCGGCGACCAGTGATTCCAGCGGTCCCGCGAGATCGTCGGCGGGGTCATGGCTGTCGTCGTGCAGCAGTACCGGGACAAATCCGCCGACACAGGACAGCCCGTAGCCGTCGAGAAAGGACGTGAGTTCCGCGGTGTCCGAGGGTAGGAAGCCGTCCGGGCCCAGTTCGGTGGCAGTCAACCCGGCCTCGCGCATTTCGGCCATCACCCGGTCGCGGTCCAATTGGTAACCCCAGCCGGGCACTTCACACACGCCCCAGGAAATGGGGGCTCCGGCGATCTTCACTGGCGGACCTCCTCGATGCGTACCGGGGTGCCGCGACGCAGCGACTCGGTGGCGGCTTCGGCGATCCAGGCCACCTCCACCGCGTCGGCCACCGTCGCACCCAGGATCGGGCCACCGTTGACCACGCGCACGAAGCCGCTGAGCTCGGTGCGGAACGCCTCGGTGAAACGGTCCATGAAGAAGTGATGCGGTGTGCCGGTGGGGAAGTCCACTGCCGGGTCGGTGTTGCCCACGGGCACCCCCTGATCCCAACCGGCGACCACGGTGTCGTTGAAGCCGTGCACCTCGAGGCGGCAGTCGTAACCGCGGCCGTTGTAGCGGGCGTTGGAGACCACGCCGAGCGCACCACCGTCGAAGCGGACGATCACCGCGGCGGTGTCCACGTCGCCGTACTCGGTGAACAGTGGATCACCTTGCACGCTGCCGGTGGCGTACACCTCGACGGCCTCCTGGCCGGTGATCCAGCGCAGGGCGTCGAAGTCGTGCACTGCGCAGTCGCGGAAGATGCCACCGGATCCCTTGATGTAGTCCAGCGGCGGGGGAGCGGGGTCCATGGTGGTGCTGCGGACGGTGTGCAGATGGCCGAGTGCGCCACTGTCCACCACCGCCTTGGCGGCGGCGAACGCGGCGTCGAACCGGCGCTGGTAGCCGATCTGCACCGGCACCCCGGACTTGGCGATGGCCGCTGCCACCCGTGCGCTTTCGGTGGCGGTCGAGGCCACCGGCTTCTCGCAGAACGTCGGCAGTCCACGCTCCACGGCGGCCAGCGTCAGCTCGGCGTGCGCGGGGGTGGCCGCAGCCACCACCACGCCGTCGATCCCTGAATCAAGCAGCGCCGCAACCGAATCCACCGGCGTCGCGCCGTATTTGTCGGCCACCTGGCGAACCAGCTCGGTGCGCTCGTCGGTGATGACGAGACCGTCGAGTTCCGGCAGGCCGCTCAGTGTCTCGGTGTGGAAGGCCCCGATGCGGCCGAGGCCGATGAGTCCGAGGGTGGTCATGGAATTCTCCGTTCGTTCTGGTTGCGCAATGCGGTGTCGAGTTGTTCGAGGGTCAGCTGGTCGCGAAGTGCGTCGAGGACGACGTCGACCTGACTGGGCGGCGCCAGGCTGCCGATCGGCTGGTCGCGGTCGAGGTTGGTGGGGAAGGCGTAGCCCTCGGCGGTGGCCACCACGGCGTTGAGCACGTCTCGACCGGCGTGGTGCATCTGCAGGAGGGTCGGGTAGATCGCGCGCACCATCGCGGTGCGATCCAACGACTCCATGGCCCGGCCGAACGGCGACGAGATCTGCAGCAGGTTGGCCATCCGCTTGATGTCGGCCGACTTGTTGTGTCCCGCACCGTGATACAGCGCTGGATTGAAGAACACCGCGTCACCCTTGCTCAGCGGTATCTGCACCTGATGTTCGATGAAGAACTCGATGAACTCGGGACGGTAGAAGGCGATGTAACCGGCCGCGAACTTCTGCGAGTGCGGCAACAGCATGGTGGGGCCGCTCTCGACCGGCATGTCGCAGTGGGCCACCGCGCCCTGCAGTGTCAGGGCGGGGGAGAGCAGGTGCAGATGGGTGGGGTAGCTGGCCAGCTGGTCGGCGTTGACGAAGCCCAGGTGATAGTCACGGTGCGGCACTTGGGCGGCGCCACCCGGATTGACGACGTTGACCTGGGAGGTCACCTGGTAGCGCGGTCCCAGCCAGGCTTGGGAGATCAGCGCCAGCGCGTCGTTGGCGTAGTACTCGGCGAACACCTCGGGAGCGTGCAGCGCAAGTTTCTGCGCGGCGTTCCACACTCGGTCGTTGGCGCCGGGCTTGCCGAAGTGGTCACCGGCCGCCGCACCCTCCGCGCGCTGGTCGGCGATCAGCTGGTCGAAGGCGGCGCTGGCCCGGTCCACCACGTTGTCGTCGAAGGCGTTCTCGAATACGACCACGCCGGGGCCGTCGGAGAGTGCCCGGATCAGTTCGGCCTGCAGGGCGCGACGATCGGCAGCCTCGAACGAACCGGAGGAGTAGACGAGCACACCGCCGCGGACGTCGTGCGCATGGGGATAGTCGGCGAGGTCGGTGCTGCGCAGTACCTGGGCGCGGAACTCCTCGAGGCTGCAATCGGCGTCTTCGATCCAGGCGCCCGGCAGAACGGATGTGGACATGTCGAGAAGTCTTGCTGTGCGATGGGACACAATCAACACCAGAAAACCATCAAAAAACCCTCACAAGGAGATCCATGCACCGCTACAAGGTCAGGGAGATCGCGCAGCAGTGCGGGCTCAGCGAGGCGACGGTGGATCGTGTCCTGAACAACCGCGCCGGTGTCCGCGAGAACACCCGTGCCGAGGTACTGCAGGCGATCGCCGATTTGGACAAGCAGCGCGCGCAACTGCGGCTCAACGGCCGCCGCTATCTGATCGATGTGGTGATGCAGACCCCCAGGCGCTTCTCCGATGCCTTCCGGGAGGCCGTCGAGGCCGAGTTGCCCTCATTTGCACCGGCCATGCTGCGGGCACGCTTTCATCTGTGGGAGAGCGGCACCACCTCGGCCACCGTCGACATGCTCGAGAATCTGCGCGGCAGCCACGGCGTCATTCTCAAGGCACCCGACGAGCCCGAGGTCGCTGAGGCGGTCGACCGTTTGGTCGCCGCGGGCACGCCGGTGGTCACCTACACAACCGACATTCCGGCCAGTAGCCGGTGCGGCTACGTCGGCATCGACAACCACGCGGCCGGTCTGACCGCGGCCTACCTGATCAGGCAGTGGCTGGGCACAGACCTGGGGTCTGTCCTGATCACCCTGTCACGCAATGTGTTCCGCGGTGAGGGGGAACGTGAGGTGGGCTTCCGGTCCGGGCTGCGCGGGTCCGGACTGGCCGTGGTCGACGTCACCGACAGTGACGGGATCGACGCCACCAACGAGGGGCTGGTACTGGCTGCCCTGGAGCGCAACCCCGACATCGAGTCGGTGTACTCGGTGGGCGGCGGCAACACCGCCACCGTGTCGGCGTTCGAGAAGCTGAACCGCAGATGCCGGGTCTTCGTCGCTCATGACCTGGACGCGGACAACCGCAGGCTGCTGCGGGAGGGCCGGCTCTCCGTGGTGCTGCATAACGACCTGCGTGCCGATGCGCGCATGGCGTTGCGGACGATCCTGCAGGAGCGGGGTGCGCTACCCACCGAAACCGTGCGTCCGGTTCCCATTCAAGTGGTCACGCCCTACAACATCCCCGGGTGATGGTGTAACGCTGGGCACTCGCTCAGCGCAGTGCTGGAACAAGTTACTGGTGCGTACGTTGTGGTTCTTATATTTTGAGCCCCGGCAACAGTGACGAAAACCACAAATTTGTCTCACCTGTGACGTCGATGGGTCGCTGATCAGGGCTGACGGCTGCACCGCGGCGGCGTGTCGACTCACCCCGGCGTCAGGCGTTGCCTAAGGAAAGTGCAATAATCGGTACTACGAGTGACATCAACTTCTGATGGGCTGTGCCCAACGGAGCGTTCAACCGAACCGCGCCGGGGTGCGTCCACATCCGAAGTGGTGCATATACACGGGTGAAAGGTGGGGACGTGGGTCCGACCGACAACGGAACCAAGTCGCATCCTCGGGAAAAACTGGAGAAAGTTGTCATCCGGTTCGCGGGTGACTCCGGCGACGGTATGCAGCTGACCGGAGACCGGTTCACCTCCGAGGCCGCGCTCTTCGGTAACGATCTGGCCACCCAGCCCAACTACCCGGCCGAGATCCGGGCACCACAGGGCACGCTGCCCGGTGTCTCGTCGTTCCAGATCCAGATTGCCGACTACGACATCCTCACCGCCGGTGACCGCCCCGACGTGCTGGTGGCGATGAACCCCGCGGCGCTCAAGGCCAACATCGGCGACCTTCCGCGCGGCGGTCTGGTGATCGCCAACTCCGACGAGTTCACCAAGCGCAACCTGGCCAAGGTCGGCTACGAGTCCAACCCGCTGGAGAACGACGAGCTGGCCGACTACAACGTCCAGGCCGTGGCCATGACCTCGTTGACCCTCGGTGCGGTCGAGGAGATCGGCGCCTCCAAGAAAGACGGCCAGCGCGCCAAGAACATGTTCGCGCTCGGTCTGCTGTCGTGGATGTACGGACGGCCCATCGAGACCTCCGAGACTTTCATCCGCGAGAAGTTCGCCCGCAAGCCCGACGTCGCCGACGCCAACGTGCTCGCACTGAAGGCCGGCTGGAACTACGGCGAGACCACCGAGGCGTTCGCCACCACCTACGAGGTGTCGCCCGCCAAGCTCAAGTCCGGCGAGTACCGCCAGATCTCGGGTAACACCGCGCTGGCCTATGGCCTGGTGGCGGCCGGACACCTGGCCGACTTGCAGGTGATGTTGGGCAGCTACCCCATCACCCCGGCCTCGGACATCCTGCACGAGCTGTCCAAGCACAAGAACTTCAACGTCCTGACCTTCCAGGCCGAGGACGAGATCGCCGGCATCGGCTCGGCCATCGGTGCCTCCTATGGCGGTGCGCTCGGTGTCACCACCACCTCGGGCCCCGGCATCTCGCTGAAGTCCGAAGCCATCGGCCTGGCCGTGATGACCGAGCTGCCGCTGGTGGTCATCGACGTGCAGCGCGGCGGCCCGTCGACCGGGCTGCCCACCAAGACCGAGCAGGCCGACTTGCTGCAGGCCATGTTCGGTCGCAACGGCGAATCGCCGGTGGCGGTGCTGGCTCCGCGTTCACCCTCGGACTGCTTCGACATCGCCGTGGAGGCGGTGCGGATCGCCATCAAGTACCACACTCCGGTGATCGTGCTGTCCGACGGTGCCATCGCCAATGGCAGTGAGCCGTGGCGTATTCCGGACATCACGAGCTACCCGCCCATCGAGCACGCCTTCGTCGAACCGGGTCAGCCCTTCCAGCCCTACGCACGCAATCCGCAGACCCTGGCCCGCCAGTTCGCCATCCCGGGTACGCCGGGAATGGAGCACCGCATCGGTGGACTGGAGTCGGCCAACGGCTCGGGCAACATCTCCTACGACCCGGCCAACCACGACCTGATGGTTCGGCTGCGCCAGGAGAAGATCGCCGGTATCGAGGTACCCGACCTGCAGGTCGACGATCCCTCCGGTGACGCCGAACTGCTGCTGCTGGGCTGGGGAAGCTCCTACGGTCCCATCGGCGAGGCCTGCCGTCGCGCCCGTCGCAAGGGCTTGAAGGTGGCGCACGCGCACCTGCAGTACCTCAACCCGTTCCCGTCGAACCTCGAAGAGGTGCTCAAGCGCTACCCCAAGGTGGTGGCTCCGGAGATGAACCTCGGACAGCTGGCACTGCTGCTGCGTGGCCGGTTCCTGGTGGACGTGCAGTCGGTGACCAAGGTGCAGGGCATGGCATTCCTGGCCGACGAGATCGAAGGCGTCATCGATTCCGCATTCGACGGAACGCTGGCCGAAAAGGAAGTCGACAAGGCCAAGCTGGCTCGGTTAGGCGCCGTGACCATTGATCTTGACGGGGCAGGAGTGAACGCATGACGGACCTGATGGGAAGCATCAACGGCCTCGATCTGGGACTGACGCCGGGACTTTCGAAGACCCACGGCGTGCCCACCACCGATCAGCCCATGAAGGGCAAGGACTTCACCAGCGACCAGGAGGTGCGCTGGTGCCCCGGCTGCGGTGACTACGTCATCCTCAACACCATCCGCAACTTCCTGCCGGAGCTCGGGCTGCGCCGCGAGAACATGGTGTTCGTCAGTGGTATCGGCTGCTCCAGCCGGTTCCCGTACTACCTCGAGACCTACGGTCTGCACTCCATCCACGGGCGCGCGCCGTCGATCGCCACCGGGCTTTCGCTGGCCCGTGACGACCTGTCGGTCTGGGTGGTCACCGGTGACGGCGACGCATTGTCCATCGGCGGCAACCACCTGATCCACGCGCTGCGCCGCAACATGAACATCACCATTCTGCTGTTCAACAACCGGATCTACGGTTTGACCAAGGGCCAGTACTCGCCCACCTCCGAGGTCGGCAAGGTCACCAAGTCGACGCCCATGGGCTCGCTGGATCACCCGTTCAACCCGGTGTCGCTGGCGCTGGGTGCCGAGGCCACGTTTGTCGGCCGCGCTCTGGACTCCGACCGTGCCGGTCTCACCGAGGTGCTGCGCGCGGCGGCCGCCCACCGTGGCGCCGCGCTGGTGGAGATCCTGCAGGACTGCCCGATCTTCAACGACGGCTCGTTCGATCTGCTGCGCAAGGAAGGCGCCGAGGAGCGTGTCATCCGGGTCAAGCCGGGTGAACCGATCACCTTCGGTACCGGCGACGAGTACGCCGTGGTGCGCAGCGGCTTCGGGCTCGAGGTTGCCAAGACCGCTGACGTGTCCGCCGACGAGATCGTGGTGCATGATCCCTCGCTGAACGACCCGTCGTACTCGTTCGCCCTGTCGCGGTTGAGCGATCAGAATCTCGACCACACGGTGATGGGAATCTTCCGGCAGGTCAACCGACCCACCTACAACGACGCCGCCCGGCATCAGGTGGCCACCGCCAGGGAGACCATCCCGCACGACACGGCAGCACTTCAGTCACTGCTTCGGGGCCGCGACACCTGGACCGTCGACTAGCCTGAGCGCATGACCTCAGAGCTCGCCGGTGTGGTGCTGGCGGGCGGGGCGTCGCGTCGAATGGGTCGCGACAAAGCCACCGTTACCTTCGACGGTCCGGACGGGGTCAAGTCGATGGTCGAGTACGTGGTGGCTGCGGTCGCCTCGCGGTGTGCGCCGGTCTTCGTGATCGCCGCACCAGGCCAACCGTTGCCCGAGTTGGCGGCGACAGTTCTGCGCGACGAGGTTCGTGGAGTGGGGCCGCTGCTGGCCACCGGCCGCGGGTTGCGTGCCGCCGCCGGTGCCGGTGCCGACCGGGCTTTTGTGTGCGCGGTGGACATGCCGCAGATGACGGCGGCGTTGATCGACGAGCTCGCGATGCACACCGGGGCCGACGTGATCCTGCCGTGGGACGGTCGTGACCATTACCTGGCCGGCGTCTACAGCACCGCGCTGGCGGACAAGGTGGACCAGTTGATCGCGGCGGGGGAGCGCAGCATGCGAGCACTGGTCGACACTGTCAACACCCAGCGCATCGTGATGCCCGAAACGCCTGCGTTGGCCAATGTCAACACCCCCGCAGATCTGGGCGCACAACCCGCCAGCTAACTTCTGCCGCCGGCGCATCGGTGGCAGTCAGCGTGAATCCGTTTCGCCCGCCGTCGTCTGCTTCGTGGGCGTCGGGGTCGACCGGCGGTGAGATCCGGTGTGGGAACGCGGATCTGCTGCGAACCAAGGCTGCTGCGGTGGGGCGGCACCGGGTTTGCTGGAAGCCGATGCTGGTGATGCCGGTCGAGGTGGTGGGTGTCGGCATCGTCTGGCGCCTACTTCCGAGGATGCCCCGGCCTTGGAGCATCAGCGCCATCCACGTCGAATATCGGTGAAAAGTACTGTGATGGAGAGGTTTTCGTCACAGAGTCCGAGCAATGAGTGTCAATCATGGCTCTGCCGTGGCCAGTTGGTGATGGGATTTGCGCCGCGCATCGGTGGCGGGATTGCTTCACGATGGTCGGTGAAAATCACTGTGGATAAGCAACTTTGGACTTCTCGGCCGGAACTGCTGAGCTGAGGACAGTGGATTGCGTGTAGCAAAAGTGTTGGGCAGAAATGGTTCCAACTCGGACCAAATCCAAAACACTTGTGTCACATGGTTAACAGATTCTGGATAGTCCCCACCCGAGAGGCTGTCGCGAGCCGTCGCGGAGTGGTCCAGCTCACAAAAATGTGGTGAGTTGCGTCACCTCTGGAATGTATTCATCCTGGTCGGGTACGTCGCTCGATTGCTGCAGTGACCTGCATAGATTCCTCTCAGGTTTCGTCGTGATCTGACTGTTATCAAAACGAGATATCCAGATCGGCGATGTGACTCGTCCAGATTCGGCACGTACGGTCCATTTGTCCCGAAAGGGAGCAAACAACTTCACAAGAACCACGAAACCTGCGTGTGAGTGGGAGTGGCGGGGCCCTGGACGGGCTCGGCCGCCGCCGAGTTTCGGCGGGCAGATGCTGCCTCCCCTGTCATGTCTGACCGAGACGACGTGACCCGACCTGCCGCGGTCCTCCCCCCAGAGAACCCAGCACGCCCACTTCCTGAGTGGGTGTGGCGATGGCGCGCGCGTGGCGAAAGGAACGATGTTGCAGAACCTCCGCAAGAAACTCACGATGGCTGCGATCGGGGGAGCCCTGGTGGTCGCCCCGATGGCGCTCAGTGCCGGTACCGCGAATGCGGACAGCGTGAACTGGGATGCCGTTGCAGCCTGCGAGTCTGGCGGCAACTGGGCGATCAACACCGGAAACGGCTACTTCGGTGGCCTGCAGTTCACCATGGGTACCTGGCAGTCCAACGGCGGAAGCGGCTCGCCGCACCATGCCAGCCGTGAAGAGCAGATCCGCGTCGCGGAAAACGTGCTGCGCAGCCAGGGCATCGGCGCATGGCCGGTGTGCGGCGGCCGCGGCTAGCGAGCCGAGCACTACCCGGTCAGTCGATCTGACGAGCTGATGGTGTCGGGCGAACCGCCCGGCACCATCAGCGTTTTTCAGTCGGGCAGCTGAAACGCGGTCCTGGCGGCCACCGACGCCAGGTGGTTGATCAACACCGCTTCCGGCACCAGTGCGGAGGCGCGTGTGAATGCCGCGCCGAGGCCGCGGAGGTTCAGAATTGTTCCGATCGCGGCCGACTCTCTCACCAGGGGAGTGGTTCTGGCCTTGCGAGCGGCGGCGAAGTCCGCGAACGCCGCCGCCGGGTCTCTTGCTCGCCGAAAAGCGCCGCTCGCCGAACCCGGAGGGCGCCGCAGCAGATGGGCCAACACGGCTGCGTCCTCGAGCGCCTGGCATCCACCCTGACCCAAATGGGGCCGCATCGGGTGCGCGGCGTCACCCAGGATCACCACCCGACCGCGCGCCCACTGCCGCGCAGGTGTGCGGTCGTAGAGGTCATTGCGTAACACCTGTGCGGGCGCCGTCGCGTCCAGGATCTCGGGCACCGGTTGTGCCCAGTGCGCGAACTTCTCCTTCAAGTACTTCAATTCCCCGTCCGGCCGGTGCCCTCCCTCTCGCGCGCGTTCGGTGGCGAACCAGTAGGTGAGTTCCTCTCCGAGCGGCACATGGCCCACCTCGGCCCCCGCGGCCAGCGTCTCGCCGGCCAGGTCGGGATCGAGGGCGTAGCGCGCCACCCCGCGCCAGGCGGTGTACCCCGCATAACGGTTCGTGAGCGTGCCGTTGAGATGCCGCGCGACCACTGAGTGGGTGCCGTCCGCGCCGATCACGGATTCGCCGATCACCACACTGTTGTCGTCCAGCGTCAGGCGCACACCGTCGGCTGTTGCCACCAGCGCAGTGACGGCCACGCCATAGCGCACAGTGCCGGGGGCGAGTGCGCCCGCGAGGATGTCGCGCAGGACCGCGCGCTCAACCACCACCAACGGCTCGCCGAGCGCCTTGACAAGACGCTGCGGTGAGGGCCGTCGCAGCCATGAACCGTCGTACCATCGCATGGCCCCCGCGGTGACCCGGCCCCCGGCCGACCGCACGGCGTCACCGAGTCCGATCTCGTCGAGGGCGGCCAGCGCGTTGGGCCAGATGCTGATCCCGGCGCCCGGTGAGGTGTCAGAACGCGCCTCCAGCACCAGGACCTGATGTCCGTCGCGCTGAAGTGCGGCGGCAGTGGCCAATCCGGCGATTCCGGCGCCCACGATCACGAAGGCTTCGCTCACGGGTGAACGGTAACCGGTGGAGACGTCGGATTCACATCGACGAAACGCAGCGATGATTTCCTGTCAGGGAACAATGTCTACCACTGGTACACGTTCGACGGAAGGTGCGATGAAACCCGAACTGGACTTGACCAGCGTGCCTGCCTGGGCGGCCGCTGCCCGCGAGCCCGAGGCCGACCTGACCGGGCGGTTCTGGACCATCGTGGGATTCGGCGCCGACGCCCGCTCGATCGTCGAGCGATGGACCTCGCAGATAGACGGCAGGCGCCCGGGCGCGCACGTGTCGGTTCACCTCTTCGAGCCCGACGCGGACGTCCTTGCCGCCGAGTCGGTATCGGCGGCTCTGGCCGACGCGTTGGTGGGCTGGCGACTGATGATCGCCGGCCCTGCCGCCGTGTGCCTGCGACTGCGGGCGCACGCGCTGCGTTGCGGGGTTGCCGACGACGAGATCCTGGTGGCCAGCACCACGGTCGCCGTTCGTGACGTGGCCTGCGTGCACTGCGGTGCCCGCACCAGCACCGAAGTCGGCATCGAGGGAGTGGTGCCCTGTATCGGCTGTGGCCGCAATCTCCTTGTCTACTACCATGTTTCACGACTCAAGGGTGCACACCTCGGATTCATGGTGGACGCCGAGGAGGTTGCGTCGTGACGACACTCGAGTTGGTGGTGCGTGCCATTGACGACGGGGTTCCCGGCGTCCGTACCCTGACCCTGGCCCGCGCCGACGGGGCTGCGCTACCGTCTTTCACCCCCGGCAGCCATCTCGTCATCGAGTGTGGTGACAAGGCCAATGCCTATTCACTCACCTCCGACAGCGTCGCGCCGCGCGAGTACACGGTATCGGTGCTGGAATGCCCGGACGGAGCCGGCGGATCGCGCTGGATCCACCACGAACTGGCGGTCGGGGACAGCGTCGTCACCCGCCCGCCGCGCAGCGCCTTCGCTCCGGTGCTGCGCGCCCGCCGGCACCTGTTGGTGGCGGCCGGCATCGGTATCACCCCTATGGTGTCGCACCTGCGCAGCGCACACCGCTGGGGCAGAGAGGTGCAGCTGCTGTACCTGCACAGAGAAGGCAAGGGTGCCTACCTCGATGAGGTCAAGGCACTCACCGACGAAGCCCGCATCTACACCGACCGAGCCGCGTTCCTGGCTGATCTGACCCCGGCGCTGGCCACCCAACCGTTCGGGGCGCACCTCTATGTCTGCGGGCCCGCGTCGTTCATGGACTATGTGATGGCCACGGCGGCCGAGCTTGGTTGGCCGGCCAGCCGAAGTCACATGGAACGCTTCGGAATCGACGCACTCGATCCAGGTGAGCCGTTCGAGGTGACGCTGCGCGGCAGCGGTGAGATCTTCGTGGTCGAATCCGGGGTGTCCCTGCTGGAGGCGCTGGAGGCGCGCGGCCACGACATTCCCAACCTGTGCCGCCAGGGCGTGTGCGGTGAATGTCGGGTCGCGGTGACCGGGGGGGACATCCTGCATCGCGACCTCTACCTCAGCGATGCCGACAAGCAGGCCTGCGACTCGATGATGAGCTGCGTCTCGCGGGCCGCCGGCGACCGTGTGGAACTATCTCTGTGAAAGGAAGCCGAGCATGCCCCCTTTGATCTCCGCACCGGATCTGGTGCGCACCTTTCCTTTTCCGTTTCCCGCCGAGACCTACCGGTACAGCACCAATGTCGAGCCGGCGGGCACAGCGGTGGTCACCCCGGCAGGGCAGTGGGGTGAGCGGGTCATCGACATCGACAGTGAGTACGAATACGAACTGGCCGAACGCAAACGCATCCTCGATGAGGATCCCACCCGCTACGCCGTGCTGCCGCACATGCGCACGGCGTGCTGGGACGTGATGCTGAGCCTGATGACCGAGATGGCCACCGCCTACCCCGAGTTCATTTCGTTGACCCGCGACGGCGAGCTGTGGCACTGGCGTAATGAAAAGCTGGGTCTGACAGCGGATTTTGTGGTCGGTGACGAGTCGACACTGCCCTCCGAACCGTTGGCCTTCATCGCCGCCCAGGTGCAGGAGGACATCGTGCTGCTCGACCAGCGCGACGGCGATCTGTTCGGTGATGCGGGCGTGGTCACCTTCGCCGCCGACTGGTCATTCGGATTCGACGTCGGGATGACCTTCCTCGAGATCCACGGCCCGGTGCCGCGTTTGCGGCAGACCGGAGTGATCACCCGCGCTCGCGAGTTCCTGATGCGGCTGCAACCGAATGAGACCTACCGTCGCACCAACTGGTCGATGACCGTCGGCCGGCGCCTGGACGTGTCCACCGAGCTGTACCACGAATGGGGGCCGGACCGGCCGATGGTGGGCACCGTGGACGACGAGACCTTCGGCAGGCTGGTGCATCTGCGGGTCGAGGTGCAGCACCTGATCCGGCTGCCGGAGTCCGGCGCGATCTGTTTTCTGATCCGCACCTACATGCTGCCGCTGGCGGATCTGATCACCTTCGAGCCGTGGCGGGCGCGCGCCGAGATGGTGCTGGCCGAATTGCCGGACGACATGGCCGATTACAAGGGAATCATCTCCTACCGCGACCGAGCTGTGGCCTGGTTGCGGTCGCACGCGCCGAACTGAACCGGGCTCGGCACAAGAAGCGGGGCCGACCACCTGGCGGTGGCCGGCCCCGAATCTGTTGGGCTGCAGATGGATCAGTAGACGGGCGGTTCGCCTTCGGCGGCGGGGCCGGCCTCGACTGGCTTGTGCTCGATCATTGCTTTGTACGCGTGGTTCTCGTGCTGGATCATCCGGACGAAGAACCCGACGAACAGCACCACTGCGAGGATCACCGAGATCCAGACGCCGACCGAGTTTCCGCCGAACGTGAAGACCGGGCCCAGTTCGTCATAGCTGTCGATGGGACTGAACATTTATTTCACCCCCTCGCCGGCTCCGAGCACCGCGGTGCCGCTGGAGGGTTTCATCGCCGTCATCGGGATACCCTCGGGGTACGGCGTGGCGGGGATCTCGGTCAGATCCAGGCCCTGCACTTCGACCTCCGGCGGAATGCGCAGCAGCCCGACCTTCTTGAGCAGCAACGACAGCAAGTAGGTCGGGAAGAAGCCCAGTGCGGCGAAGACCAGTGCGCCCACTGCCTGGCCCCAGAACGAGATCGACGGGTTGCCGTCGGTGTTCGGGTAACCGGCCAGGAAGATGCCGGCGACCAGCACCGAGTACAGGCCGACGCCGCCGTGGACGGTGACCGCACCCACCACGTCGTCGATCTTGAACTTCTCGATCAACCTGCCGATGAACGGGATCAGTGCGCCGGCAACCAGGGCGATGACGAATGCCAGCGCCGGATGGTAGAGGTCCATGCCCGAGGCGATACCGATGATTCCGGCCAGGCCGCCGGAGATGGTCCAGAACGGCTCACCGCGGGAGGTGATGTACGTGCCGATGATGCCGCCGGCCAGACCCATCAGGGCGTTGAAGGCGAAGGCGGACAACGTGGTTGGGCTGCCGTAGATGGTGGCGTAACCCGCGCCGCTGTAGATGACGCAGCCCATCAGGAAGCCGAAGAAGCCGGCGAAGATGAGCATCAGGCCCACCATGGTCAGCGGCAGGTTGTGCGGCCGGATGGTGATGGCGGTGCCGTCCGGGGCGAACCGGCCGATACGCGGGCCGAGGTTGATGAGGATGCCGAGGGTGGCGAAGCCGGCGATCATGTGCACACAGCCGGCGGCGCCGACGTCGTGGAATCCGAGCTGGGTCAGCATCCAGCCGGCACCGTGCCAGCCCCAGGCCGCGCCGATGATCCAGACGACGGAGCCGACGAGCACGGTCAGGATCAGGAAGGCACTGGTACGGATTCGCTCGAGCACCGCACCGGACATGATCGAGCCGGTGGTCGCGGCGAACAGTGCGAACGCACCCCAGAAGATGCCGCTGGCGGAGTCGGCCGTGTTCGGGCCCATGTTGTCACTCCACGGCAAGGCTGCCTTGGCCGCATCGGTCATCTCGATGAAGCCACTGGGCATGGCGTTGTAGAGGAACCAGCCGACGAAAAAGAAAGACGCAATGATGGTGGCCAGGGCCAACAGGTTCTTCATGGCCGTCGCCAGCACGTTCTTGGAACGCGATGCGCCCATTTCGTAGGCGAGGAAGCCGGCGTGGATGAGCATCATCACCGCGATGGACATCCAGTAGAAGAACTCATTGTTGACCGCAGCCATGGTCGTTAATGCGTCCTCGACTTCAGGTGTCAAGGGAAACCTCCACGGGTCGGAAACTCTGTGGTTTCTCCACAGTGTTCGGGGGGTACTGCCGGGATACGAGGCTTGACGCTAGCTGTGGATGTGTGTCCCACCGGTCACCACGCGTTAATTTGCTGTGAAGTCCTCCTGTGAGACGAGCGCGACCTCGGATTTTCTGGATCATGGTCGGCGCAAAGGTGATCCCGCCCACGAGGCTTCGACGATCTGAGACCGCCCAGATTGGCGGAAATATCTGCTCGGGGTGCAAAGAACTCTTCCCGGGGCCACGCCGTGAGATCTGAATCTCATGGCCGTGTCATGCCGGTGAAACAATTGCGTGTTTACCTTTGGTGTACATTGACCACTATGAGGAAACGTTCCGCACGTTACTAATCACAGGAAGAGGCTTCCGAGATGGCAGCTCCCACGGATCTGGCGCAGGCGGCGAAGGACACGAACACCAAGTTCATCCTGGCGTTGTTCGTCGACCTTCGCGGCAAGCCCTGCGCCAAGCTGGTTCCCGTCGAGGCCGTCGACATGCTGGTCGAAGAGGGCGTGGGTTTCGCCGGATATGCCGTGGGTGCTATCGGCCAGGAGCCCAAGGACCCCGACCTGATGGCCATGCCCGACGCGGCGTCCTTCACACCCATCCCCTTCATCAAAGAGGGGCTGGCCATCGTGCACTGTGATCCGCACGTCGAAGGCAAGCCGTGGCCGTTCGCCCCGCGGGTGATCCTCAAGTCGATGCTGGCGCGGGCCGCGGACAGCGATCTGAAGGCCTATGTCGGTGCCGAGGTGGAGTACTTCCTGCTGCGCCGCGACGCCGACGGCAACCTGTGCACCGCCGACCCCGGCGACAGTGCCGACCAACCTTGTTACGACGCCCGCGGCGTCACCCGCATGTTCGACCACCTGTCTGGCATCTCCACCGCCATGAACACACTGGGCTGGGGCAACTACGCCAACGACCATGAAGACGGCAATGGTCAGTTCGAGCAGAACTTCACCTATTCCGACGCTCTGACCACCGCCGACCGGGTGATCACGCTGCGCTATCTGTTGACCATGCTCGCCGAACAGCGCGGCATGATCGCCACCTTCATGGGCAAGCCGTTCAGCGACCGTACCGGCAGCGGCATGCACCTGCACCTGTCGCTGCGCGGCAAGGACGACTCACCGGTGTTCCCGGACGCCGACGATCCACGCGGACTTGGCCTCTCGTCGCTGGCTTACAACTTCCTCGGTGGCATCCTCGAGCACAGCTGCGCGCTGCAGGCCGTCGTCGCGCCCACGGTGAACGCCTTCAAGCGCACCGGCGCTGTCTCCACCACGTCCGGGGCCAGCTGGGCGCCGCGCACCCCGACCTACGGCGGCAATGACCGCACCCACTACGTGCGGATCCCCGACGACCAGCGCATCGAACTGCGCGGCCCGGACGGCTCTGCCAACCCCTACCTGGCCATCGCCGCCGCCCTGGGCGCCGGTCTGGATGGCATCAAGCGCAACGTCGATCCCGGCGAGCCCGGCGCCTCCACCGAGCAACGGCTGCAACCACTTCCGCTGACCCTGCTGCACGCGGTCGAGGCGCTGGAGGCCGACGACGTGATTTCGGGTGCGCTGGACGGCGCGGGCGAGGGCGTGGCCGCGTACTTCGCCAACCTCAAGCGCGAAGAGTTCTTCACGTGGCACCGCGAGGTGACGCCGTGGGAGATCGATCGTTACCTGCAGGCGTTCTGAGTAAGGAGTCAATCGAATGTGCGGAATTGTCGGGTTGCACCTGCGCAACCCCGAGCTCTATCCCAGGCTGGGGGAGTTGCTCACCGGGATGCTGTGCGAGATGGGCGAGCGCGGCTCGGACTCCGCCGGTGTCGCGGTGTACGGCGACCCCACCTGGTCGCCGGCCGGGCACAGCACGGTGTCGCTGCTGGAAGTAGACGCTGCGCAGGCAGATTCGTTGAGCGCGGTGCTGAGTGAGGCGCTGGGCGCGGACGTGACGGTGCTGCCGCTGGGGGACACCCTGGTGGTGCATGCACCGGTGGACACCGACGCGCTGTTGGCCGCCGCCAAGGCCGCCGTGCCCACGGCGCTGGTTGCCGGGTTCGGTCAAGACGTCGCCGTCCTCAAGGGGGTCGGTCACCCCCGCGAGCTTGCGCAGCGCTACGGCCTGGCGCAGGCGCAGGGCTGGCAGGGTGTCGGGCACACCAGGATGGCCACCGAGTCCGCCGTCAACGCCGCGGGCTGCCACCCTTACGCGGTCGGACCCGACCAGTGCCTGGTGCACAACGGATCCTTTGCCAACCACGCCACCATCCGGCGGGAACTGCGTGCCGACGGGGTGGCCTTCGACAGCGAGAACGACACCGAGGTGGGTGCCCGGTTCGTGGCACACCAGCTGGCGTCGGGTGCCGACGTCGAGCTGGCGCTGAAGCGATTGTGCGCCGAATTCGACGGCTTCTACACGCTTCTGGTGTCCAACTCCGACTCCTTTGCGGTGGTGCGCGACGCCATCGCCTGCAAACCGGCCGTGGTCGCCGAAACCGACGACTGGGTGGCCATGGCCTCCGAATACCGCGCGCTGGTCGGACTGCCCGGTATCGAGAAGGCGCACTTGTTCGAACCCGAACCCGAGGTGGTGTACGCATGGAGTCGATGACGTCCTTCGATCTGCAGCAGAGCAGCGTACGAGAGGTCAACGCCGCCTTGCATTCTCCCGATGCCGACGGCGCGTTCACGATTTTGAATCCGGCCGGGGCCCACAACCTGGCGGTGGGGATCGACGCTGATATCCGGGTGCGGATTGCCGGTCACGTGGGCTACTACGCGGCAGGGATGAACAAGCACGCCGAGGTGACCATCGAGGGCAACGCCGGAGTGGGCGTCGCGGAGAACATGATGAGTGGCACCGTGCTGGTCAAGGGCAACGCCTCCCAGTCGGCGGGTGCCACCGCCCACGGCGGCCTGTTGGTGATCGAAGGGGATGCCGCAGCGCGCTGCGGCATCTCCATGAAGGGTGTCAACATCGTCGTCGGCGGCAACGCCGGGCACATGAGCGCGTTCATGGCGCAAAGTGGCACCCTGGTGGTCCGCGGTGATGTCGGTGATGCACTGGGTGATTCGATTTACGAAGCCCGCATCTACGTCCGGGGTGAGGTCGCCTCCCTCGGTGCCGACTGTGTGGCCAAGGCCATGGACGACGAACACCACTCCGAGTTGGCCACACTGCTCAAAGAGGCCGGCTTCGACGACGACACCAGCACCTACACCCGGTACGGGTCGGCGCGTTCGCTGTATCACTTCCACTCCGACAACACGTACTGAGCTTCCGAGGATCCCGATATGAATGACGACGCCCGCGTTCAGCGCGGCCTGCGTGAGTCCGCCACCTTCGACCGCGCCACCATCGCCGACATCCAGCGCGCCGCCGCCACCGGTATCTACGACATCAGGGGTTGGGGCGCCAAGCGACGGCTGCCGCACTTCGACGACCTGGTGTTCTTGGGCGCCAGCATGTCTCGCTATCCCCTGGAGGGTTACCGTGAGCGCTGCGACACCGACGTGGTGCTGGGCAGCAGGCACGCCAAACACCCTCTACACCTGAGTATCCCGGTGACCATCGCCGGGATGAGCTTCGGGTCGCTGTCGGCCAACGCCAAGGAGGCGCTGGGACGCGGCGCCAGTGAGGCGGGTACCTCCACCACCACCGGTGACGGCGGTATGACGCCCGAGGAGCGGGGCCAGAGCAAGAATTTGGTGTACCAGTATCTGCCCAGCCGCTACGGCATGAACCCCGACGACCTGCGCAAGGCCGACGCCATCGAGGTGGTGCTGGGCCAGGGCGCCAAGCCCGGTGGCGGCGGAATGCTGTTGGGTCAGAAGATCACCGAGCGTGTGGCCAAGATGCGAGACCTTCCTCAGGGCATCGACCAGCGCAGCGCATGCCGGCATCCGGATTGGACCGGGCCGGACGACCTGACCATCAAGATCAACGAGTTGCGTGAGCTGACCGACTGGGAGAAGCCGATCTACGTCAAGATCGGGGCGTCCCGGACGTACTACGACGTCAAGCTTGCGGTCCACGCCGGCGCCGACGTCGTCGTCGTCGACGGTATGCAGGGCGGCACCGCCGCCACCCAGGACGTCTTCATCGAACACGTCGGCATTCCCACGCTGGCCGCTGTCCCGCAGGCGGTGCAAGCCTTGCAGGAGTTGGGCGTTCACCGCGAGGTCCAGTTGATCGTCTCCGGTGGTATTCGCAGCGGCGCGGACGTGGCCAAGGCGCTGGCACTGGGCGCCGACGCGGTGGCGATCGGTACCGCAGCTCTGATCGCCTTGGGGGACAACGATCCTCGCTACGAAGACGAGTACGCCAAGATCGGCAGCGCTGCCGGCTTCTACGACGACTTCCAAGACGGCCGCGACCCGGCCGGTATCACCACCCAGGATCCGGAGCTGTCGTCGCGGCTGGATCCGGTGGCGGCTGGCCGACGGTTGGCCAACTACCTGCGCGTGATCACCATGGAGGCGCAGACCATCGCCCGTGCATGTGGCAAATCCCATGTCCAGCATCTCGAACCGGAGGACATGGTGGCTTTGACCATCGAAGCCGCCGCCATGGCCCGCATTCCGCTGGCCGGTACCGATTGGATTCCCGGCCATGCCTGAAGTCGTCATTGTGGGAGGTGGGCTCGAAGGAGCCGCCACAGCATGGGCACTCGCGCAGCGCGGCGTCACCGACGTGCTGGTACTGGAGCGCTCCACCGTCGGCTCCGGGATGACCGGCAAGTCCAGCGGTATCGTGCGTTGCCATTACGGGGTCAGCTCGCTGGCCGCCATGAGCCAGTACGGGCTGGAGGTGTTCGAGGCGGCCGAGGACCTCTTCGGCCAACCCATCGGATTCCACGGCACCGGCTATGTGGTGGGCGTCGGCGAGGGCGACGTCGAAGCCCTGGATGCCAACCTGGCCGCTCAGCAGGCTGTCGGGGTGCAGACCGAGCGCATCGACCACACCGAGGTCGCAAAGCTCTGGCCCACAGCGTATCTCGACGACTTTGCCGGGTTCGCCTACGAGCCGCGCGGCGGCTACGGTGACGCCTACATGACTGCACAGGCCATGGCCGTCACCGCGCGGGCTGCCGGAGTGAAGATCCGGCAGAGCACCACGGTGGCCGAGATCGTGACCGACGGTGACCGGGTTACGGGTGTGCGGTTGCGCGACGGGGAATTCATCTCCTGTGCCACCGTGGTGCTGGCCACCGGAGCGTGGTCGCCGTCGTTCCTGTCCGCGCTGGGTATCGACCTGTCGATCACCGTGGTGCGCGAGCAGATCGTCATGCTCAAACCGCCCGCCGATGTCGGTGACACGGCTCTGCTCCCGGTGTTCTCCGATCTGGTGTCGCTGCAGTACGTGCGCCCCGACGTCGGCGGCGAGATCCTCTTCGGCAACAGCGATATGGAGACCATCGAGACCGCCGACCCGGACGCCTACAGCAATCGCGCCGACAGCGATTTCCTCGAGACCACGGTGGAGAAGCTGAGCCACCGGTTCCCGGGTCTGGCCGACGGGGCCGTCGCGTCCACCTACGCCGGCTGCTACGACGTCACCCCCGATTTCAACCCGGTGATGTCGCGCACGGACATCGACGGCCTGGTGTTGGCGGTCGGGTTCAGCGGGCACGGGTTCAAGATCGCTCCGGCGGTGGGACGCCTGGTCGCCGATCTGGTGGTCGACGGGCGCAGCAGCGACCCGCGGATTCCCGAGTCGGACTTCCGGTTGTCGCGCTTCGCCGAGGGGAAGAAGCTGACCAGCCCGCATCCGTACTCCGGTGCGGGGCAGCTGCGTTAGTCGGCTCAGCTCAGCCCGGTCGGGCATCGAGGTGTCGGCGCATGGCTGCGGCAGCTTCGCCCAACTGGGTCAGTTGGGCAGCAGTGAACGCGTCGACGAACTCCTCCTTGATCGCCTTGAGATGCGGTGCGGTGCTGGCGCGGAAGGCGCGGGCACCGTCGTCGGTGAGGACGACGCGTGCGCCGCGGGCGTCCTCTTCGCAGGGTTCGCGCCGAACCAGGCCGCGTTTCTCCATACGGCCGAGGTGGCCGGACAGGCGGCTGCGTTCCCACTCGATAACGGTGGCGAGTTCCGATGACCGCAGTGCGTTTCCGTCCGCCTCGCTCAGTGCCAGGAGTATCCGGTAGTCGCCGCTGGACAGTTGGCAGTCGTGGTGTAGCCGGGCCTCGATGCGGGCGCGCACCATCTCGAAGGTCTCCAGGTGTGCTCGCCAGATTGCCAGCTCGTCCCTGGTGGGCAGGCGTCGACCCGTCGGTGTGTCCATCAGGCCTCCAGAGTAGTTGACATGTGAACAATGCCAGGCATGATCGATATGTCAATTACATGTGGCGACCGTGGAGGGCCCAGCAATCACATGGATGTTCCGCAGATCGAGTTCGGTATCGACAGCTTCGGAGACCTGCCACGCGGCGACGACGGGGAGGTGGTCTCTTACGCGCAGGCAATCCGCGCCACGGTGAGCGAGGCGATCCTGGCCGACGACGTCGGCATCGACGTGGTGGCGCTGGGGGAGCACCACCGGCCGGACTATGCGATCTCGAGTCCGGAGACGGTGCTGGCGGGCATCGCGACCGCCACACAACGCATTCGCCTCGCGTCCGGGGTGACGGTGCTGTCCTCGGACGATCCGGTGCGGGTGTTCCAGCGGTTCGCCACCGTCGACGCGCTCTCCAACGGCCGCGCCGAGATCATCCTGGGGCGCGGGTCGTTCACCGAGTCGTTCCCCCTCTTCGGCTACGACCTGAAGGACTACGAGGTCCTGTTCGAGGAGAAGATCGAGCTGTTCCACCGGCTCCTCGACGAGAAGCCGGTGACCTGGTCGGGCACCACCCGCGCCGCTCTGCGGGACGCGGATGTGTACCCCAAGACCGAATCGGGGCGTCTGCGCACCTGGGTGGGCGTCGGCGGGTCGCCGCAGTCGGTGGTCCGCACCGCCCAGTACGGATTCGGTCTGATGCTGGCCATCATCGGCGGCGCCCCAGATCGGTTCGCCCCCTACGTCGATCTGTACCGGCGTGCGACGCAGGAACTCGGCACCACCGCTCAGCCGGTCGGCATGCACTCGCCCGGCTTCGTGGCCGCCACCGACGAGGAAGCCAAGGAGCTGTTCTACCCCGGATACCGGGAAATCCGCGACCGGATCGGGGCGCAGCGGGGCTGGCCGCCGATCACCCGGCGGGAGTTCGACGCGGAGGTCGAGCACGGCTCGCTCTACGTCGGCTCGGTCGAGACGGTGGCGCAGAAGATCGCCCATGCCATCGGTGTGCTCGACGTTGGCCGGTTCGACATGGTCTACAGCTCCGCGGGTGCGGTGTCCGCCGATGCGAGGCTGCGTTCGGTCGAGTTGTACGGTGCCCACGTCATTCCCCGGGTCCGTGAGTTGCTGGCCGAGGCGTCGGCGGCATGACCACGGTCCCGGCGCCGCGTTCGCGAGCCATCGACATCGTTCCCCAAGATGCAGCCGATGGCCGGCGTGCGCGTAAGCGCGCTCCCCGTCGGGCCGCGGCGCAGTGGGACGCCGGCCTTCGCCAGATGAGCGCCCTCGACCGGTTGCGTGCACAGGAGGCCGTCCGCGACACCACGCTGCTGCCGTTGCGGTACGCCCGGATGGCGGCCTCGCCGTGGACGTATCTGCGGGGTGCGGCCGCGGTGATGGCGGCAGATCTGGCTGCGACGCCGCACTCGGGGTTGACGGTGCAGATGTGCGGCGACGCCCACGTGCTGAACTTCGGTTTCTGGGCCTCGCCGGAACGGCAGTTGCTCTTCGATGCCCGCGATTTCGACGAAACGCTGCCCGGACCTTTCGAATGGGACCTCAAACGCCTCACCACCAGCGTCTATGTACTCGCGGCCGCAGAACGGCTGCCGGGTGGATGTGGCGAGGATGCCGCCGCCGCGGCCGTCGAGGGCTACCGCGCGGCGATGCGCGGTTACGCCCGGATGGCGGAGCTGGACGTCTGGTATGACCGGATCACCTGTGAGGTCCCGCTGAAAGGCCTGGCTTCGGACTTCGCCGATGCCGCCATTCGCGATATCGCAAAGCAGTCACGCAAGCGAACCCATCACGGCGCGGCTGCGCAACTGGTCACCAAGGACGACGGGCGGAGCCGGATCAGCCTGGACCCGATGAAGCGCATGGACGACGGGCTGAGCCCCGAGCAGCGGGTGCAGGCCTGGGAGCAGGTTCACGAAACTTATCTGGCCTCGATTCCGCCGCACCTGCGTCGGCTCGTCGGGCGCTTGCAACTCGTCGATTCGGTCCGGCAGATCGTGGGCGTGGGCAGCGTCGGCATGCGGGTCTGGTTGAACCTGATGGAGGGCGACAGCGGCAAACAGCCGGTGTTCACCCAGGCCAAGCAGGCAGCCGCATCGGTGTACGAGGAGTTCCTGGGTCCCAGCGAATTCGCCAACCACGGCGAGCGGGTGGTGGTCGGCCAGCGTCTCATGCAGACGGCCAGCGACATCTTCCTGGGACATATGCGCGTCGACGGATTCGATTACTACGTGCGCCAGTTCCGCGACATGAAGGTCATCCCCGACGGCAAACAGATCGCGGGTTACCTGCCGCAGTTCGCGTCCGCGTGCGGGCACGCCCTGGCCAAGTCGCACGCTCGCAGCGGGGATCCCGCCGCGATCGCGGGCTACATCGGCAAGGGTGATGCTTTCGCCGACGGCATCCGCCGATACGCCCGCGCCTACGCCGAGCAGACCTGCCTCGACCATGCCGATCTTCGCACCGCGATCGCCAACCAAGACGTGGTGGCCGCAGCACATGGGTGGTAGGAAGCACCTCTGATAGGCGTGTCAGGGTAGCGTCTCCTGCCATGACCGATGATCCACTCCTGCGAAACCGCGCTGGTAGTGCGGGGGAGCGCACCACCGCGGAGCCGCTGCTCGGCGCCGGATTGGAAGGTGCGATCGCCCGCAATGTGCGTGCGTTACGCACTCAAAGTGGGCTCTCGGTGTCGGAGATGGCCGATCGTGTCGGCATCTCCAAGGCGATGATGTCGAAGATCGAGAACGCTCAAACCTCTTGCAGTCTGGCCACGCTGGCGCGACTGGCGGCGGGGTTGGACGTGCCGGTGACGTCGCTGTTCCGCGGTGTGGACGCCGAGCGGGCCGCGGTGTTCACCGCCGCGGGTACCGGCCCGCAGATCGCCCGCAACGGCACTCAGGTTGGCCATCACTACGAGTTGCTGGGCGCGTTGCGCGGACAGCACAAGCGGCTGGAATCACTGCTGGTGACGCTCACCACCGAGAGCGAGACGTATCCGCTGTTCCAGCATCCAGGCACGGAGTTCATCTACCAGCTCGAAGGGGTCATGGAGTACGGCCACGGCGCGTCGGTCTACCGGCTGGGGCCTGGCGATTCACTGCAGTTCGACGGTGAGGGTGCGCACGGGCCCACCGCCCTGATCGCCCTGCCGATCCGATTCCTGTCGGTGATCGCCTTCCCGGACACAACCCCATAGTGATTTCGGCGTGATTCCGGTCGCTCAGCGAGGGAAATCACGCCGAAATCGCTAGGTAACAGCGGACGACAAGGATGGGACGGTGACTGTTCGCCGCCATACACTCGCCGGTCAGACGTACACCTTCGACAGCCTGGTGGAGGTGATGGCCAAGGCCTCGCCGGCGCGGTCGGGAGATCAACTGGCCGGATGCGCCGCGGACACCGACGCCGAGCGCGCCGCTGCCCGCTACGCCCTGGCCGAGATCCCGCTCGCCGATTTCCTCACCGAGGTGGTGGTGCCCTACGAAACCGACGAAGTCACCCGCCTCATCATCGACAGCCATGACGCCGAGGCTTTCGCGCCGGTGAAGTCGCTGACCGTCGGTGAACTGCGAAACTGGTTGCTGCGCATGGTTATCGACCCCGAGGGGGCCGAAAAGGTGACTGCGCTGGCGCCCGGGCTGACACCCGAGATGGTGGCGGCCGTGAGCAAGCTGATGCGCAACCAGGACCTGGTGGCCGTGGCCCGGCTGCCGCTGGTGACCTCGGCCTTCCGCTCCACCATCGGGCTGCCCGGCCGGCTGGCCAGCCGGCTGCAACCCAACCACCCCACCGACAATCCGCACGGAGTCGCCGCCGCCACTCTCGACGGCCTGCTGATGGGCAGCGGCGACGCAGTGATCGGCATCAACCCCGCCACCGACTCGCCCCGCGCGGTCTCCGAGCTGCTGCGCCTGCTCGACGAGATCCGCTCGCGCTACGACATCCCCACCCAATCCTGTGTGCTGACGCACGTCACCACCACCATCGACCTGATCGACAAGGGCGCGCCGGTGGATCTGGTGTTCCAGTCCATCGCAGGCACCGAGGCCACGAACAAGGGCTTCGGCATCACCATCGACCTGCTGCGCCAAGGCATGGAAGCGGGGCGTTCACTACAGCGCGGCACCGTCGGCAACAACGTCATGTACCTCGAAACCGGCCAGGGCTCCGCGCTCAGCGCGGGAGGGCATCTGGGGGTGGGCAACCAGCCCGTGGATCAGCAGACTCTCGAGGCCCGCGCCTACGCCGTCGCCCGCGAGGTCGAACCCCTGCTGGTGAACACCGTCGTCGGCTTCATCGGCCCCGAGTACCTCTACGACGGCAAACAGATCATCCGCGCCGGGCTGGAAGACAACTTCTGCGGCCGCCTGTTGGGTCTGCCGATGGGGGTGGACGTCTGCTACACCAACCACGCCGAGGCCGACGGCGACGACATGGACGTTTTGCTGACGCTGCTGTCCGCGGCGGGCACCGCCTTCGTGATCGCCGTGCCCGGCGCCGACGACATCATGCTCGGCTACCAGAGCCTGTCATTCCACGACGTGCTGTACGCCCGCCGCACCCTCGGGCTCAAACCGGCACCTGAGTTCGAGGAATGGCTTGCCGCACAGAACATGATCGGTGCCGACGGCCTGATCCGTCCGTTGGATGCCAGTGCGTCGTCGCTGCGGGCATTGGCGGCCAGCGCATGAGCTCGCGCGATGCCGAACGCGCGCTGTGGGACCGGCTCCGCGTACACACCCGCTCGCGCATCGGGCTGGGGCGCGCCGGTGACGCACTGGACACCGCCGCCGTGCTGGATCTGTCCGCCGCACATGCAGCGGCCCGCGACGCCGTGCACTCCGCCATCGACGCCGACGGCCTGGCCGCCGCGCTGAGCGAACTCGGGGTGGGTGAGGTGCCGGTGATCACCAGCCAGGCTCCGGACCGCTCCACCTACCTGCGCCGTCCTGATCTCGGTCGGCAACCCGACGATCTCCGTGCCCTGAACGCCACCCGCCCCGATGTCGCGATCGTGGTGTGCGACGGTCTGTCCGCGCGCGCGGTCACCGACCACGCGGTGCCGATGGTGCGGGCTCTGGTGGACGCATTACCCGCGTTCACGACGTCGGTCGTCGTCGCCACCCAGGCCAGGGTGGCACTCGGGGACCACGTCGCCGCCGCTCTCGGTGCCGAGGCGGTGGTGGTGCTGGTCGGGGAGCGGCCGGGACTCTCGGTCGCCGACAGCCTGGGTGCCTACCTGTCCTACCGGCCGCGGCCCGGTATGGCGGATTCGGAACGCAACTGCGTGTCCAACATCCACTCACATGGTGTGGGCTACCAGCGCGCCGCAGCCATCGTCGCGGCGCTGCTGGCCGGCGCCAAGGAGCTGGGCCGTTCGGGCGTCGACCTCAAGGACACCTCCGAAGACCTGCTGGTCGAGGCCGAGCAGGCTGCTGCGCTGCAGTGAGTGTGTGCTAGACGTGGCGGTATGACTTCGCCGTTTGACGACCTCGACGACTATCTGGCCCTGCCGCGGATCACCGACCTGGCCGCCAGCGCCGACGGCAGCCGGGTGGTGATGGCGTTGAGTGAGCTCGCTGCCAAGACGACCGAATTCCGCACTGCCCTGTGGGAACTGGACCCGTCGGGAATCAAGCCGGCGCGTCGGTTGACTCGTGGCGCCAAGGGGGAGTCGTCCCCGACGTTCACCGCAGGCGGTGATCTGCTGTTCCTGGCTGCGCGCCCCGACGCGGACGACGACACTCCGCCGGCCGCGCTGTGGCGGCTGCCGGCGGCCGGCGGAGAGGCCGAGAAGATCCTGTCGCTGCCGGGCGGGGTCAGCGGTGTGCACACCGCCCGCGCCGCGGAACGCACCGTGGTGTCTGCCTCCCTGCTGCCGTCGGCTGCCGATCTGGACGAAGAGAAGCGGCTGCGCGACCTGCGCAAGGACTCGAAGGTCAGCGCGATCCTGCACACCGGCTATCCGGTGCGGTACTGGGACGCCGACCTGGGGCCCGCGCAACCTCACCTGTTGGACGCGGACTCGACGCGTGACCTGACGCCCATGCCGGGAGATGCGCTGCGGGAGAGCAAGTTCGACGTCAGCGCCGACGGCACCTTCATCGTGGCGGCTTGGCGGCGACCCGGACCGGGTGCGTCGCTGCGCAGCGTGCTGGTCCGCATCGACGTCGCGACCGGTGATCGCAGCGTCATCGCCGACGATCCGGACGCCGACCTGGAATCTCCGGTGATCTCTCCTGACGGCACCCAGATCGCGTTCACCAGGGAATCGCTGTCCACCCCACATCAAGCGCCGCGGATCACCTTGTGTCGCATGGTGTTCGGATCCGACATCAAGACCGTGGCGCCGGACTGGGACCGGTGGCCCGCCGCCGTCACCTGGGCGGCGGATGGGGCGGCGCTGCTGGTGGTGGCCGATGACCGCGGCCGCAGCCCCGTCTTCCGGGTGACCTTGGACGGGACGGTGACCCGGCTGACCGTCGACGATTTCGCCTACACGAGCGTGACCGTCACGGACACAGCGGTATTCGCCCTGCGCAGCAGTTACGCCTCGCCGCCGCACCCGGTGCGTATCGATACCGACGGCACGGTCACGGTGTTGCCCAGCGTCGACCTGCCCGCGTTGCCCGGCGAACTCACCGAGATCGAGGCCACCGCCGCCGACGGACGTACGGTGCGCTCGTGGCTGGTGCTGCCGGACGCCGACGATCCCGCCCCGCTGCTGCTGTGGATCCACGGCGGACCACTGGGCAGTTGGAACGCCTGGTCCTGGCGGTGGAACCCATGGCTGTTGGCCGCGAAAGGCTACGCGGTGCTGCTGCCCGACCCGGCGCTGTCCACCGGCTATGGTCAGGATTTCATCCAATTGGGTTGGGGCGCATGGGGTGGACCACCCTATGACGACCTGATGGTCGCCACCGACGCCGCCTGCGCCCATCCTCGCATCGACGAGACCCGCACCGCCGCCATGGGTGGCTCGTTCGGTGGGTACATGGCCAACTGGGTGGCCGGGCACACCGACCGGTTCGCCGCCATCGTCACCCACGCCAGCCTGTGGGCACTGGATCAGTTCGGCGCCACCACCGACTCGTCGTACTACTGGCTGCGGGAGATGACGCCCGAGATGGCCGAACAGAACTCCCCGCACCGCCACGTGGCGAACATCAGCACCCCGATGCTGGTGATCCACGGCGACAAGGACTACCGCGTCCCGATCGGCGAGGCGCTGCGGCTGTGGTTCGAGCTGCTCACGGCCTCCGGGCTCCCCGCCGACGACAGCGGACAGTCGCCGCACCGCTTCCTGTACTTCCCGTCGGAGAACCACTGGGTGTTGACGCCCCAGCACGCCAAGCTGTGGTACCAGGTGGTGACAGCGTTCCTGGCCGAGCACGTCTTGGGCGAGACCTCCGCGTTGCCGGAGACGTTGGGCTGACCGACCGGTAGGTTGAGCTCATGATCGCAGCGGAGCGCGAATTCGACATCGTGGTGTACGGGGCGACAGGCTTTGTCGGCAAGCTCACCGCCGCCTACCTGGCCCACTCCGGCGGTGATGCCCGTATCGCGTTGGCCGGACGCTCACCGGAGAAGTTGCTGGCGGTCCGGGACTCACTCGGACCCGACGCGCAGGCCTGGCCGTTGATCACCGCCGACGCGTCGCAGCCGTCGACGCTGAACGCGATGGCCGCCCGCACCCGGGTGGTGGTCACCACGGTGGGTCCCTACACCAGATACGGCCTTCCGCTGGTGGCGGCATGCGCGGCCGCGGGCACCGACTATGCCGATCTCACCGGCGAGACGATGTTCATCCGAGACAGCATCGACGCCTACCACAAGGAAGCCGCCGACACCGGTGCGCGGATCGTGCATTCGTGTGGATTCGATTCCGTCCCATCCGATCTCACCGTCTACGCGCTGTACAAGCAGGCGCAGGCAGACGGGGCGGGGGAGCTGCGGGACACCACCATGGTGGTGCGGCGCTTCGCCGGCGGCGTGTCCGGCGGCACCGTCGCCTCCATGATCGAGGTGATGAAAACGTCGTCGAAAGACCCGGCGGCGCGGGTGGCGATGCTCGATCCCTACACCCTGAGCACCGATCGTGGCGCCGAACCCGACCTCGGTGCGCAACCCGACGTCGGCTGGCGCAAAGGAGCACAGATAGCTCCGGAGTTGGCGGGCATCTGGACCGGCGCGTTCGTCATGGGCGCCACCAACTCCCGGATCGTGCGGCGCAGCAATGCCCTGCTGGAGTGGGGTTATGGCCGCGGGTTCGCCTACAGCGAGGCGATGAGCATGGGATCCTCGCCGATGGCTCCCATCGCCGCGGCGGTGGGCACCGCCACCAACGCCGCCGTGGTGGCACTGGGCAGCCGGTACTTCGACAAGTTGCCGGACCGGCTGGTGCAGCGCATCGCCCCCAAACCGGGCACCGGCCCCAGCGAGCGGGCCCGCGAACGGGGCCACTACACGGTCGAGACCTACACCACCACGACCTCCGGAGCGCGTTACCGCACCACCATGGCCCAGAAGGGCGATCCCGGCTACAAGGCGACTGCGGTGCTGCTCGGCGAATGCGGGTTGGCGTTGGCGCTGCACCGCGACACGCTCTCGGATCTGCGAGGCGTGCTGACCCCGGCCGCCGCCATGGGCGATGCGCTGCTGGACCTACTGCCGGCCGCCGAGGGTGTCACCTTGGAAACAACCCGGTTGAACTGACCCCCGGCTTCGCCCGAGAGGTCTACCGTCGAGATAACTTCGACGAAGAGGTGCACGCCATGGCCGGACTCGACGATCTCTACCGCCAGATTCCCGTCGACGACATTGCCGCCAGACTCGGCGCCGACCGCGGTGAGGTGGACACCGCCATCCGGGCGCTGGTGCCCACATTGGTGGGCGGACTGGCGCACAACGCCGGCGCCGACGACGCCACCGCAACCACGATCGAAGCTGCCGCCCACGATCATGCCGCCGCAGGACTGCTGGACGGCGGTGTCTCTGTCGACGACGTGGACCTGGCCGACGGCGACAAGATCGTCGGCAAGATCTTCGCCGGCCGCGACAGTGATGCGGTGGCCTCGGCGTTGGCCCCCGCAGGCGTCGGCAGCAGCGGCCTGATCAAACAGCTGTTACCCATTCTCGCGCCCATTGTGCTGGCCTACCTCGGCAAGCAGTTCGGCCAACAGTCGTCGGGCGGCGGCGGGATCGGTGACATCCTCGGCAGCATCCTCGGCGGTGGCAGTGCGCCGCGCGGACAGAGCGACAACCCACTGGGCAGCATCCTGGGCGGCATGCTCGGAGCCGGCTCGGGCAAGGACAATCCGATCGGCGACATTCTGGGTGGACTGTTGGGCGGCAAACGCTGAACTGGATCCGGCGCCCGCCCGGGCCGGTTCTGGCCTTGGCCGCAGTGGTCGCCGGAATCTGCCTGATGTGGGCGTCGAGCCTGCCCAGCTCCGATTTCGGGCTGGCGATGTACTCGGTGTTGGCCGGGATGACGATCTGTGGGCTCTGGTTGATACGCACCGTGTGCTTTGTGATCACCACCCGGCGGCTCTCGTCCTGGATCGTAGTGGTGCCCGCGGTGGTGGTGCTGTGTCTGAGCATCAACGCGGCGCAGGCTCCGTTGCGGCTGCGTTTTGCGCTCGCCGAGAACGCCTTCACCCAGGCACTGGCCGCCGCCGTCGACAACCCACAGGCTGCGAACACCCTCGCCGGCGACATCGGCAGCTACCCGGTCAGCAGTGTCGAAGTCCACCACGACCGGGTCTACTTCTGCGTCGCAGGCAGCGGGTTTCTGAGTCAGGGTGGGTTCGCCCACCTACCGTCGGGGCTTCCTGCGACCGACGATCCGATCGGGGAGTCGGTGACTGTCAGCCCGCTCACCGGAGCCTGGTACGTGTTCAGCTCGTCATGGTGAGCGCCCAACCCGCGGTCTCCGGCGCCCGCGTCGCTACCTAGAATTGACCGGTGACTGCCAGCTCCCATACCGACGCCGCTGCCTCCCGGGCACAAGACCTGCCCAAGTCCTGGGACCCAACGGCCGTAGAAAGCGAGCTGTACGAGGGCTGGGTCAAGGCCGGGTACTTCACCGCCGACCCCTCCAGCGACAAGCCGCCCTACTCGATCGTGTTGCCGCCGCCGAACGTGACGGGCAGCCTGCACATGGGCCACGCCCTGGACCACACCATCATGGACGCGCTGACCCGGCGGCGCCGCATGCAGGGTTACGAGGTGCTGTGGCTGCCCGGTATGGACCACGCCGGCATCGCTACCCAGTCGTTGGTGGAAAAGCAGCTAGCCGAGGACGGCAAGACCAAAGAAGACTTCGGCCGCGAGCTGTTCATCGACAAGGTGTGGGACTGGAAGCGCGAGTCCGGAGGCACCATCGGCGCACAGATGCGCAGCATCGGCGACGGCGTCGACTGGAGCCGTGATCGCTTCACCATGGACGACGGCCTGTCCCGTGCCGTGCGCACCATCTTCAAACGGCTCTACGACGCCGGATTGATCTACCAGGCCGAACGCCTGGTCAACTGGTCGCCGGTGCTGCGCACTGCCATCAGTGATCTCGAGGTCAAGTACGAAGACGTCGACGGCGAGTTGGTGTCCTTCCGCTACGGCTCCATGAACGACGACGAACCACACATCGTGGTGGCCACCACCCGGATGGAGACCATGCTGGGCGACACCGCCATCGCGGTGCACCCCGACGACGAGCGTTACCGAGCGCTGGTCGGCAAGACCCTGCCGCACCCCTTCCAGGACCGTGACATCGTGATCGTCGCCGACGAGCACGTTGATCCCGAATTCGGCACCGGCGCAGTCAAAGTGACACCGGCCCACGACCCCAATGACTTCGAGATCGGCCTGCGGCACAACCTGGCGATGCCGACGATGATGGACGAGACCGGCCACATCGCCGACACCGGAACGCAGTTCGACGGGATGGACCGGTTCGCGGCGCGTGTCGCCGTGCGTGAGGCGCTGGCCGCCCAGGGCCGCATCGTCGCCGAGAAGCGGCCCTACCAACACAGCGTCGGCCACTCCGAGCGCAGCGGTGAGCCCATCGAACCCCGGCTCAGCCTGCAGTGGTGGGTCAAGGTGGAGGGTCTGGCCAAGGCGTCCGGTGACGCAGTCCGCAACGGCGACACCGTGATCCACCCGGCCAGTCTGGAACCGCGGTGGTTCGGCTGGGTCGACAACATGCACGACTGGTGCATCTCGCGTCAGCTGTGGTGGGGCCATCGCATCCCGATCTGGCACGGCCCCGACGGTCAGAAGGTCTGCCTGGGACCTGATGAGACCCCGCCGGAAGGCTGGGAGCAGGACCCCGACGTACTGGACACCTGGTTCTCCTCGGCGCTGTGGCCGTTCTCCACGATGGGCTGGCCGGACAAGACGCCGGAGCTCGAGAAGTTCTATCCGACATCGGTTCTGGTGACCGGTTACGACATCCTGTTCTTCTGGGTGGCGCGGATGATGATGTTCGGCACCTTCGTCGCCGGGGACGAGACCATCCCGAATCCGGCCACGGGCCGTCCCCAGGTGCCGTTCCAGAATGTGTTCCTGCACGGGCTCATCCGCGACGAGTTCGGCCGCAAGATGAGCAAGTCCAAGGGAAACGGCATCGACCCGCTGGATTGGGTGCAGACGTTCGGCGCCGACGCCCTGCGCTTCACCCTGGCCCGCGGGGCCAGCCCCGGCGGTGACCTCTCCATCGGCGAGGATCACGCCCGCGCGTCACGCAATTTCGCCACCAAGTTGTTCAATGCCACCCGCTTTGCGCTGATGAACGGTGCGGAACCGGCGGAGTTGCCCGCGGAATCAGTGCTCACCGATGCCGACAAATGGATCCTTGGACGCCTCGAAGAGGTTCGGGCCGAAGCGGATTCGGCGTTCGAGAACTACGAGTTCAGCCGTGCCTGCGAAGCGCTCTATCACTTCGCCTGGGACGAGTTCTGCGACTGGTACGTCGAACTGGCGAAAGTGCAACTGGGCCAGGGGCACACGCACACCACGGCGGTGCTGGCCGCAGTGCTCGACAGCCTGCTCAAACTGCTGCACCCGGTGATGCCGTTCGTCACCGAGACACTGTGGAAGGCGCTCACCGGCGGTGAGTCGCTGGTGATCGCCGACTGGCCGCAGACCTCGGGCATCACCTTGGATCAGGGCGCCGCCGGGCGGGTGGCCGATCTGCAGAAGCTGGTCACCGAAGTGCGCCGATTCCGCAGCGATCAGGGTCTGGCCGACCGGCAGCGGGTGCCGGCCCGGTTGTCCGGTATCGACGCCGCGGGGCTCAGCGACCACATCCGCGCCACCACGGCGTTGTCCTGGCTGACCGACCCCGCGGATGGTTTCATCCCGTCCGCCTCGATCGAGGTGCGCCTCGGCGGCGGCACGGTGCAGGTGGAATTGGACACCTCCGGCACCGTCGACGTCGCCGCCGAACGTCGCCGTCTGGAGAAGGATCTGGCCGCCGCGCAGAAGGAGCTGGCAGGCACCACTGCCAAGCTGGGCAACGAAGCATTCCTGGCCAAGGCGCCCGAAGCCGTGGTCGCCAAGATCCGGGACCGCCAGCAGCTCGCCGGCGAAGAGGTGGACCGGATCACCGCCCGCCTGGCCGGATTGGCATGAGCGAGTCCGATTTCCCGCTCGACGATGACTTCGGGGATCCGGAAGCGATCACCCCCGAGGCCATCATCGAACCGAGCCCCGACGAGGTGGCGGCGCTGCTGCAGGTCGAGCACCTGCTGGACCAGCGGTGGCCGGAGACCAAGATCGAGCCCAGCACGGCGCGCATCTCGGCATTGATGGAGCTCCTCGGCTCGCCGCAGCGCAATTACCCGAGCATCCACATCGCGGGCACCAACGGCAAGACCTCGGTGGCGCGGATGATCGACGCGTTGATCAGCGCACTGCACCAACGCACCGGTCGCACCACCAGCCCGCACCTGCAGTCGGCCACCGAGCGCATCTCGATCGACAACGCACCCATCAGCCCGGCGAAGTACGTCGAGACCTACCGGGAGATCGAACCGTTCGTCGAGCTCGTCGATCAGCAGTCGCACGCCGCCGGCGGGCCGTCCATGAGCAAGTTCGAGGTGGTCACGGCCATGGCATTCGCGGCTTTCGCCGACGCCCCGGTGGACGTCGCGATCATCGAGGTGGGCCTGGGCGGTCGCTGGGACGCCACCAACATCGTCGATGCGCCCGTCGCCGTCATCACTCCGATCGGTATCGACCATGTGGAGTACCTCGGCAACGACATCACCTCCATCGCGGGTGAGAAGGCCGGCATCATCCGCAAGCCCGAACCCGACGACGTGCTGCCGGAGGGCGTCGATCCCAGCATGGTCGCCATCATCGGCCAGCAGGTGCCTGAGGCCATGGAAGTCCTGATGGCCCAAGCTATCGAAGCCGACGCCTCGGTGGCCCGGGAAGGCTCGGAGTTCGCGGTGCTCTCGAGGCAGGTGGCCATCGGCGGGCAGCTGTTGGAACTGCAGGGCCTCGGCGGCGTGTACTCCGAGGTGTTCCTGCCCCTGCACGGCGAACACCAGGCCCACAACGCGGCTGTCGCCCTGGCCGCCGTGGAGGCGTTCTTCGGTGCGGGCGCCTCACGTCAGCTCGACATCGACGCCGTACGCGCCGGTTTCGCCGCCGTCACCAGCCCCGGCAGGCTGGAGCGGCTGCGCACCGCCCCGACGGTGTTCATCGACGCCGCCCACAATCCCGCCGGCGCGACGGCACTGGCCGCCACGCTGGCCGAAGAGTTCGACTTCAGGTTCCTTGTGGGCGTGGTCTCGGTGATGGGCGACAAGGACGTAGCGGGCATGCTCGACGTCCTGGAACCGGTATTCGATCAGCTTGTGGTCACGCACAACGGATCGCCACGGGCGCTGGAGACCGATGCCCTGGCGCTGCTGGCCGAAGAACGGTTCGGCCAGGAGCGGGTGATCACCGCCGCCACGTTGGCCGACGCCGTGGAGACCGCCACCGCGTTGGTGGAGCAGGCGGGCCAGGACGGCGGAGTGTTCGGTACCGGGATCGTCGTCACCGGGTCTGTGGTCACCGCCGGCGCGGCTCGCACCCTGTTCGGCAAGGACCCGCAGTGACCGACACGCCGACACCGCCAGACCCGTGGAAGAGTTTCCGGGGCGTGATGGCCGGGACGCTGATTCTGGAAGCCATCGTGGTGCTGTTGGCCCTGCCGGTGGTGGGCGCTGTCGGAGGCGGTCTGAACGCCTTCTCGATGGCGTACCTGATCGGCTTCGCGGTGTTCTTGATCCTGCTGTCCGGGATGCAGGGCAGGCCATGGGCGTTGTGGGTGAACTGCGGTGTCCAGGTGCTGCTGATCGCCGGATGGGTGGTCTATCCCGGAGTCGGATTCGTCGGGCTGGTGTTCGCGGTGGTCTGGGGGCTGATCGTGTACCTGCGCGCCGAGGTGCTCCGGCGACAGCGCCGCGGGCTGCTCCCGGGGCAGCGGAATAGCGACTGACCAGGCGATACAACGAATTCGCCCGCGTTCGGTACGCTGTGCGCCGTGACTGAGCGGACTTTGGCCCTGATCAAGCCTGATGGCGTCGAGCGGCAACTGATCGGAGAGATCATCAGCCGGATCGAGCGAAAAGGACTCTCGATCGCAGCGTTGGAGCTCAAGCACGTCAGCGACGAGCTGGCGCGCGCCCACTACGCCGAGCACGAGGGCAAGCCTTTCTTCCCCTCACTGCTGGAGTTCATCACCTCCGGTGCCGTGGTGGCTGCCATCCTCGAAGGCCCCCGCGCTGTGGCGGCCTTCCGGCAGATCGCCGGCGGCACCGATCCGGTGGAGAAGGCCACGCCCGGCACCATCCGCGGTGATTTCGGCCTGGAGACCCAGTTCAACCTGGTGCACGGATCCGATTCTCCGGACTCCGCAGAGCGCGAGATCGCGCTCTGGTTCCCCAACTCCTGAGGCCGGGCCAGGCCGGGTGTCAGTTGGTCCGGCCCTGCCCTCTCGGCGCGCCGGGGGCACCTCAGCCCGGTTCCTCCGCGCGGCGTCGGCGACCGGCCTGACCCGACTCTGGTCGGACGCACTACTTCGGTATGGGATACTGGACGCGGGTGTACGGCGTCAGACCGGTGGCGTACACCCGGATGAAGACTTAGACGAGCGCGACCACCGCTATCCGCGATGCGGCGCCGACCGTCCCAGCCATCATTCAACCCAGGCACCGGGTGGGTTCATACAGAGCCGCCCGGGGCGAGACCACAACAAGTTCGGTGAAGCCAGCCGAGCCCATAACCGAAGTCCTCGCGCGGCCGCGTCGTATGACGCGCCCGGGGGCTCGAAGGAGAGTACGTGGACGACGATGCCCAAATCCATGACCACACCGACAGCAGCGCCGCGGAGAACAGCGCGCCTGCTGACAACGGCGGGGACACCTCTCACCCGGAGATTCCCGAGCGACTGAGAGTCCACTCGCTGGCCAGGGTGCTTGGCACCACCAGCCGCCGCGTGCTCGAAGCGCTCGCCGAGTTCGACGGCCGGTCCCGCAGCGCGCACTCCAGTGTGGATCGTGTTGACGCGGTGAAGGTGCGTGACGTCCTCGCCGCGGCCGAGCAGGCCCAGGCGCCCGCCCCACAACCACAGTCGGTGCCCGAACCCGAGGTTGCGCCGGAACCCGAGGCCGCTCCGGAACTCGAGGTGGCTCCGGAATCGCGACCTGAACTGGAAATCGTCGAGCCCGACACGCCGCAGGTTGCCGAATCCGAGTTCGCGACCATCTCCTCAGCGGACGAGGTGCCCGAGGGCGAGCCTGAATCCCGGCTGCTGATCGACGTGCCGCAGGAGCCGGAGTCCGAGGCCTCCGATGCCGTGGTGGCCGACTATCTGCCGCTGTTCGTGGCACCGCAGCCGGTCAAGGACCGGCCGGTCAGGGAACGTCCCGCCCCCGAGGTGCGTGCTGACGAGGCCGACTCCGACACCGATGACGGCGACACCGACGACGGTGACGACTCCGATGACGAGCAGGCCGAAAAGCCGGCCAACCGCAGGCGCCGGCGTGGACGCCGTGGCCGTGGCCGCGGTCGCGGTGGTGAACCCGGGTCCGACGATGACTCCGACGACGAGCAGGCCGAGAAGTCCGACACCGAGGACAAGTCCGATGGTGACGAGGCTGCTGAGGATTCTTCGGACGACGACGGCGAGGACGACGACAGCGGCAGCGGTGACGGCTCCAGCCGGCGCCGTCGCAGGCGTCGTCGCCGCAAGTCCGGTTCCAGCGACGACGGGGGTGAGTCGGCCTCGCCTGACGACCCGCCGAACACCGTCGTCCACGAACGCGCCCCTCGCAGCAAGGCCGACAAGGCCGACAAGGCGTCCAACGAGATCCAGGGCATCAGTGGGTCCACCCGACTGGAGGCCAAACGCCAGCGCCGCCGTGACGGCCGTGACGCCGGTCGTCGCCGCCCGCCGATCCTGTCCGAGGCCGAGTTCCTGGCCCGCCGGGAGGCTGTCGAGCGGACCATGATCGTGCGGGACAAGATCCGCACCGAGCCGCCGCATGCCGGCGCCCGCTACACCCAGATCGCGGTTCTCGAAGACGGCGTGGTGGTGGAGCATTTTGTCACCTCGGCCGGGTCCGCTTCGTTGGTCGGCAACATCTACCTCGGCATCGTGCAGAACGTCCTGCCGTCCATGGAGGCGGCGTTCGTCGACATCGGCCGCGGCCGCAACGGCGTCCTGTACGCCGGCGAGGTCAACTGGGAGGCCGCTGGGCTCGGCGGCGCCCAACGCAAGATCGAGCAGGCCCTCAAGCCCGGCGATTACGTCGTCGTCCAGGTCAGCAAGGACCCGGTGGGGCACAAGGGCGCGCGGCTGACCACACAGGTGTCCCTGGCCGGCCGCTACCTGGTCTACGTTCCCGGCGCCTCGTCGACGGGCATCAGCCGCAAGCTGCCCGACACCGAGCGCCAGCGGCTCAAGGAGATCCTGCGTGAGGTGGTTCCCGCCGACGCCGGCGTGATCATCCGCACCGCCTCCGAAGGCGTCAAGGAAGAGGACATCCGCACGGATGTCGAGCGCCTGCAGAAGCGGTGGACCGAAGTCGAGGCCAAGGCTGCCGAGGTCACCGGCAAGAAGGCCGGCGCCGCCGTCGCGCTGTACGAAGAGCCCGATGTGCTGGTCAAGGTGATCCGCGACCTGTTCAACGAAGACTTCTCCGGACTGATCGTTTCCGGTGACGATGCCTGGAAGACCATCAACGACTATGTCGCCTCGGTGGCTCCGGAGCTGATGTCGAAGCTGACGAAGTACGACGCGGCTGACAACGGCGGGCCCGACGTCTTCGCGGTGCACCGCATCGACGAGCAGCTGACGAAGGCCATGGACCGCAAGGTGTGGCTGCCGTCCGGCGGCACCCTGGTGATCGACCGCACCGAGGCCATGACCGTGGTGGACGTCAACACCGGCAAATTCACCGGTGCCGGCGGCAACCTCGAGCAGACCGTCACCAAGAACAACCTGGAAGCTGCCGAGGAGATCGTGCGCCAACTGCGGCTGCGCGATATCGGCGGCATCGTGGTGATCGACTTCATCGACATGGTGCTGGAGTCCAACCGGGACCTGGTGCTGCGCAGGCTCACCGAAGCCCTGGCACGCGACCGCACCCGGCATCAGGTCTCCGAGGTGACCTCGCTGGGCCTGGTGCAGTTGACCCGCAAGAAGTTGGGCACCGGCCTGGTCGAGGCGTTCTCCACCACCTGCACCCACTGTGCGGGCCGCGGCATCGTCCTGCACAGTGATCCGGTCGATTCGGGGGCGCCCGCACCGGCGCGCAAGGCCGCTGAGCCTGCCGGGGGCAGCCGGCGCAGCAAGCGTTCTGGCAAGAGGGGCAAGGCCGAGGAGCCCACACCGGAAGTCGCCCGGGTGCCCACGCACAGTGCCGAGCATCCGATGTTCAAGGCGATGGCCGCCGCCAATGGCAAGCACGAAGACGACGACGAATCCGACATCGACGAATCCGACATCGAGACCGCCGAGTCCGAGGAGATCCTCACCGAGGAGGCTGTGCACGATGCGGTCGGTGAGGAACAGTCGCAGGAGCGGGTGGACGCCGAACTCGAGGATGACTTCGACGATTCGGACGACGACGACGATTCGGACGACGACGATTCGGACGACGACGATGATTCGGAGGACGAGTCCGACGAACTCGATCTCGACGAGGTAGACGAGGACGAGGACGAGGACGAGGACGACGACATCGAACTCGACGAGGACTCGGACGAATCCGACGAGGACGACGACGACTCCGATGACGACGACGATTCCGATGACGAAGAGTCCGACGACGACCCCGAGGACGAGCCCGAACCCGTCGTTGAGGTGATCTCCACCACTCGGCCACGTCGCCGTCGGGCGGCCGCAAGACCCGCGGGGCCGCCAAAGGCCTGATCAGAGCGCGGTTTGACCCGTAAGACGCTGCTCACGTAACCTTGAGCAGTTGTCGTCAGGCCGTCACCTGCGACAGCGGGGATGAACATTGCCCCGCACCACAAGACCCGCGCGTGCAGCCTCCGGGTAGCGCGCGCCCGCACGAAGCACTGCAAGACTAGAGATAGAGAGACAGGAACGATGGCAGCCGAGAACGCCACGTACGCGATCGTCAAGACCGGCGGCAAGCAGTACAAGGTCGCCGTCGGCGACATCGTCAAGGTCGAGAAGCTGGAGATCGAGGCCGGCGGCTCCGTCTCGCTGCCCGTCGCTCTCGTCGTCGACGGTGCCAAGGTCACCACCGACGCCAAGGCGCTGGAGAAGGTTGCCGTCACCGGTGAGGTGCTCGAGCACACCAAGGGTCCCAAGATCCGCATCCACAAGTTCAAGAACAAGACCGGCTACCACAAGCGCCAGGGGCACCGTCAGCAGCTGACGGTCCTCAAGGTCACCGGCATCAAGTAAAGGGGAGCGAACACCATGGCACACAAAAAGGGCGCTTCCAGCTCACGCAACGGTCGCGACTCAGCCGCCCAGCGGCTCGGCGTCAAGCGCTTCGGCGGCCAGGTCGTCAAGGCCGGTGAGATCATCGTCCGCCAGCGTGGCACCCACTTCCACCCCGGCGTGAACGTCGGCCGTGGCGGCGACGACACGCTGTTCGCGCTGTCGGCCGGCGCTGTCGAGTTCGGCAGCAAGCGCGGTCGCAAGACTGTCAACATCGTTCCGGCTGACGCCTGACGTTCCGAGGACCACGCCTGCGAATGTGAAGCTGCTGCGAGTTCTCGAAAGATCTCGCAACTAGCTTCACACCTCACAGGAAGGTCGCCCGATGGCACCCCGTTTCGTCGACCGCGTCGTCATCCACGCCCGCGCCGGAGCAGGTGGCCACGGTTGCGCTTCGGTGCACCGTGAGAAATTCAAGCCACTGGGTGGTCCCGACGGCGGCAACGGCGGACGTGGCGGCAGCATCGTCCTGGTCGTCGATCCTCAAGTCCACACTCTGCTGGACTTCCACTTCCATCCCCACGTCGACGCACCCTCCGGTAAGCAGGGCGCAGGCGGTAACCGCGATGGTGCCCAAGGCGCCGATCTCGAGGTGAAGGTGCCCGACGGCACCGTCGTGCTCGACGAGCAGGGTCGGCTGCTGGCCGATCTGACCGGTGCCGGTACCCGTTTCGAAGCTGCTGTCGGCGGTCGTGGCGGCCTTGGCAACGCCGCGCTGGCCTCGCGTGCCCGCAAGGCGCCCGGCTTCGCCCTGTTGGGTGAGAAGGGCGAGGAACGCCAGCTCATCCTGGAGCTGAAGACCGTCGCCGACGTTGGCCTGGTCGGTTTCCCGTCCGCTGGGAAATCCTCGCTGGTGTCCGCCATTTCGGCGGCCAAGCCGAAGATCGCGGACTACCCCTTCACCACATTGGCCCCCAATCTCGGGGTGGTCTCTGCCGGTGATCACACCTTCACCGTCGCTGACGTCCCCGGTCTGATCCCCGGAGCCTCCGAAGGTCGCGGTCTGGGCCTGGACTTCCTGCGCCACATCGAGCGCTGCGCAGTCCTTGTGCACGTGATCGACTGCGCCACAATGGAACCCGGCCGTGATCCGATCTCCGACATCGACGCGTTGGAAGCGGAGTTGGCGGCCTATCAGCCCACGCTGCAAGGTGATTCGACGCTGGGCGACTTGGCGGAGCGGCCCCGGGCGGTGGTGCTGAACAAGATCGACGTTCCCGACGCCAAAGAACTGGCCGACTTCGTGCGCGACGACATCGCTGCCCGCGGCTGGCCGGTGTTCGAGGTGTCGACCGTGGCCCGGACCGGGTTGCGGCAGTTGACGTTCGCTTTGTGGGATCTGGTGGCGGCCTACCGGGCCGCGCAGCCGGTGCTGGCTCCGCGCCGCCCGGTCATCCGACCCGTCCCTGTCGACGAGAAGTCCTTCTCGGTGCAGCCTGACGGCGACGGTGGCTTCGTGGTGCGCGGTGTGCGCCCCGAACGCTGGATCGCGCAGACCAACTTCGACAACGACGAAGCCGTCGGCTATCTCGGTGACCGGCTGGCCCGCCTCGGCGTCGAGGACGCGCTGTTCAAGGTCGGCGCCCGGCCGGGCTGCGCGGTGACGATCGGCGACATGACCTTCGACTGGGAACCGCAAACCCCGGCGGGCGTGGACGTGATGCCGACCGGCCGTGGCACCGACGTGCGACTGGAGCGCAGCGACCGCGTGGGTGCCGATGAACGCAAGGCGGCACGTCGCGCGCGGCGCGAACACGGTGAGCACGACGCCGGCGAGCAGACGTGAGCGTCCACCGCGACGCCATCCGTACCGCACGCAGCATCGTCGTCAAGATCGGCACCACTGCGCTCACCACGCCCACCGGCGTGTTTGATGCCGGCCGGTTGCAGTACCTGGTGGATGCCATCGAGCGGCGGATGAAGGCCGGCTCGGACGTCGTCATCGTGTCCTCCGGTGCTATTGCCGCGGGGATCGAGCCGCTCGGATTGCCCAGGCGACCGACGGATCTGGCGACCAAGCAGGCTGCGGCCAGTGTGGGTCAGGTGGCGTTGGTGAATTCGTGGAGCGCGGCGTTCGCCCGCTACCAGCGCACTGTCGGTCAGGTGCTGCTGACCGCGCATGACATCTCGATGCGAGTGCAGCACACCAATGCCCAGCGCACGCTGGACCGGTTGCGGGCGCTGCACGCCGTGGCGATCGTCAACGAGAACGACACGGTGGCCACCAATGAAATCCGGTTCGGCGACAATGACCGGCTCTCGGCGTTGGTGGCCCATCTGATCGGTGCGGATGCGCTGGTGCTGCTGTCGGATATCAACGGCCTCTACGATTCCGATCCCAGGAAGGCCGATGCCCGTTTTATCCCCGAGGTGTCGGGTCCCGATGATCTGGACGGTGTGATCGCCGGTCGCGGAAGTCATCTGGGCACCGGTGGGATGGCATCGAAGCTGTCGTCGGCGCTGTTGGCCGCCGACGCCGGGGTGCCCGTGCTGCTGGCCGCTGCCGCCGATGCCGCCGACGCGTTGTCGGAGGCTTCGGTGGGTACGGTGTTCGCGCCCAGGCCCGCCCGGATGTCGGCGCGCCGGTTCTGGGTGCGCTATGCGGCGGAGGCCGCCGGCAGTGTGACGTTGGACGACGGCGCCGTACGGGCTGTGATCGAACGTCGGCGGTCATTGCTCGTCGCTGGAATCACGGCTCTGGCAGGACGATTCGTCGGCGGCGACGTGATCGAGCTGAAGGGCCCCGACGGTGGCGTGGTGGCCCGAGGCGTGGTTGCCTACGACGCGGTGGAGTTGGCATCGATGATGGGTCGCTCCACTTCGGAGTTGCCCGCCGACATGCGCCGCCCTGCCGTGCACGCCGACGACCTGGTCGCCTGCTAGCGGCGTTGCCCGTCGGGCGCACTCCAGGGATCGCACAGATACAGCGAGGCCCAGACGATCTGTGTCAGCGCCTCGACCAACTCCGTGTCGTACTCGGCGGGCCGGTTCGGCAGGTTCTGCTGACACGACCGCTCCACCATCCAGGTCAGCGAGGTGGCCGTCGCCTCCGGTGGCAGTTCGGCGCGGATGGTGCCCGCGGCCTGTCCGTCCTCGATCACCCGGACCACCTGCCCGGCGATCTCGGTCAGAAGTTCGCGGTAGGTCGCCGACACCTGGGGGTCGTAGCCAGCCATCTCGCTGAGGGAGACCAGCAGCGGCTGGTGTCGCCGGTACTGGGCGACCACCGCCGTCATGGCTGCCCGGACGTCGGCGGGGTCACGGCGGGCGGCCACTGACCACCACTGCTTGGCGCCATCGGCGAGGTCACCGAACACGTGCCCGGCGAGCCGGCGCAGCAGGTGCCCCTTGTCCTCGAAGTAGATGTAGAAGCTGGCGCGCGAGATGCCCGCTTCGCCGGCCAGTCGGTCGACGCTCAGTTCGGTGAAGCTGGCGCCGTCGTTGACCAGGCGTTCGGTGGCGGCCAAGAGGTCGCGTTCGATCTGTTCGCGGCGCTCCTGCCGTTTGGCCTGCGGCTTCCGTGTTACCGACGGCATCACCGAAGAATAGCTCGGTCGCCGAGGCGGGTGAGGGGTGAGCTGAACTCGCCGCACCATATTGACTAGACAATGTGTCTAGACCTATCGTCGGCACATGACTGTGTCCTCGATCACATCAGAGCCCGTGCGTCCGTACGACCCGATCGATCTGTCCTCGCGGGCGTTCTGGTCCACCACTGCGGCCGACCGTGAACAATCCTTTGCGCAGCTGCGGTCTCAGCGCCCGGTCAGCTGGCACCCGCCGGTCGAAGATGCCCTCATGCATGATCCTGCCGACCGCGGCTACTGGGCCGTCACACGGCACGCCGACATCGTGGCCGTCAGCCGCAACAGCGAGGTGTTCCTGTCCGGCAAGGGCGTGCTGTTCGAGAACATCCCCGAGGAACTGCTGGAGGCCTCGCAGTCGTTTCTGGCCATGGATGCGCCGCGGCACACCATGATTCGCAAAGTGGTGCACGCTGCCTTCACGCCCCGGCAGGTCCGGCGCATCGAGGAATCCATCAAGGCCAACGCCGCCGATATCGTCGCCGAACTCGCGCAGGCCGGCAGTGGGGCCGACTTCGTGCAGCACTGCGCCAAGGAACTCCCGATCCGCACGCTGTCGGACATGGTGGGCATCCCGGCGTCCGAGCGCCACCAGGTGGCCCGTGCCGCCGATGCGCTGGTGTCCTGGGCCGACCCGGTGTATCTGGCCGGCCGCAACCCGCTGGAGGTATTGCTGGAGAACCAGATGTATCTGCATCAGGTGGCAGGCGCATTGGCCGCCCAGCGGCGGGCCGAGCCGGGTGACGACCTGATCAGCAGCCTGGTGAACGCCGAGGTGGACGGTGACCGGCTCAGCGACGCCGAGGTGTCGGCGTTCTTCGTGCTGCTGGCGGTGGCGGGCAACGACACCACCCGTCAGACCACCAGCCACGCGCTCAAGGCGTTGACCGAGCACGAGGATCAGCGGGCATGGCTGCTGGAGGATCTCGACGGTCGAATGGGGACCGCGGTCGAAGAGTTCATCCGTTGGGCCTCGCCGGTGATGACCTTCCGGCGCACGGCCGCAACCGATGTCGAGGTCGGCGGGCAGACGGTGCGGGCGGGGGAGAAGGTCGTGATGTTCTACTCGTCTGGCAACTGGGACACCGAGGTGTTCGACACTCCGGGCCGGCTGGACCTCGGTAGGCACCCCAACCCCCATCTCGGATTCGGAGGCGGCGGCAGGCACTTCTGCCTGGGTGCGCACGTGGCTCGGGCCCAGTTGCGGGCGTTGTTCACCGAACTACTGACCACCGTGCCCGGCATCAGCGCAGGCGAACCTGCTTACGTGCCGGGTAACTTCGTCCACGGCATCCGCTCACTTCCCTGCGACTTCTAAGGATGCGGGCGTGCGCAGTTCGTCGGTGAGCAGCGCCAGCATCTCCGAGCAACCGCTGTTGACGATCACGGTTGCCTGCTCGTCGCCGCGGGTGGGGCCGCGGTTGATGATCGCCACCGGTGTGCCGTTCGCGGCGGCGTGGCGGACGAACCGGTAACCGGAGAACACCGTCAGCGAGGAACCTGCCACCAGCAGGGCATCGGCTTGATCGACCATCGAATAAGCCTGCGCCACACGATCTTTGGGCACATTTTCGCCGAAGTAGACGATATCGGGTTTGAGCATGCCCGAACAACGCGGACAGTCCAGGTAACGGAAGCTGGACGTGTCGGTGACCGTCGCATCGGCGTCCGGAGCCACCGCGATGCCGCCGAGCGCCTCGGCGCGCTCGATGAAACCCGGATTCAGCGCCTCCAGCTCATCGGCCAGCTCCGCGCGCGTCATGGTGAACCCGCAGGCCAGACAGATCACCTGGGCGTAGGTCCCGTGCAGGTTGACGACGTTGCGGCTACCGGCCTTGGTGTGCAGCAGGTCGACGTTCTGCGTGATCAGTCCTGTCACCACGCCGGCATCCTCCAGTGCGGCCAGGGCGCGATGGCCGGCATTGGGTGAAGTGTGGGCCATGTGCCGCCAGCCCACGTGATTGCGTGCCCAGTACCGTTGCCGAAACTCCGGATCAGAGGTGAACTGTTTGATGGTCATCGGATTGCTGGGCGGGGAGTCGGGTCCGCGGTAGTCCGGAATCCCGGAATCTGTCGACATACCCGCGCCCGTCAGCACGGCCACCCGCCGGTCGGTCAGCAGGGCGACGAGTTCAGGTGCTTCCACTCCATCGAGAGTAGGCGCTCGGCCAGTCCGCTCCATCCAGGATCTCAGCCCGCATGTTGCGTTCCATCATCGTCAACGCCGCCCGGCCCAGTTCGTCGTCGATGGCGGCCACACAATCTCGGGCCACGACCACGTCGAAGTGGCGGACGTAGGCATCCAGTGCGCTGTAGAGGATGCACTGCTCGGTGACCTGACCGGTGAGGACGATTCGCCGGACACCGAGTTGGTTGAGCAGATAACCCAACGAGGTGGCGTAGAACGCACTGTGCCGCACTTTCACCAGGAAACGACAGCCGTCGTCGGGCACGATCGGTTTCACCAGGTCAGGACGATTGCCGTCGAGTGCCGCCGTGACGAGTCCGCGATGGTCGGCGGTGAAGTCGCCGTAGTTGTCGTTCACGTAGATCAGGTCCACGTCGTCGCGCCGGCGCGCAGCGGCGATCAATGCCGTCAACGGCTCCACGACCGGTTCGACGTTGGGAATCAGCTTGTCGGCGTCGGGATGTTCGTACGCGTTGAGCATGTCGATCACGAGGACGGCGGTATCACTCATGTGGGTCGCGTACCCGCTCAGACGTAGTCCACCCACCACTGGTGCACGGTCTCCAGATCGGTGCCCTGCGCGATGCCCAGCATCAGATCGGAGCTCTTGGTCCACACGACCTCAGGGTTGCCGTCGAAGTCGCCGCACGCCACCGACCCCTCGGTTTGGCCGGGCGTGGAGTCGTAGTCCCAGGTGCCGGGGGACTGCCTGCCGCCGGGACAGTCCACCACGGTGTCCTCGTCGATGGCCGCCCGGAATCCGGAATCGAGTGCCTCGACGGTGGGAAACAGCGAGTACCTGGCGGTCGCGGGGCCCCCGGGCATCGCATTCTGTCCGCAGTCGACGGTGGCCAACGCGTCGGCCACGGGCGGGCGGACCGGTTCACACGACTGATATCCGGACGGCACTGCCGCCAAGACGCGACGCTGCACCGGGGTCACCGCCTCGTGCGCGGGCAGGCTGACCGAGGACTTCGGGGTGGACGTGACTGTGCGGGTGATCGTCAGCGTCGAGGTCACCGCGGTTTCGGGCGAACGCAGCGTCCACGTTGCCGCCACCGCCGCTGCCAGCACCGCCACCGCGGCCAGTACGACAGCCACCGTGCGGCCGCGGTGCCTGACCGGCACGGGTGGTGGTGGCGGCGCTGCGAACGAGAGCGTGGACTCGGCGGCCCGCGCCATGTCACCGGCGGTGGCAAAGCGCTCGGCGGGATTCTTGGCCATGCCCTGGGCCACCACCGCGTCGAGTGTCTGCGGTAGTCCGGGCAGTACGAGGCTGGGTCGCGGCGCGGGTTCCATCAGATGCGCGGTGATCAGCACGCTCACACTGTCGCTGCGGAAAGGCTTTGTGCCGGTGAGGCATTCGTAGAGCACGCAGGCCAGCGAGTAGATGTCGGCGCGCTGGTCCACGTGGTCGTTGGTGAAGCGTTCCGGTGCCATGTAGGCGAAGGTGCCGATGGCGGTGCCCTGCTCGGTGAGAGTGTCGTCGGTGGCCGCATTGGCGATGCCGAAGTCCACCAGATACGCGAAATCCTCGGCGGTCACCAGGATGTTCTCCGGTTTGACGTCGCGGTGGGTGACTCCGGCGCCGTGGGCGGCGTCCAACGCCGAGGCGATCTGGCGCACGATCGACACTGCGCGCGCAGGTGGCATGGGCCCGCCGCGGTTGAGCACCGAGCGCAGATCCACGCCGTCGATCAACCGCATGTCGACGAACAGCTGCCCGTCGATCTCTCCGAAATCGTGGATCGGAACCACGTGCGGCTCTTGTAGTTTGCCCGCTGAGCGAGCTTCACGTTCCAGTCGCTTTCGGAACGTGGAGTTGTGCGACAACTCCGGCGGCAACAGCTTCAGTGCCACCGTGCGGTCTTTCGCGGTGTCGCGGGCCTCGTACACCTCGCCCATGCCGCCGCGGCCCAGCAACCGCGTCAACTCGTACGGGCCGATGCGCGAGCCCACCCGGTTGTTCACGATCCGTCGCCGATGTGAAAGGTGAACGTGTGGTCGCAGATTCGGATCACGTCACCGTCGTTCAGGCCGACGCTGCCGCGCACTCTGCTGTGCTGCACGTCGATTCCGTTCGCGGACCGCAGATCGCTGATCACGTAGCTGGTTCCGGTGTCGATCACCGCGGCATGGTGGCGACTGACGTTGGCGTCCGGCAACACGATGTCGTTGTCGTCGAGGCGGCCGATCCGCGTGGCCACCGCCAACAAGGCATACCGGCGCCCGGCTGGATCCTGTAGGTACGCGCCCGCTGCTGCCCCCGACAGCGCGGTGTGCGCGTCGAGTTGGGTGACGCTGCCGACGGCCGAGGTTCGGGCGCTCACCTGCGCGTCCAAGGGCTCCTGCCGCAGGATCTTCTGGTGCAGTGCGCGCAGGGATGGGCCGGGGTCGATGCCCAGTTCCTCGGCCAGTGTGTTCTTCAACCGGCTGTAGGCGTCCAGGGCGTCATGCTGGCGTTCGTCGAGGTAGTAGGCGGTGATGAGCTGTGCCCACAGGGGTTCACGGAAGGGGTTTTCCGCCGTCAGCGATTCCAGTGCGGTGATCACGTCTGCTGCCCGGCCGCAGGCGATCTCGGCCTCGGCGTGTGCGGTGACGGCCGACAGCCGGTCTTCGTTGAGTGCGGTGGCCAAACCGTCGACGAACTCGAAGCCGGCCAGATCCTCCAGGACCGGGCCACGCCATTCGGCCAGTGCCGCAGACAGGTGCCGTCCGGCCAGGGCGAACTCGCCGGCCGCGGCGGCGCGTACACCGGCGGCTTTCGCGGCGGCGAACCGGCCCAGGTCCAGGTCGGACTCCGGCACCGACAATCGGTAGCCCGGAGGCGCGCTAACCAGGGCGTCCTTGCCGGCGCCTGCGGTGGCCAGCAGCTTGCGCAGGTTGGAGACGTAGGAGTGCAGGCTGGCCCGCGCCCCGGTCGGCGGGTCATCGCCCCAGGCCGCGGTCAACAGTGACTCCACGGCCACCGGGCGGTTGCGGTTGATCAGCAGGACAGCCAGCACGGCTCGTTGTTTCGGGGTGCCCAGCGCGATCGGTGCGCCGTCGACGGTGACCTGCAGCGGCCCGAGCACGCCGAACTGCGCAACCTTCCCCGTCATCGTGTCTGTCCGTGTCCTTCGTCGTCGACTTGCCGCGGCGCACTTTGATTGTGCCGTGTGCGGGGTGACAGTGTGGGCACCGACAAGCGGTAATGATGCTCGAAACAGAGTGCGACGGGAAGAATGACACGGTGATGGACTTCTACTCCGCATACCACCACGGCTTCGTACGGGTGTCGGCCTGCACACTGCACACCACCCTCGCCGATCCCAGCGCCAATGCCGATGCTGTGCTGCAAGCGGCCGGCGAGTGTCACGACGACGGGGTGGGGCTGGCGGTGTTTCCCGAGCTCACGCTCTCGGGATACTCCATCGAGGACATCCTGTTGCAGGACACCCTGCTCGACGCGGTCGACGATGCATTGGGTGTGGTGATCACCGGTTCGGCGGATCTCCTGCCCGTTCTGGTGGTCGGCGCGCCGTTGCGCCACCGGCACCGGATCTACAACTGCGCGGTGGTGATCCACCGGGGTGCGGTGCTCGGGGTGGCGCCGAAGTCCTACCTACCCACCTACCGCGAGTTCTACGAGCGGCGCCAGACCGCCCCCGGTGACGACATCTCCGGGGAGATCACCATCGGCGGCGCGACGGTTCCCTTCGGCCCGGATCTGCTGTTCGACGCCACCGACGTCCCCGGTTTTGTGTTGCACGTCGAGGTGTGCGAGGACATGTGGGTGCCGGTGCCGCCCAGTGCGACGGCAGCGTTGGCGGGAGCCACCGTGTTGGCCAACCTCTCGGGCAGCCCCATCACGATCGGCCGGGCCGACGACCGCAAGCTGCTGGCTCGCTCGGCGTCCGCGCGCTGTCTGGCGGCGTATGTGTATGCCGCGGCAGGCGAGGGGGAGTCGACTACCGACCTGGCGTGGGACGGCCAGACGATGATCTACGAGAACGGGACACTGCTGGCCGAGTCGGAACGCTTCCCGAAAGGAGCGCAGCGCAGTGTCGCCGACGTCGACGTGGACCTGCTGGTGGCCGAGCGACTGCGGATGGGCACCTTCGACGACAACCGGCGCCACCATGCGGCGGCGGTGGACGGGTTCCGGCGCATCGGATTCACCCTGGATCCGCCCGCCGGCGACATCGGTCTCAAGCGCCAGCTCGAGCGGTTCCCGTTTGTGCCGTCCGATCCGGCCCGGCTGCAACAGGATTGTTACGAGGCCTACAACATCCAGGTGTCGGGGCTGGAGCAGCGGCTGCGTGCGCTCAACTACCCCAAGGTCGTGATCGGTGTCTCCGGCGGGCTCGACTCCACCCATGCGCTGATCGTGGCCGCCCGCGCCATGGACCGCGAAGGGCGACCGCGCAGCGACATCCTGGCGTTCACCATGCCGGGTTTCGCCACCGGCGACCACACCAAGGGCAATGCCATTGCACTGAGCAAGGCGCTCGGGGTGACGTTCGAGGAGATCGACATCCGCGACACCGCGACGTTGATGCTCACCGAGATGGGCCATCCGTTCGGGCGCGGCGAGAAGGTCTACGACGTGACCTTCGAGAACGTGCAGGCCGGTCTGCGCACCGACTACCTCTTCCGGATGGCCAATCAGCGTGGCGGCATCGTGCTGGGCACCGGCGATCTGTCCGAGCTGGCGCTGGGCTGGTCCACCTACGGTGTCGGTGACCAGATGTCGCATTACAACGTCAACGGCGGGGTGCCGAAGACGTTGATCCAGCATCTGATTCGCTGGGTGATCTCATCGGGTCAGTTCACCGACGACGTCGACGAAGTGTTGCGTTCGGTGCTCGACACCGAGATCAGCCCCGAGTTGGTGCCTGTCGAAGCAGGTGAGGTGATCCAGAGCAGCGAGAGCAAGGTCGGGCCGTACCCCTTGCAGGACTTCTCACTGTTCCAGGTGCTGCGCTTCGGTTTTCGGCCGTCCAAGGTGGCGTTCCTGGCCTGGCACGCCTGGCGCGACGCCGAAGCGGGTCACTGGCCGCTGGGTTACCCGCTGGACAAGCGGCCCTCCTACGACCTGGCTGAGATCCGCAAGTGGCTGCGGGTCTTCGTGCAGCGGTTCTACTCGTTCAGCCAGTTCAAACGCTCGGCGCTGCCGAACGGGCCGAAAGTCTCTGCCGGCGGTGCACTCTCGCCGCGCGGTGACTGGCGGGCGCCGTCGGACATGTCGGCGCGTATCTGGCTCGACGAGATCGAGCGCGAGGTGCCCACGGAGTAGCCGGGGCTGCGCACATCACGCACCGGTTAGGCTGTCGCCCATGAGTGAGCAGGTCCGTTTCCTATTGGACGAGTCGGAGCTGCCGACGCACTGGTACAACATCGTCGCGGATCTCCCCACCCCACCTCCACCGCCGCTGCACCCCGGGACACATGAACCGGTGGGCCCCGACGATCTCGCGGCACTGTTCCCGCCGGAGCTGATCGCGCAGGAGGTCAGCGCCGAGCGTTACATCGAGATCCCAGAGCCGGTGCGTCAGGTCTACCGCCAGTACCGCCCGTCACCCTTGGTGCGGGCACGTCGCTGGGAGCAGGCACTTGGTACCCAGGCCCGCATCTACTACAAGTACGAAGGCGTCTCACCGGCCGGCTCGCACAAGACCAATACCTCAGTGCCGCAGGTGTATTACAACAGCCTGCACGGCACCACCAGGCTCACCACCGAGACCGGCGCCGGTCAGTGGGGCACCGCGCTGGCTTATGCATGTGCGTTGTTCGGACTGGAGTGTGAGGTGTGGCAGGTCGGCGCGTCGTACGACGGCAAGCCGCAGCGCCGAACGCTGATCGAGGTGTTCGGCGGCACGGTGCACCGTTCGCCCAGCCGGCTCACCGAATTCGGGCGCTCCCTGGCGCAAGACCATCCAGGCTCGCTGGGCATCGCGATCTCCGAGGCCGTCGAGGTCGCCGCCCAGGACCCCGCCACCAAATACGCACTCGGCTCGGTGCTCAACCACGTGCTGCTGCATCAGACTGTCATCGGTGAGGAAGCCATCAAGCAGCTGGCGCTAGCCGGTGAGGATGGCGCTGACCTGGTGATCGGCTGTGCCGGTGGTGGTTCCAACCTGGCGGGGCTGACGTTTCCGTTCCTGCGGGAGAAGTTGGCGGGCACCCGGTCGCCGCGGCTGCTGGCCGTCGAGCCGACGTCGTGCCCGTCGCTGACCCGGGGTGAGTATCGGTACGACTTCGGCGATACCGGCGGCATGACCCCGCTGATGAAGATGTACACCCTCGGCCACGACTTCGTGCCCTCGCCCATCCACGCCGGCGGCCTGCGTTACCACGCCATGGCGCCGCTGGTGTCCCACGCGGTGGCCGAGGGGCTGCTGGAGGCCGTCGCGCTGCCGCAGAATGAATGCTTCGAGACGGCAATGCAATTCGCCCGCACCGAGGGTATTGTCCCGGCACCTGAGTCGGCGCACGCGCTGGCCCAGGCGCGTCGTGAAGCCGTCGCCGGTGGCGAGCAGGTGATCGTGGTGGGACTCTCAGGGCACGGGCTGCTGGAGCTGGGGGCCTACGACGCCTACCTGTCGGGCGGGCTCTCGGATGATCCACTGTCCGAGGGCGCCCTTTCGGCTGCGTTGGCGGGGGTCGTCACCGTCTGAGCGCACCGGTGATCGGCGGCGTTCAGTCGCGCGCCAGGGCATCCTCGATGGTCTCGTCGTACGGGGCGCAATCCCCGGCGCCCGGCACCAGCGTTGCCAGCGCACCGGCCGCGCACGCCCGCCGCAGCGCGTGGTGGCGGTCGGCACTCCAGCCGGCTGCCAGCACCCCGGCGAACACGTCACCGGCACCGGTGGTGTCCAGTGCTTCGACTGCGGGAGCGGGCACCTCGAATTCCTGGTCGTCACCGGTGTACGTCGCACCCCGCGCGCCGCGGGTGATCACCATGTGTGCAACGGGCCAATGCCAGTGCTGCACTTCGGATTCGTTCACGATCACCACATCGGTGAGGGCTGCCAGCTCGGCGAGCAGCTGAGCGTCCCCGCCGGCCGGGGACGCGTTGACCATCACCGTGGCACCCGACGCCCTGGCCTGGCGGGCAGCCACCAGTGCTGTGCTCAGCGGGATCTCGAGTTGCAGCAGCAGCAGGTCGCAGTCGGCGACGATGTCGCGCAGCGGTTGCGAATCCAGCGTCAGGTGTCCGTTGGCGCCCGGTGCGACGACGATCATGTTCTCGCCGTGGGAGTCGACGACGATGGCTGCGGTGCCACTGGGGCCGGGCAGGGTGATCAAGCCGTCAAGTCCGATGCCGTTGTCGGCCAGGTGCTCTCGAAGATGAGCGCCGTTGGCGTCCTGGCCGACAGCGGCGATGATCTGCACCTGGGCACCGGCCCTGGCCGCGGCGATGGCCTGGTTGCCGCCCTTGCCGCCGGGTACCGACCGCACCGACGAGCCCAGCACCGTCTCGCCGGGCTTGGGAAGGGTGCCCACGTCGAACACCACGTCCATGTTGACGCTGCCGACCACGGCGATCGAGTGTTTCACGAGCGCTTGGCGTCGCGCTTGGCTTCGCGTTCGGCGTAGGCCGCCGCGCGGTCGGCGCGCAGCTGCCTGATCCGCTTCTTGTCAGCCTTGCTGCCGTAACGCAACAGGAACTCCTCCTGCTCGCGCTGGTCCTTGCTGATCACCCCGACCCGCTTGCCGGTACCGCTCGAGCCCATGACTTCCTCCCTCGTGAACCACAGAATAGCTGGTCAGGACCAGCTCATACCGTCACCGAGAATCCCGTGGGTAGGCCGGCTCGGCCGGTCAGCGCCCGCAGCACCACCTCTGCGTGACCCGTCGCGACGGCGATGCCTGTGCTCAACGAGGTCGCGAGGAGCAACGCGTCGTCGGGTGGGGAGAAGGGCAGACCGGTGGCGTCGGCGATGTCGAACCCGTGCACCGTCAGCTCGAACACTCGCGTCGGGAGGTAGCCGGACAGCCGCATCCCGGCGCCACCGAGGACGGAGATCAGGTCGTCGCCCCGGCCGGCCAGCTTGGCCAGTGCCTCGGCCGCCAGCGCGTCCACCGCAGTTCCCGGGTCGGCGCCCAATTCGACACCGGCACGTCGGCCCCGCTCGAGTACGCCCGCCGCCCCTTCGTCCGCCGCGAACTCCGCAGCCATCTGGTAGTACGCCACCGGCCCGTCGATGTCGACCCGCTCAGCGGGGGCATCCAGGTAGGTGATCACGGTGGTCAGCGACCTCGAGGTATGCCCGACCAGCGCCCGCAGATCCCAGTCACCCAGGCCGGGACCGGCGAACGCCTCGGCCGGAATGCGTCGTACCAGGTCGGTGAATCCCCGGGCCGCTGACGCGTAGACGGCAACCACATCCATGCCGCGAATTTACCGTCGCTCCTGCTGTGGACGGGGTGCGGTCGGCTCAATCCTGGTATGCCCGATAAGCTGGGCTAATGAGTCTGGAAGCGCCGACGCTCACAGGACTGCGGGAGACCGTGCACGACGCCGCCAAGCGGGCCCGGGTGGCCGGCCGCCTGCTGGCCACACTGTCGACCGTCGTGAAGGACCGTGCTCTGCACGCCGCGGCCGACGCCGTGCTCGCCCACCGCGACGAGATCATCGCCGCCAACGTCAAGGACCTCGAGTCCGCCCGCGCGGCGGGCACGTCGGAGGCCATGCTGGACCGCCTGGCGCTCAACCCACAACGTGTCGACGGCATCGCCGCGGGCCTGCGTCAGGTGGCCGGACTGCCCGACCCGGTAGGTGAGGTGCTGCGCGGACGCACGCTGCCCAACGGGCTGCGGTTGCGCCAGCAGCGGGTTCCGCTCGGCGTGGTCGGCATCGTCTACGAAGGCCGGCCGAACGTCACCGTCGACGCCTTCGGTCTGACCCTCAAGAGCGGCAATGCCGCACTGCTGCGCGGTAGTTCGTCAGCGGCCAACTCGAACGCCGCTTTGGTGTCGGTGTTGCGCGATGCTCTGGTCGCCGAAGGGCTGCCCGCCGATGCGGTGCAGCTGCTGCCCAGCGAGGACCGCGCTTCGGTCACCCATCTGATCCAGGCCAGGGGACTGGTGGACGTGGTGATTCCACGGGGCGGCGCCGGCCTGATCAACGCGGTGATCCGCGACGCGCTGGTGCCCACCATCGAGACCGGGGTGGGCAACTGCCACGTGTTCATCCACGCGGATGCGGATCTGGATATGGCAGAACGCATCCTGCTCAATGCCAAGACTCGGCGCCCCAGCGTGTGCAACGCTGCCGAGACGCTGCTGATGGACTCCGCCATCGCCGAAACAGCGCTGCCGCGAATGGTGGAGGCACTGCAGAAGGCGGGTGTCACCACCCATCTGGACCCCTCGGAGGAAGACCTGCGCGCGGAATTCCTGTCGATGGACATCGCCGTCGCGGTGGTCGACGGCGTCGACGGTGCCATCGCCCACATCAACGAGTACGGCACCGGGCACACCGAAGCCATCGTCACCGCGGATCTGGCTGCGGCGCAACGTTTCACCGACCAGGTTGATGCCGCCGCAGTGATGGTGAACGCGTCGACCTCCTTCACCGACGGTGAGCAGTTCGGCTTCGGCGCCGAGATCGGGATCTCCACCCAGAAATTGCATGCCCGTGGACCCATGGGCCTGCCCGAACTGACCTCGACCAAGTGGATCGTCTGGGGAGACGGCCAGACCCGACCTACCTGACAGCACAGGAGCTTTGAGTTGACCACTGCGACACCTCTGTTCGCCGATATCGACGATGTGGCCCGGCGGCTGGCCGAAACCGGCTACCTGCCCGACACGGCCACCGCCACCGCGGTGTTCCTGGCCGACAGGCTGGGCAAACCGCTGCTGGTCGAGGGGCCCGCGGGGGTCGGCAAGACCGAATTGGCCAGGGCGGTGGCACAATCGACGGGCTCAGAGCTGGTACGCCTGCAGTGCTACGAAGGGGTCGACGAGGCTCGGGCGCTCTACGAGTGGAACCACGCCAAGCAGATCCTGCGCATCCAGACGGGCAACCTGGCGGCCCAGGGTGACTGGGATCAGACTCGCGATGACGTGTTCAGCGAGGAGTTCCTGCTGTCACGGCCGCTGCTGACCGCGATCCGGCGTACCGACCCGACGGTGCTGCTGATCGACGAGACCGACAAGGCCGACATCGAGATCGAGGGCCTGCTGCTGGAGGTGCTCTCGGACTTCGCCGTCACGGTCCCCGAGCTGGGTACCATCCGCGCCGAGCGCAAGCCGTTCGTCGTGCTGACCTCCAATGCCACCCGCGAACTGTCGGAGGCGCTCAAGCGGCGCTGCCTGTTCTTGCACATCGATTTCCCCGACGCCGACCTGGAGCGCCGGATCCTGCTGTCGCGGGTGCCCGAGTTGCCGGATCGGATGGCCGAGGAGCTGGTGCGCATCATCGGTGTGCTGCGCGGGATGCAGCTCAAGAAGTTGCCGTCGGTGGCCGAGACCATCGACTGGGGCCGCACCGTTCTGGCGCTCGGCATGGACACCATCGACGACGCCACCATCGCGGCCACTCTCGGCGTGGTGCTCAAGCACCAGTCCGATCAGCAGAAGGCCGCCGGGGAACTGCGGCTCAACTGATGGCCGTCCGCCGAACCCACCCCGCACAACCCCTGGCTCCCCACGGGTTGCCGGGCCATCTCGTCGGGTTCGTCGAGGCGCTGCGTCGCTCCGGGATCGCCGTCGGACCGTCGGAAACCGTCGACGCCGGCCAGGTGCTGTCCACTCTCGGACTCGGCGACCGAGAGGTGCTGCGGGAGGGCTTGGCGTGCGCACTGCTGCGACGCTCCGATCATCGCGACACCTACGACGCGATGTTCGATCTCTGGTGGCCGGCCGCGCTCGGCGACCGGACGGTTCTGGAGCCACCGCAGGACGGTCGGGACGCCGCGCCGCAGCTGCCGCCGGAGGACGTCGAGGCCATGCGGGGCATGCTGGCCGACCTGTTGTCCGACAACAAGGATCCGGCCGAGCTGGACCAGCGGCTGGCTGCGATGATCGCCCAAATCGTGGAGGCCTACGGCCGGTACAACTCCAGTCGTGGCCCGTCGTATTCGTCGTATCAGACTCTGCGGGCTATCGGGCTCGACGAACTCGAGGGCAAGCTGTTGGCCGGGTTATTGGCCGGCTACGGCGAGCAACCCACCCCGTCGCAGGAGGAGATTGCCAAATCTCTTGCTGCCCAACGTGTCAGTCAGATCCGTCAGTTGGTGGAGTCGGAGACGAAGCGGCGCACCGCCGAACAACTCGGCCGTGACCATGTCCAGATGTACGGCATCCCGCAGCTCAGTGAGAACGTCGAGTTCCTGCGTGCCTCCGGTGACCAGCTGCGTCAGATGCGCAAGACCGTCCAGCCGCTGGCTCGCACCCTTGCCACCCGGCTGGCCGCCAAACGTCGTCGCCACCGGTCCGGGCAGATCGACCTGCGCAAGACGTTGCGCAAATCCATGTCCACCGGCGGCGTGCCGATCGACGTGGTGCTGCGCAAACCCCGGCCCGCCCGCCCGGAGCTGGTGGTGCTGTGCGACGTGTCCGGTTCGGTGGCCGGGTTCAGCCACTTCACCTTGCTGTTGGTCAGCGCGCTGCGTCAGCAGTTCTCCCGGGTGCGGGTGTTCGCCTTCATCGACACCACCGACGAGGTCACCCACATGTTCGGCCCGGAAGCCGACCTGGCGATCGCCGTGCAGCGCGTCACCCGCGAAGCGGGCGTGTACACCCGCGACGGGCACAGCGACTACGGGCACGCGTTCAGCTCGTTCACCACGGGTTTTCCGAATGTGCTTTCACCGCGCAGCTCCCTGCTGATCCTCGGCGACGGCCGCACCAATTACCGCAACCCGCAGACCGAACTGCTGACCCAGATGGTGTCCTCCAGCAGGCATGCGCACTGGCTCAATCCCGAGCCCAAGCACCTGTGGGGCAGCGGCGACTCTGCCGTGCCGCGCTACCAGGAGGTCATCACCATGCACGAGTGCCGCTCGGCCAAGCAGTTGGCGTCGGTGATCGACCAGCTCCTTCCGGTCTGAGCGCCGAAACCGGCGGATGGGCCCGTTTGTGCGAGTGCGCGGTGGCAAAACGTCGATCTCGACGCTTCGGCGGCTGCCGTAAGCTGCCTATTCGTGACTCGACGCAGGCTGGGTGTGATGGGCGGGACGTTCGATCCCATCCACAACGGGCACCTGGTGGCCGCCAGTGAGGTGGCCGATCTCTTCGACCTCGACGAGGTGGTGTTCGTGCCCACCGGCCAGCCCTGGCAGAAGGCCGGCCGCCGCGTCACCGCGGCCGAGGACCGGTATCTGATGACGGTCATCGCCACCGCCTCCAATCCGCGGTTCTCGGTCAGCCGCGTCGACATCGAGCGGGGCGGCAAGACCTACACCAAGGACACCCTGCGCGATCTGCAGGCGTCGAACCCCGACTCCGACCTGTTCTTCATCACCGGCGCCGATGCCCTGGCCTCGATCCTGTCCTGGCAGAACTGGGAGGACCTGTTCTCGATGGCCCGCTTTGTCGGCGTCAGCAGGCCCGGGTTCGAGCTCAACGGCAAGCACATCGAAGCCGCCCAGGCCGAGCTGCCCTCGGATGCGTTGTCGCTCGTCGAGATCCCGGCCTTGGCCATCTCGTCGACGGACTGCCGTCGTCGCGCCGAGGCCTCACGCCCGATCTGGTACCTGGTGCCCGACGGTGTGGTCCAGTACGTGTCCAAACGCGGGCTCTATCAGCCGGACCCCGCCACCCCACTCGGCCGCAGACTGGCCAAGACGAATCAGGAGATCGTGTGACAGCCACCGACGAAGCCATTTCGATGGCAGAAGTCGCCGCCCGGGCCGCCGCGGCCAAGATCGCCGAGGATGTGGTGGTCATCGACGTGTCCGGACAGCTGGTCATCACCGACTGCTTCGTGCTGGCCTCGGGTGCCAACGACCGGCAGGTCAATGCCATCGTCGATGAAGTGGAAGAGAAGATGCGGCTGGCCGGGCACAAGCCGGCCCGCCGCGAGGGCACACGGGAGGGCCGCTGGGTTCTGCTCGATTACGTCGACATCGTGGTGCATGTCCAGCACCGCGACGAACGCGACTTCTACGCGCTGGACCGGTTGTGGAAGGACTGTCCCGTGATCGAGGTGGACCTCGGCGACGTCGACGGGGAGGCCGACAAGTGAGCTCCCGCCGGATCCGTCGACTCGTGATGCTGCGGCACGGCCAGACCGAATGGAATGCGGGCAGCCGCATGCAGGGCCAGATCGACACCGACCTGACCGAGCTGGGCCGCAGCCAGGCGGTGGCCGCCGCCGAGGTGTTGGCCAAGCGGCAGCCGCTGCTCATCGTGTCCTCGGACCTGCGCCGCGCCTACGACACCGCGGTGGCGCTGGGGGAGCGCACCGGGCTGACCGTCGGTGTGGACACCCGCCTGCGGGAGACCCACCTGGGCGACTGGCAGGGCCTCAATCACCTCGAGGTCGACGAGATCGCCCCGGGTGCCCGGCTGGCCTGGCGCGACGACGCCCGCTGGGCGCCCCACGGTGGTGAGAGCCGCGTCGACGTCGCCGCACGCAGTCTGCCACTGGTCGCCGAACTGGTTGCCGGACAACCCGAATGGGGATCAGACAGCGACGGTGACGCTGATCGGCCGGTGGTGCTGGTGGCTCACGGTGGCCTGATCGCGGCGCTGACAGCGGCAGTGCTCGACATCCCGGTGGACAATTGGCCGATCCTGGGTGGGATGGGTAACGCCAGCTGGGTGCAGCTGTCCGGGCATTCGGCGGCCGACGCGGACGATGTCAAGTGGCGACTCGACGTCTGGAATGCTTCGGCGCAGGTCGCCAACGATGTCCTCTGAGCGGACGCTTCTGGTTTTCGCCGACTCGCTGGCCTACTACGGGCCCGCGGGCGGTTTGCCTGCCGACGATCCGAGGATTTGGCCGAATCTTGTTGCCGACCGACTGGGTTGGCAGTTGGAACTGATCGGACGCATCGGGTGGACCTGCCGTGACGTCTGGTGGGCCGCCACCCAGGACCCGCGATCGTGGGCCGCGTTACCGCGCGCGGGGGCGGTGATCTTCGCGACCGGTGGTATGGACTCACTGCCGTCGCCGCTACCCACGGCCCTGCGTGAACTGATCCGGTACGTCCGGCCCCCGCGGTTGCGCCGGTGGGTGCGTGAGGGTTACGGCTGGCTGCAGCCGCGGCTGTCGCCGTATGCACCCGCGGCGTTGCCGCCGGCCCTGTCGGTCGAGTACCTCGAGATGACGCGCGGTGCCATCGATTTCAACCGTCCTGGCATTCCGATGGTGGCCTCGCTGCCGAGCGTGCACATCGCCGAGACGTACGGCAGGGCCCACCATGGCCGTCCGGGCACCGTCGCGGCGTTGACCACATGGGCCGGTGAGCACGACATCCCGTTGGTGGACCTCAAAGAGGCTGTGGCCGAACATATCTACGCCGGCCGCGGCAACCCTGACGGTATCCACTGGAACTTCGAGGGACACCGAGCCGTCGCTGATCTGATGCTCGAAGCGCTGGCCACCGCCGGCGTGCACGCTGGTGGCTGACCGTGGCCGTCATCGTCGTCACCGACTCCTCGGCACGATTGCCCGCGGAACTGGCTGACGCACACGGTATCCGGGTGGTGCCACTGCACATCCTCGTCGACGAGGACGACCTGTCCGACGGTGTCGACGACGTCCCCGAAGACATCCACGAACGCGCCGCCTCGACCGCAGGTGCCACACTGACCGAACTCAGCGCCGCCTACACCAGTGCGCTGGAGGAAAGCGGCGGTGACGGCGTGCTGGCGGTGCATCTGTCCGCGGCGTTGTCCAGCACCTTCGGGGCCGCCCAACAGGCCGCCCAGCAGTTCGGCGGAAGCGTGCGCGTCCTCGATTCCCGATCCACCGCGATGGGAACCGGCTTCGTGGCACTGGCCGCTGCCAAGGCGGCCGCCGACGGGGCGAGCCTGGATGAGGTGGGAGTGGCCGCCGAGGCCGCGGTGCGCGGCTGTCACGGTTTCATCGTGGTGCACCGACTGGACAACCTGCGCCGCAGCGGCCGCATCGGCGGTGCCGCGGCATGGCTCGGGACCGCGCTGTCGCTCAAGCCGTTGCTACGGATCGAGGACGGTAAATTGGTTCTGGCCCAACGTGTCCGAACGGCATCCAAGGCCGTCATGGCCATGCAGGACAAGGTGTGCGAGCTGGTCGGAGACGCACCGGCAGCGCTGGCCGTGCATCATGTGGCCGACCCGGCCGCGGCCGAGGAGCTGGCGTCGGCTCTGAGCTCGCGGTTGCCCAACTGCGACGCCCCGATGGTCACCGACCTCGGCCCGGTGCTGGCGCTGCACGTCGGCGCCGGCGCCCTGGCCGTCGTCGTCTCCCTGTGATTTGGGCGTGAATCCGGTCGCTCACCGACGGTAATCACGCCCAAATCCCTAACGGAAGCGGCCCGTGACCGGGGGCAGGTCCTTGAGCGTGACGATGCCGGGTGCCGCCGCGACGACGGCGGGGACCGCGTTGGTCACCGGCATCGCGGTGTAGATCATCCCCAGGCCCATGAAGCCGGGTTCGGTCCAGTCTCTCGGCGGCAGGCAGTGCACCACGGTACGCATGTTGGGCACGCCGAACACCTGGATGACGTGACCGTGCTCCAGCGGCTTGGGGGGCGTGACGTGATCGCCCATGGTCCAGTTGAATCCGACGCTGACGACATTGCGCTCGCCGACCCAGCCGCGGTGGTAGCCGTACACGGAGCCGACGGTGCCCGCGGGGATCTTCATGAAGCCCAGGTCGGTGTCGGCGGTGGCGGCGGTGAACTGCACGTCGAAGGTCATCCGATCCAGCTGGGCGCCGATGGCGTCGGCCATCATGGCCGCCGATTCGGCGAACACCTCGCTCTCCCGGCGCACGCTCTCGGCCAGGTCCGGGGTGTCGGGATCCTGACCGAATCCCATGGCCGACTGCGTACCCGCCGATTCGTAGGTGGAGCAGTCCACCGACTCGGTGATCCGGATCTCGTCGACGCGTTCGCAGGAACCCGAGAGAACCATGCCGACCATGTTCGTCATGCCCGGGTGGGCCCCGTTGCCGAAGATGGTGGATTTGCCTGTCTCACAAGCGGTCAGGATGCGCTCACGGTCGGCGGGCGTCTGCTTGCCGCCGGTGATCCAGGCGGCGCTGGTGCACACGTTCACGCCGTTCTCCAACAGCGCCACCAACTCGTCGACGCTGGGCCACAGTGGGTTGTAACAGCACGCGTCGGCGTCCAGTGCCAGCAGAGCGTCGATGTCGTTGGTGGCCAGCACCCCGGTGGGCTCGGGCCAGCCCGCCAGCTCGGCGGCGTCTCGCCCCACCTTGTCCTCGCCATGCGCGTACACCCCGACCAGTTCCATGTCGGGGCGGCCGATGATCGCGTGCAGCGACCGTCGGCCGATGTTCCCCGTGGTCCACTGCAGAACCCTGATCGCGGCTGTCATCGGCACTCCCGGTAGTAGACACTTTTGGTGAGTATGTCTGCTCGGATCGGCGAGACGGGCCGAAACCGGGTTCATCCACAGTTGCGCGGTCATCCACAGATCACGATCCGGGGCCGGCGATCTGTCCGGGCCCGCACCTACGGTCGGGCACATGCCGACTGAACTGCCCACCCAGCGACTGCGTCGCCGCCTCGCCGAGGCTTCCGAGGAACCCGAACCGGCCGCCGATGATCCCAAGGACCTGCTGCCCCGGTGGGTGCCCGATGCCGAGCCGCGCAGCTGGTGGGAGTCCGCGCGCGCCGACCCCGGCCGGGCCGGTGCATGGGCGTTGGGGGGCGTGGCCGCCATCGCTGTGCTGATCACCGTGTTCACCCTGATCCGCGACGAACCTCCGCCGGTGGCCGCGGCGAATCTGCCTGCTGTGGAGATGGTGTCGTCGACCAGTCCGCCGCCGCAGGACACGTCGGTGATCGTCAGTGTGGTGGGCCTGGTGCACAAGCCCGGCCTGGTGACGTTGACTGCGGGCGCGCGGGTGGCCGATGCCTTGGCCGCCGCCGGCGGTGTCACCGATGGCGCCGACACCCTCGGGCTCAACATGGCCAGGCGGGTTGCCGACGGTGAACAGGTGGTGGTCGGAATCGCGCCGCTGCCCGGTCAGCAAGCCGCGCTGGGTAGTTCGGTGGCCCCGGACCCGTCCGCGGCCCCGGCGGCCGGCCCGTCGCCCGCCCAGGGTGTGGGCCAGGTGGATCTGAACACCGCCACCGCCGAACAGCTGGACACCCTGCCCGGCGTCGGTCCGGTGACCGCAGCGGCCATCATCGCCTGGCGGGACGCCAACGGCCCGTTCGGCACCGTCGAGCAACTCGGTGAGGTCGACGGCATCGGGCCTGCCCGGCTCGACAAGCTGCGGGACCTCGTCACAGTGTGACGCCCGAGGAGGCCACTCGGTACGACCTGCGGCTGGTGCCGGCGGCGGCGACCTCCTGGGCGGTCACCGCGGCGGGCATCGTGTGGCAGGCCGGGGTGATGGCGACGGTGGTCAGCGCAGGGGTCGCAGGTGTGGCCGCGCTGCTACGGCAGCGCGCGCCCGATACCGGACGACGTGCGGTGTACACGGCGGTGCTGGCCGCGGCCGTCATCGGCACCGGCTTCGGCATCGCAGTGACGTTGCGGGACAACGCGGTTGAGCACCACCCGATCCTGCAGAGCGTCGGCCGGCAGACCGAGGTCACCGTGCTGGTCACCGAGAGTCCACGCGTGTTGGGCAACGGCCGAATGTTGATCAAGGCCGACCTGCGGCTGCACCGCGACAGCGAAATGCGAGGCAGGGTAGTCATTTTCGCCTCGGTCAGCTCCTTCGGCGCGGTCACCGCGGGACAGTCGGTACGGCTGTCGGCCAGGGTGGGCCCACCAACCCGTCGAGATCTCACCGTCGCGGTGCTCACCGTCTCGGGCCGCCCGACCGTCGGCCCGGCGACAGCGGTACAGCGCGGCGCCCAGCACCTCCGCAGCTTGCTGGCCGAGTCCGCACGCGCCGTGCTGCCTGCCGACCAGGCCGCTCTGCTGCCCGCGTTGGTCCTCGGTGACACCTCGGTGCTGCCGCAGAACATCGTGGCCGACTTCAGAACAGCCGGACTGACGCATCTGACCGCCGTCTCCGGCGCCAACGTCACGATTGTCTGCGGAGCGGTTCTGCTGTCGGCGGCGATCGTCGGGCCACGCATCGCGGTGATGCTGGCCGCGCTGATGCTGGTGGCGTTCGTGGTGGTGGTGCAACCCACCGCCAGTGTGTTGCGGGCAGCGGTGATGGGTGCCATCACGTTGGTGGCGGTGGTGTCGGCGCGGCGCAGGCAGGCCATTCCGGCGCTGGCGGCCACGGTGGTGGGATTGCTGGCCGTGGCTCCGCAGTTGGCGGTCGACATCGGATTCGCGCTGTCGGTGTCGGCCACCGCCGCGTTGGTGGTGCTGGCGCCGCTGTGGTCGCGTCGGCTGGTGGCCAGGGGCTGGCCGAAGCCGGTTGCGGACGCGCTGTGCGTGGCGTTGGCAGCGCAGCTGGTCACCGCGCCGCTGATCGCCGGGCTCTCCGGCAGCCTCAGCCTGGTGTCGGTGGCGGCCAATGTGCTCGTCGCTCCGGTGATCGCGCCCATCACCGTGCTGGGCACCGCCGCCGCGGCACTCGCACCGGTCGTACCGTCGGCGGCCGGGTTGCTGATCCGCTTCACCGGTCCGGAGCTGTGGTGGCTGCTGCACGTGGCGCACCTCGGTGCAGATGTCCCGAACGCCTCGGTGTCGGTGCCGTCCGGTCCCGGCGGTGCCCTCGTCATGGGTACTGCGGTGGTGGCAGCGGTGTTGCTGTGGCGCACCCGCGGGTTCCGGCTCGTGGCCGCCGCCGCGACGGTGTGTCTGCTGGCGTGGGCGGCGGCGGGATGCCTGGGCGGCTGAGTGTCAGCCCGACGTGAAACGATCGTGCGGTGAGCCAACAGGTTCGAGGACTACATCTGATCCTGGGTGAGGAAGAGCTGCTGGTCGAGCGGGCCATCACGGCGGTGCTCGCCCAGGCGCGCAAGCTCGCCGGAACCCGTGACGTGCCGGTGGATCGTCTGCGCGCCGGTGAGGTCAGCACCAGTGAGCTGGCCGAGCTGCTGAGCCCGTCGCTGTTCGCCGATGAGCGGGTGGTGGTGCTCGAGGCCGCTGCGGAGGCCGGCAAGGAGGCCGTGGCGCTGATCGCCTCGGTGGCAGGCGAACTGCCGGAGGGCACCATGCTGGTGGTGGTGCACAGCGGCGGCGGCCGGGCCAAAGCGCTGGCCGGGCAGCTCAAGGACCTGGGCGCCGAGGTTCACCCGTGCGCCAAGATCACCAAGCCCGGTGAACGTGTCGACTTCGTGCGCCGCGAGTTCCGTGCGCTGCGGGTCAAGGTGGACGAGGACACGGTGAATGCGTTGATCGATGCCGTGGGCTCCGATGTCCGTGAATTGGCTTCGGCCTGTTCACAACTCGTCGCTGACACCGACGGCCGCGTCGACGCCGCCTCGGTGCGCCGCTACCACAGCGGCAAAGCCGAGGTGAAGGGGTTCGACATCGCCGACAAGGCGGTCCTCGGTGACGTCCAAGGGGCGGCCGAGGCACTGCGCTGGGCGATGCTCAGCGGCGAACCGCGCGTGGTGCTGGCCGATGCGCTGGCCGAAGCCGTGCACACCATTGCGCGGGTGGGGCCGTTGTCGGGAGACCCCTACCGGTTGGCTTCCGAACTGGGGATGCCGCCGTGGCGCATCCAGAAGGCGCAGAAGCAGTCCCGGCGATGGTCACGTGACGGGGTGGCCGACGCCATCCGGTTGGTGGCGGCACTCAATGCGGACGTCAAGGGCGCGGCCGCGGATGCGGACTATGCGCTGGAGGCGGCGGTCCGCAAGGTGGCCGAGATCGCCGCGGCCGGACGGGGCTGACCGGAGAAACACGAAGGCAGCCCGCCAGTGGCGGGCTGCCTTTGAGCAGGTTCAGGTACTCAGATCTTGTTGAGCGCCAGGGACAGTGCCGACTTCTTGTTGGCGGCCTGGTTCTTGTGGATGACGCCCTTGCTGGCTGCCTTGTCGAGCTTGCGGCTGGTGGACGCCAGCAGCTCGCCGGCCTTTTCCTTGTCACCGGCTTCGACGGCTTCCCGGAATCCGCGGACAGCCGTGCGAAGCGCGGACTTCACCGACTGGTTGCGCAGTCGGGCGCGCTCGTTGGTGAGGATGCGCTTCTGCTGCGACTTGATGTTGGCCACGCGTGAGTTCCTTCGTACTTTCTCGTCAAGACTGGTTTCGGGCACCCCAGTGTTCAGGTGCCAGCGCGCCCGGCGGCGGGCAGCGACTGTTCAGGTTACCAGCAGGGTCCCCGATATCCCAAAGTCGAGCGTACTAACCTGCCGAAACGGCGTTCGTAGTGCAGCATGTGACAGGTGAGCCTTCGAACCTTGCCCAGCGAGACCGGACGCCAGTCGCGCAACGCTTCGGCGGCGTCCAAAAAACACGAGCAGATCTTCGACGGCTACAACAAACGTGGGTCCTATGACCAAGCGTTCGACGAGATGTTCGATGCCCAGGGCGCTGTGCGGGGACCGTACAAGGGCATCTACGCCGAGCTGGCGCCGTCGGATGCCTCCGAGCTCGCGGCCCGCTCCGACGCGCTGGGTCGCGCGTTCATCGACCAGGGCATCACGTTCTCGCTGTCCGGCCAGGAACGCCCCTTCCCGCTGGACCTCGTACCGCGCGTGATCTCGGCGGCGGAATGGTCCCGGCTGGAGCGTGGCATCACCCAGCGGGTCAAGGCGCTGGAGATGTACCTCGATGACATCTACGGCGATCAGGAGATCCTGCGCGACGGCGTGATCCCTCGCCGCCTGATCACCTCGTGTGAGCATTTCCACCGCGAGGCCGTCGGCATCGTCCCGCCCAACGGGGTGCGCATCCACGTCGCCGGTATCGACCTGGTGCGCGACGGTCAGGGCACCTTCCGGGTGTTGGAGGACAACCTGCGCTCTCCGTCGGGTGTCTCGTACGTCATGGAGAACCGCCGAACCATGGCGCGGGTGTTCCCGAACCTGTTCGCCTCCCACCGGGTGCGCGCCGTCGGTGACTACTCGTCGCATCTGCTGCGCGCCCTGCGCAAGTCGGCGGCCACCAACGAGGCCGACCCGACGGTGGTGGTTCTCACCCCCGGCGTCTACAACTCGGCGTACTTCGAGCACTCCCTGCTGGCCCGTCAGATGGGGGTCGAGCTGGTCGAGGGGCGCGACCTGTTCTGCCGTGACAACACCGTCTACATGCGCACCACCGAAGGCGAGCGCCAGGTGGACGTCATCTACCGCCGTATTGATGACGAGTTCCTGGACCCCATGCACTTCAAACCGGACTCGGTGCTGGGTGTCGCGGGCGTGCTGAACGCGGCGCGAGCCGGCAACGTGGTGATCTCCAGCGCCGTCGGCAACGGGGTGGGTGACGACAAGCTGGTCTACACCTATGTGCCGACCATGGTCGAGTACTACCTGGGCGAAAAGCCGGCGCTGGCCAATGTCGACACCTTCCGGTGCTGGCTCGACGACGAGCGCGAAGAAGTGCTGGACCGCATCGACGAACTGGTGATCAAACCTGTCGAGGGGTCGGGGGGCTACGGCATCGTGTTCGGTCCGGACGCGTCGGAGAAGGAACTGGCCGCGATCTCGAAGAAGGTGCGCGCAGATCCTCGCGGTTGGATCGCCCAGCCGGTGGTCCAGTTGTCGACGGTGCCCACCCAGATCGACGACAATCTGGCGCCGCGTCACGTGGATCTGCGCCCTTTCGCGGTGAACGACGGCGACAACGTGTGGGTACTGCCCGGAGGACTGACCCGCGTCGCCCTGCCGGAAGGGTCCTTGGTGGTGAACTCCAGCCAGGGCGGCGGATCGAAGGACACCTGGGTGCTGGCCTCGCGCACCTCGGTCGCCGACCGTGAACTCGGTGCCGCCGAAGTGGTTCGGGCACTGCCCAAGGCGCCCAAGGCGGCAGCCGAGCGCAACGGCGACGGCGCCGGTTCTACCCAGCAGCAACAACAGCAGCAGGGCGTCGGCCTGATGAGCCAGCAGCAAGGCCCGCAGAACCAGCAACAGCAACAGCAACAACAACAGGCGGTGGTGGACTGATGCTCGCGCGCAACGCCGAATCGCTCTTCTGGATCGGCCGTTACGTCGAGCGGGCCGACGATACGGCGCGAATCCTCGACGTCACGGTGCACCAGCTGCTGGAAGATTCCAGCGTCGACCCCGACCACGCCTCTCGGGTGTTGTTGCGCGTGCTCGGGATGAAGCCTCCGAAGGAGGCGCTGGACGTATGGTCACTGACCGACCTCGTGGCGTTCAGCCGCGACACCGACGGCGGCTGCTCCATCGTCGAGTCCATCTCGGCGGCACGTGAAAACGCCCGTGGCGCACGTGAAGTCACCTCCACCGAGATGTGGGAATGCCTGAACACCACCTACAACGCGCTGGGGGAGCGGGAACGGGCGGCCAAACGCCTCGGCCCGCATGAGTTCCTCAGTTACGTGGAGAACCGGGCCGCGATGTTCGCCGGGCTGGCCGACTCCACCTTGTCCCGCGACGACGGTTACCGGTTCATGGTGCTGGGCCGGGCCATCGAACGGGTGGACATGACGGTCCGCATGCTCCTGGCCCGCGTCGGAGACAGCGCGTCCTCACCGGCCTGGGTGACGGTGCTGCGGTCCGCAGGCGCCCACGACACGTACCTGCGCACCTACCGCGGTGTGCTCGACGCCGGCCGCGTTGTCGAATTCATGCTGCTGGACCGGCTGTTTCCGCGGTCGGTGTTCTACTCGCTGCGGCTGGCCGAACACAGCCTCGATGAGCTGCTGAACCGCCCGCACAACCGTCTCGGTGCCACTGCCGAGGCCCAGCGGCTGCTGGGTCGGGCGCGCAGCGAGCTGGAGTTCCTGCGGCCGGGCCTGCTGCTGGAATCGCTGGAGGAGCGCTTGGCGGGGCTGCAGAAGATGTGCGCCGACGTCGGAGAAGCACTGGCGTTGCAGTACTTCCACTCTGCGCCGTGGGTCGCGTGGACCGATGCCGGCCGAAATGGGTCGTTGGTGATCGAGGAGGGTGAGATCTAGATGTGGCGGATGCGAGTGGTGCACTCGACGGGCTATGCCTACAAGTCGCCGGTCACTGCGTCGTTCAACGAAGCCCGGTTGACTCCTCGGTCGGATTCGCGACAGAACGTCATCCTGAACCGGGTGGAGACGGTGCCTGCTACGCGGTCCTACCGCTACGTCGACTACTTCGGCACGGCCGTCACCGCGTTCGATCTGCACGCGCCGCACACCGAGCTGGAGGTCACCGCGTCGTCGGTGGTGGAGACGGACAAGCCGGAACCCCCCGACACCAAGGTCACCTGGGATGATCTGGCATCGGATGCGGTGATCGACCGGTTCGACGAGTTCCTGACGCCCACGCACTACACCCCGGCGAGCAAGCGCATCGAGCGGGTGGGGCGGCGCATCGCCAAGTATCACGATCCAGAAGCGGCGGTGATCGAGGCCGCCCGCTGGGTGCAGGCCGAGCTGAAGTACGTGCCGGGCACCACCGGTGTGCATTCCTCGGGTCTCGACGCGCTGCGCGAAGGTAAAGGGGTCTGCCAGGACTTTGCCCACCTGACACTGATTCTGTTGCGCGGCATGGGGATTCCGTGCCGCTACGTGTCGGGCTATCTGCATCCGAAGCCGAAGGCCAAGGTTGGCGACACCATCGACGGGCAGAGCCATGCCTGGTTGCAGGCCTGGACCGGCGCCTGGTGGAATTACGATCCCACCAACGACGCCGAGATCAACGAGCAGTACATCAGCGTCGGCGTCGGTCGCGACTACGCTGACGTCACCCCGCTCAAGGGAATCTACTCCGGTGAGGGGTCCACCGACCTCGATGTCATCGTGGAGATCACCAGGCTGGCATGATCAGTCAAAAGATAAGAGTCGCAATCTATTCGATGAACCGGTGCAGTTCGTGTTAACGTTGGACATCGCCGGTGCGTTTCGTGCGTCGGCTTTTGATGAGAGAAGTAAGTAAATGGCACAGGGAACTGTGAAATGGTTCAACGGCGAAAAGGGCTTCGGCTTCATCGCTCCTGACGGCGGCGCAGCGGATGTTTTCGTCCACTACTCCGAGATCCAGGGCGGCGGGTTCCGCACGCTCGAGGAGAACGCACGCGTCGAATTCCAGGTCGAGCAGGGCGCCAAGGGCCCCCAGGCAGTGGGCGTCACCGCGATCTGACGCTCACGCGGACAACAAGCTGGTGTGGGTTCGCCACACCAGCTTTTTGTATGTCGCAAAACTGTGATCGCGGTTGTTTCAGCAGGCCAGCGCCGGCTTTCCGCCTCTGCAGCCACGCCTGACGAAAGCGCTGGTCTCCAGCAGTGTCAGCTTCTCCGGCCACGGCCGGAGAAGCTGGGCCGCAGGCGCGGCCTGACCGGCCGCGCCGATCACGACGACCGCGGATCTGACGGCTCGCCTTGCCGGTTGGAGAAGACCGGTGCCTGCGTCGGCTCTTGAGAGTGATTGTTCAACGGTGCATCGGTCTGTGAATCGAGATGCGAGAACAGGTCGGACGTATCCATGGGGCGTTATCCTTCGAAGCGGTGGAAGGGTCACTGCTGTCGGTTGCTGACCGACGTTCACAGGGCTCGATATGCCGCTTGTTCGCAGTGCCGCCGCTTCACACACCCTACCCCGGCGCTGTCGGCACCGGCGGCCGGCATCACTCGACCTGCACAGTGTGCAGGTCGTCGCCGAGTTCGACGCGTCCACTGAATTCGGTGGCGGCCAGTGCGCGCCACTGGTCTTCCTGACCCGGAACCAACGCGGGCACATAATGCGTGAGGATCAAGGTGGCGACTCCTGCGCGGGCCGCCGTGGCAGCAGCCTGTTCCACTGACGAGTGGTAGTCCAAGATGTCCTTGATGCGCTGCATCGGCATCAGCGCCACCAGATCCTTGCGAATCACCGTGTGCACCAGCGCATCCGCGCCCGAACTCAAGGCATCGAGGCTGGCGCACGGCACGGTGTCACCGGCCAGCACCACCGAGTTGCCCTCGGCTTCCACGCGGAACCCGATGGTGGGGTCCACCGGGCGGTGGTCGGTGGGCCCTGCGGTGATGTGCACGCCGTCGGCGTCCCACACCACCCCCTCGGTGTACTCGTGCACCTCCAGCGGTGGGGGAGCCGTCAGATCGGCGTGGTGCGCAATGCGGTAGCCGATGTCGAAACCGAACGCCGTGAGGATGGCGTCCACCACTGCCGCGGTTCCGGGCGGCCCGATGATCTGCAGCGGCGGTGGATCCGGGGTGAAGGTGCTGACCCAGCGGGTGATGATCACGTCACCCAGTTCGGCGATGTGGTCGCTGTGCAGGTGGGTCAGCAGAAGCGCGGTCAGGCCATTGGCGCCGACACCCGCAGCCGTCAGCCGCAACAGCACGCCACGCCCGCAGTCCACCAGGAAGGTCTGGCCGCCGGCACGCACCAGGGTGGACGGTCCGGCCCGACGTGCATCGGGCAGCGGCGATCCCGTTCCGAGCAGAGTCACTTCGATCATCCCCATAGCTAACCGGATGCAACCTCGCTCAGCGGTGAATCGCCGCTTGTGTCGGGCTTATTCGCGTCCGGCCGAAATCCAGGACGGGTCCCCGAAACGCTGACCGCGCACCTGTGCGCCCACCGCGTCGAGAGCGCCCAGCTGTTCGGCGTTCAGTTCCACCCGCAGTGAGGCCACGTTCTCGTCGACCCTGGCTGCCCGTCGCGTTCCCGGGATCGGTACCGATGCCACGCCCAGCGCCTGCGCCCGGTAGCGCAGCCACGCCAGCGCCACCTGCGCGGCGGTGGCGCCCACCTCTGCCGCCACTGCCGAGATAACTTCCACCACAGACAGATTCGCCTGCAGTGTGTCTGCGGAGAATCGGGGCAACGCGCCGCGGAAGGCGCCCAGATCGGTCGTCGACCGGACGGTCCCGGTGAGGAAACCCCGGCCCAGCGGTGAGTACGGAACGAACCCGACCCCGAGTTCCACCGCGGTGGGCACCACGTTGGTCTCGACGTCACGGCTCCAGATCGACCACTCGCTCTGTACGGCGGCGATGGGGTGCACGGCCGTCGCGGCCCGCAGCTCGTCGGCGGTGACCTCGGACAGCCCGAGGTGGCGCACCTTGCCTGCGGTCACCAGCTCGGCCATCGCGCCCACCGTCTCCTCGATGGGGACGGTCAGGTCGCGGCGGTGCATGTAGTAGAGGTCGATCACATCGGTGCCCAGGCGGCCCAGGCTTTCGTCGACGGCCTGGTGCACGTACTCGGCGTCGCCCCGTGAGCTGCGGTCGCCGGCAGCAGGGTTGCCGGTGATGCCGAACTTGGTGGCCAGCACCACCTCGTCACGGCGGTCGGCCAGCAAAGTCGCGATCAGCCGTTCGTTGTCGCCGCCGCCGTAGACGTTGGCGGTGTCGATGAAGGTCACCCCGATGTCGAGACAGTGGTTCAGCGTCGCCAACGACTCCGTGTCGTCCACCTGGCCGTACACCGGTGTCAGCGCCATCGCACCGAATCCGAGCTCGCTCACCGTGAGTTGATCGCCAAGTGTCACTGTCATCGAAGGGTTCCCTTTCGTCGTCATCGGCTTCGACCGGGTCCAAGCCTGCGACGGCGGCCTCTATTCCGCTGTACAGCGTCTTCACAGTTGCTCCTGGCGGGCTTAGCCTGGTGTGAGATGGATCACTGAGCGGAGGCATCGATGAGGATCGCTGACGTGTTGCGGGCCAAGGGCGACGCCGTCGCCACCATCACCGCACAAACCTCGGTCGGGGCACTGCTCAACGAGCTGGTCCTGCACAACATCGGAGCCATGGTGGTGGTGTCGCCGGGCGGGGTGATCGGGATGGTCTCCGAGCGTGACGTGGTACGCAAACTGCACGAGTTGGGCACGGACCTGCTCCGCCGTCCGGTGGCCGACATCATGACCACCACCGTGGCCACGTGCGCGCCCGGCGATTCCGTCGACAGTCTCAGTGCGCTGATGACCACCAACCGCGTGCGCCACGTCCCGGTGATGGACGGTGACAGGCTGGCCGGCATCGTCAGCATCGGCGACGTGGTCAAGACCCGGATGGAGGAACTGCAGGCTGAGCAGGAACAGCTGCAGGCGTACATCACCCAGGGTTGAATCGGGAAGTGGCTACTCATGCTGTCCGTCCGGCTCGCAGGTCCGATGTCCGCGCCCTGGCGCGAACTCTCGGTCGAGCGTTCTTTGACGACCCCGTGATGACGTGGATGTTGCCTGATCCGGGTAAACGCACCTCCGGTCTGGAGCGGATGTTCGCGACGATGACGCGTCACCACTTCCTGTCTGGGGCCGGCGCCGAAGTGGCGGGTGACGATGTTGCCGCGGCAGCGCTGTGGGACCCGCCGAACCGCTGGCAACAGTCGCGGCTGGAGGGCCTGCTGATGATGCCGGGATTCATCCGGGCGTTCGGGTCGCGCGTGTCGGTGGGCCAGGAGGTCGCCGACCTGATGAAAGAGCACCACCCCGAGGAGCCGCATTGGTATCTGGCGGTGATCGGCAGCGATCCCGCCCACCGTGGCGCCGGATTCGGACACGCGCTCATGACGTCGCGGCTGGACCGCGTGGATGCCGAGCATGCCCCGGCCTATCTGGAGTCGACCAAACCCGACAATGTGCCGTACTACCAGCGGTTCGGGTTCGAGGTCACCCGGGAGATCGCGCTGCCGCGCGGCGGGCCGCCGCTGTGGGCGATGTGGCGCCAACCCCGCTGACCGAGGGATTTCGGCGTGAATCCAGTCGCTGAGCGGTCGGAATCACGCCGAAATCCCAACTCACGACCAGGAGTACTCGGCGCGCAGGCGTGCCGCCACCAGATCGAACGTGGTGCGCTCGACGATCGCGCCCTCACGGCGGATGCCCTCCTCCGGCACGTCGAGCACCCGGTCCAGGCGCACCCAGCTCGGTCTGCCCTCGTGATCCCACGGCCCGGCACCGATGCCGATCCAGTCCGGGTCCTCGGAATGGTGAGTCTGGCTCGACAGCATCAGACCCAGCAGCGTCTGGCGGTCGCGGCCCACCACCAGCACCGGGCGGTCCTTGCCCCGCGATGGGTCGTCCTCGAACGCCACCCAGGTCCAGACGATCTCACCCGGGTCGGCCCGGCCGTCCAGGTCGGGGGAGTAGACGACTTTGCGAGCTCGCTGGGCCGAGGGCACCACGTTGTTGGTGATCGGCCGTCCGGCCGGAATCGCGGCACGCTTCTGCGCGGCCTGCTGCTCGGCGGCATTGGCTGCCAGGGCGTCCATGCCGATCTTGATGCCCTGCGCCAGACCCCTCTGCAGGCCCTGCTGAATGTTGCGCTGTACCGCCTGCGGGTTCTGCAGGCCCTTGATGATCTTCGGGGCCTCGGTGAAGACCACATGCTCGGCGGCTTTGAGAACCTGCTGGAACGACTTCCACTGCGTCGCCATGATTAGCAGCATAGGGGAGGAACCTGCCCACGATTGGTTCGTGACGGCCGCCTCTCGATACTCTTGAGGCGCCTAACCGGGCGTTTTGAGGGCACGCACCTCCCAGTACTCAGGAGATTCCCATCAGCAGTTTCGCCGACAAGACCTTCACCCCCCCGGCGCAGATCCGCAACTTCAGCATCATCGCCCATATCGACCATGGGAAATCGACACTGGCGGACAGGATGCTGGGGATCACCGGCGTGGTCGCCGACCGTGACATGCGGGCGCAGTACCTCGATCGCATGGACATCGAGCGCGAGCGTGGCATCACCATCAAGGCGCAGAACGTCCGGTTGCCCTGGTCGGTCGAGGGTGAGGACTACGTACTGCACCTGATCGACACGCCCGGCCACGTCGACTTCACCTACGAGGTGTCCCGCGCGCTGGAGGCCTGTGAGGGTGCGGTGTTGCTGGTGGACGCCGCCCAGGGCATCGAGGCGCAGACGCTGGCCAATCTCTACCTGGCGCTGGACCGTGACCTGACGATCATCCCGGTGCTCAACAAGATCGATCTGCCCGCGGCGGATCCGGAACGCTACGCCGGCGAGATCGCGCACATCATCGGATGTGAACCCGACGACGTGCTGCGGGTGTCCGGGAAGACCGGTGCCGGGGTGCCCGAACTCCTGGATGCGGTGGTGCGCCAGATCCCCGCTCCTCAGGGCAACGCCGACGCACCCGCGCGCGCCATGATCTTCGACTCGGTCTACGACATCTACCGGGGCGTGGTCACCTACGTCCGCGTGGTCGACGGCAAGCTCAACCCGCGCGAGAAGATCAAGATGATGTCCACCGGCGCCACACACGAGCTGCTGGAGGTCGGCATCGTCTCACCCGAGCCGAAGGCCACCACCGGTCTCGGCGTCGGCGAAGTCGGCTACCTCATCACCGGTGTCAAGGATGTCCGCCAGTCCAAGGTCGGCGACACCGTGACCTCGGCTCGCAACGGGGCCACCGAAGCGCTCACCGGGTACCGCGAACCCAAGCCCATGGTGTATTCGGGGCTGTATCCGGTGGACGGGTCCGACTACCCGAACCTGCGTGAGGCGCTGGACAAGCTGCAGCTCAACGACGCCGCGCTGACCTACGAGCCCGAGACGTCGGTGGCACTCGGGTTCGGTTTCCGCTGTGGCTTCCTGGGGCTGCTGCACATGGAGATCACCCGTGAGCGTCTCGAGCGCGAGTTCGACCTCGACCTGATCTCCACCTCACCCAACGTTGTCTACCGGGTGATCACGGAGGGCAAGAACACTCCGGACCAGGCGCTGGTGGTGACCAATCCGTCCGACTGGCCCGAGGGCAAGATCCGCGCCGTCTACGAACCCGTGGTGAAGGTGACCATCATCGCGCCCAGCGAGTTCATCGGCACCATCATGGAGCTGTGCCAGTCCCGCCGAGGCGAGCTCGGCGGAATGGACTACCTGTCGCCGGAGCGGGTCGAGCTGCGCTACACCATGCCGCTGGGCGAGATCATCTTCGACTTCTTCGACTCATTGAAGTCCCGCACCCGCGGTTATGCCAGCCTGGACTACGAAGAGTCCGGTGAGCAGGAAGCCGATCTGGTGAAGGTCGACATCCTGTTGCAGGGGGAGGCCGTCGACGCGTTCAGTGCGATCGTGCACAAGGATTCGGCCGCCGAGTACGGCAACAAGATGACCACCAAACTCAAGGAGTTGATCCCGCGCCAGCAGTTCGAGGTGCCCATCCAGGCGGCGATCGGCGCGAAAATCATTGCCCGCGAGAATATTCGGGCCATCCGCAAGGACGTGCTGTCCAAGTGCTACGGCGGTGACATCACCCGTAAGCGCAAGCTGCTGGAGAAGCAGAAGGAAGGCAAGAAGCGCATGAAGACCATCGGACGGGTCGACGTGCCGCAGGAGGCGTTCGTCGCGGCATTGTCCACCGACTCGTCGGCGGACAAGGGCAAAAAATAGTGCTGCGACACGGTCTGCTGGCCGCGGTGGCCGCGGTGGCGTTGACCGGTTGTACCAATGTGGTTGTGGGAACAGCGAAGCCGGCTGACGCGGGTGGTTCGGACGGTCCGCGTTCGGGTGACCTGGCCTCCACACTGCTCAGCGTCGAGGAGATCAACTCGATCATGGGTGCCGACGACATCGAGTTGGTGGAGTCCATCGACGAGATGGTCGATCACAGCGGCGACGTGTCGGACCCCGCGTGTCTGGGGGCGCTCTACAACGCCGAGGACATCATCTACTCCGGCAGTGGGTGGACCGAAGTCGCCGACGAGGTGCTGACGCAGCCCACTGATGACCCCGCGCACTGGGTGGAGCAGACGGCCGTGCGGTTCCCGTCCGAGCAGGACGCCTCGGCGTTCTACGAGTCGTCGAAGACCCAGTGGCAGGAGTGCGTGGACCAGGAGCTGTCGATGTTCGACGGCGATTACGTGTTCACCTGGGTGTTCGAGGCGATGACGGTGTCCGACACCATGATCAGTCAGAACGCTCTGCAGCTCGACGCCGACGGCTGGACCTGTCAGCACGCCATGTCGGCGGTGTCGGACGTCGTGGTCGAGGCATCGGCGTGCAGCATGTCACCCGACGAGCAGGCGGTCACCATCGTCGAGGCGTTGGCCAAGAACGTCGGCTGAATTCAGATGTCCAAGGCCAGGCGTTCGCCGGCGGCCCGGGACACGCAGATCAACATGGTGGTGCCGCGGGCCTTCTCCTCCTCGGTGAGCAACTCGTCGCGGTGATCGACGGCGCCGGACAGCACCCGTGCCTCGCACGTGCCGCAGAAGCCCATCTCGCACGACGAGGGATGATCGACTCCCGCGCCGCGAACCGCCTCGAGCACGGACTGCCCCGCGGGCACGGTCACCACGACGCCGCTGCGCGCCAGTTCGAGGTCGAAACCATCCTGCGCGACATCGCCGGACGGCACCGCCGTAGCGCCGAAGTGCTCGATGTGCAGGTCAGCGGTGCGATGCTCGCGCAGCATCCGCGCGGACAACGCATCCATCAGCGGACGGGGCCCGCAGCAGTACAGCGCCGCACCAACGGATTCGGCCACCACCTGCTCGAGGTCGATCAGCCCGTCGGTGTCCTGCGCCACCAGGTGTACCGAGTCGTTGCCGAGCCGGCCGAGGAAGGCGAAATGTTCCCGGGATCGGGCGCCGTAGAACAATTCCCACTTGATGCCGCGCTCGGCGACGTGCTGGATCATCGGCAGCAGCGGTGTGATGCCGATACCGCCGGCGACGAACACGTACCGGTCGGCGTCCACCAGGGCGAAGTTGGAGCGAGGCGCCCCGATGGTGAGGACGGTGCCCGCGCGCAGTTCGCGGTGCACCTCGAGTGAGCCGCCCCGACCCTGCGGCAGCTCCAGTACCGCAATGCGATAGGCCTGCCGGTTGGCGAGGTCGCCGCAGAGCGAGTACTGCCGCACCGTGCCCGACGGTAGGCGCACGTCGATGTGGGCACCGGGTGACCACGGTGGCAGGTTCTGGCCGTCGACCGGTGCCAGCTCGAACGACGTGACGCGGTGAGCCTCCCACCGCGTCGCGGTGACCCGCACCTGCAGCGAGTCAGCCGACGGCATCAGGGAGATCCTGCACCCGGCTCATCAGGTCGTGGAAGCAACGACGGTAGTTGAGGGTGAAGAGGTCAGCTGGCACCGAGAGTTCGAGGACTTCACCGTCCCAGGGGATCTCGCGGGGCTCGACGTGCTCCACCACGGGGATGTCCTCGAGGTACACCATTTCTTCGATGCGCAGACACTCCTGCAGGTCGGCACCTCGGTAGCCGACTTCGTTGGCCACCCCCAGAAGATCTTGACTTCCTCGTAGGAGACCGGTGACGGGAAGCCGGCGACGACCCGCCGACCGAGCTGCTCGTAGTGATAGGTGATGGATGCGAAACCCGGTGCCGCGCAGCGATATCGCATCATGCAGTTGCCGTCTTCAGCCCAGTCCCCGGTGCCGGCATTCAGCGGCCGGTCCATCCACACGTCGAGCCCGTCGCGGCTGACCTGGAGTGGCTCCACCACCTCCGGAGTGGGACCCATGGAGACCTTGTGTACAAACGGAAAGTGGGCGACATCGCGGAAGTTCTCTATCGAGATGCCCACTCCGACACCGGAATCGATCGGATCGGCAGCCAGCCATTCCAGGTCGACGCCGTCCCACTCCTGTATCTCGTAGAGGTCGCGGATCGGGTCTTCCAGCACCGTCCACACGTGGCCGTAGCGCTCCACAGCGGGGTAGCTGGTGATTGCAGCGCGAGGCGGGATCTTGGACTGGTCCGCCAGTGACGGAATCCGGCTGCAGGTGCCGTCGGTGCTGGCGAACTCCCACCCGTGGTAGGGGCAGCTGATGGACCCGGCGTGTATCTCACCGCGGGACAGGTCGCCGCCGCGGTGCGGGCAGCGTCGCGACTGCACGGCCACCCGACCGGTGCCGTCGCGGTAGACCACCAGCTTCTCGCCCAGCAGGGTGGCGCGCTGGGGGGTGTCGAGATCGCCGATGCGCGCGACGGGAAACCAGGACCGGCGCATCGCGGCTTCGGCGAGTTCGCGTCTGCTGGACGAGGTCCTCGCAGGTGTTGTCAGAGTCATGGTGGGTCCTCCTGTGTCAGGCGGCAGGGATGAGTGCGCCGCCGTTGACGGCCAGGATCTGTCCGGTGATGAAGGCGGCGCCATCCCCGGCCAGGAATGCCACGGCAGCGGAGATCTCGGCGGGATCGGCCAGGCGTCCGAGGGGGACGGCGGCCAGTTCGGTGTCGTAGACCTCGTCGGGAACCATCCGGGTGTGCACCGCTCCGGGCGCGATGGCGTTGACCAGAATGCGCTGTGGCAGTAGCTCTTTGGCAAGGGCTTTCATCAACCCCAGCTGAGCCGCCTTGGACACCATGTAGCCGTACGAGTGCCCGTCGGGTAGTTGACCCCACTGTGAGGAGATGAAGATGACTCGCGCCGCCTGACTGCGTCCCAGTAGTGGCGCCAGGACACGGGTGATGTCGTACGGTCCCAGGACGTTGACGTCCAGGTAGGGCTGTAGTGCCGAGACGGGTGTGTCTGCCAGGGTGCGCCAGTCGTGCATGATGCCCGCGTTGTGCACCACGATGTCCAGCTGTGTGAAGTGTTCCTCGACCTGGGCGGCCACCGCTGCCCCGGCGTCAGTGGTGGTGACGTCGAGGGCCATGGTGTGTACTCGGCGCCCGGTGTCCGAACGAACCTGCTCGGCGACGCCTTCCAGCTCTGCGGTGTCGATGTCGGCAAGCAGCAGGTCGGCGCCGCGGTGGGCGAGCGTGGCGGCATGTGTGGCGCCCATCCCGCGGGCTGCGCCGGTGACGAACGCGACCCGGCCGGACAAGCCGGTTTCCGGCAGCGCCGTCACGACACCGTCTCGGCGATGTGGGGTTCGGTGATGTAGAGCATGTTGCCGTCGGGGTCGAAGAACGGGCGGTACCGGTACCACGTGCCGTTGGGGTGCTTCCATTCGATGCGCTCGTCCACCCACTCGACGTGGCCGTCGAGTTCGGCCTCGGCGGCATCGAGATCATCGACCTCGAAGGCGATCGAGTCGTATCCGGGTGGATTGTCGGGGTTGACCGCGGTACGGCGCGGGGCGTGTTCGCCCACTTCCGATTTGAAGATGTAGAGGGTGACGTTACCCAGGTTGATGGCCGCCCACTCCTCGTCCTTCTCATAGGGCAGGTGGAACGGCAGACCCAGGACACCGTGGTAGAACTGCACCAGCGTGTCGACGTCGCGGGTCAGGATGTCCATGTTGTCGATGCGTTTGAGGGTGGGCACTGTTCCTTCTCTCATCGTGGGGGCCACGAGCGTGGCGGGGGCGGTGCAGGGTCCGCCGGCATGCACGGCGAGCGTGCCGGCGCGAATGTCGAGGGCGACGGTGGCCAGGGTCTGGAAGTGGGCCGACGGCGCCAAGGTTGTGTCGACGTGGCAGCAGGTGCCGCCACCGCCGAGCAGATGTGACGACAGCGCGCCCACTACGTCGGCGGCGTCGAGCTCGCCCCGGCCTGCGAGAGCTCGCCGCAGCATGTCGTAGCGCAGCACGGAATCCGGTCCGTCGCGCAACTCGGTGTCGGCGAGACTGCCTGGGGCGCTCAGGAAGTGGTTGGTGTGGATCAGCAACCCTTCGGAATCGGGTAGGGCGTAGCCCACCCCGGCCGGGCTGACCTCGACGCTGACGGCTGCTGACTCGGTGCCGCTGGCGGCGACCAGTGTCAGTGAACTCGACGCCGACACCGGAGCCTGGGCCAGCGTGACCAACGCTTGGTTGAGGTCACGCGCGCTGTCGAGCACCGATCGGGCCAGCACGTGCACCGGCACGCCGATCCCGGCGCCGTCGTCGCGGTGGTGCAGGATGTTGAAGTGGACGCCGAGGCCGCGGTCGTTCACCCCGATCTTGCCGACGATGCCGTATTCGGTCAGTGTGGTGGTCCGATGGCCGTCGGCGTGCGGAATGTCCCACACCAGCCACAGCTGCGCCAGATCCGCGTACCAGTCCCAGGCCTGGATCGCCAGCGGCGGCTCACTGCGGCGCAGCGCCACCACGGTCGAGCATTCATTTGCTGGTCGGTTGGCCGTGGCTACCCGGGCGGCGGCCAGGATTTCCGTCCGCGCGTTGATTGCGGCGATATGTGTCACCGGTACCGCTGCGCCAGTGGCGATTCCGGTCATCTCCGTGGCGAGTGCCGGTGCGAATGTGGCCGTGCGCTCCAGCGCAGCCGCACCCCAATCATCGAGGTCGACCCGTTGCTGGGCGGCGGCGTCGAACAGGCCCTGGTACGCGGTGATGACGGCCGCGATCTGGCCGGCGTGTGCGGCGCCGAATTCCTCACCCCGGCGCATGGGGTCGGTGTGGGTGGAGCGGAATCGACGAGTCACGGTGTCGGCACCGCCGATTCCCGCAGGCTCGGGGCGGCGTGCTCGGCAACGGTATCCATCCTGGCGAACCAGACATCACCGGTGTTCGCCATGTGCTCGATGACGCGTTCGAGTTGCGCCAGCCGGTAGGGCCGGCCGATGACCTCGGGATGCATGGTGAAACTGGTGTGGCGTTGTTCGGCGCGGGCAGAGTCGAATTCGGCGATCCAGGTGCGGCGCAGTTCCTCAGGGTCGGCGACGTTGCCTCCGCCGTCGATGTTCCATCCGAAGCGTGGCCAGTCATCAAGGGACCAGTGCACGGGTATCTCGAGGATTTCCAGGTCCTCCCAGCGTTCGAGGTAGGGACGGTCGTCGCCCATGCAACTGGAGTCGTAGGCGAACCCGTGTTGCACCAGCAGCTCGAAGGTCTCGGGCGTCAGCTCCCACGATGTCGAGCGGTATCCGCGGGGCGCCGGTACGCCCAGACGCTCGAACACCTCGAGGCCGCGCTCGATCTCCTCGGCCTGGGCGACCGGGCTCACTTTGTCGCTACGCAGGTGCAGATAGCCATGGTGGGCGATCTCGTGCCCGGCCTCCAACAGCGCTTCCACCATGGCGGGATGCTGCTCGGCGGTGTGGCCCGGGACGAAGAAGGTCGCTGGAATAGCATGTCTGGCAAGCAGTTCCAGAATTCTCGGGATACCGCGGGTGACCCCGTAGCGGCCTTCGGACAGGATGGTCAGCCGGCGGGCGTACTCGGGTCCTTCGCCCAGCCAGCCCGCTTCGGCGTCGACGTCGAAGGTCAGTGAGACGGCGCTGGTGTTGCCGTCGGGAAAGGAGTGCGGTCCGGGCATATCGGCTCCTAGGGCTGCATCACGCAAGGGGAAATACACTTCGCATTGCGTCAAAAATTTGGGATGAAGTAACGCAATGCGTTGCAAAGAAACCTAACAGTACGCAGTGCGAGACGCAAGCGTAGTTCTTCGCCGCACATTGGCCACATCGGCCGGTTTTCTCGCGCAATGCGCATAGATGCTCAGGCGGTGGGGGGTGAACCGTAGCGCAGTTTGTGCACGTGCACGATGGACAACGTTTCCACTGCTCGGACGCCTTCGATGGTGTTGACCTGCGTCTCGAGGAACTCCCACAACTCGACGTTGCTGGAGCTGGCGATCTCGGCGCAGATGTCGAAACGGCCCAGGAGAGTGGAGACGTAGGAAATCTCGGGAAGCTTGCTCAGCTGGGCCACCACGTCCCCGTGGCGGTGGGGTTCCACGGACAACATCGCCAGGGCCAGTTGATGATTGCCCAAGCGCTCGGGGTCGGCGAACGCCACGATGCGCAGGATCTCGAGGTCCTGCATCCGCTTGACGCGGGCGCGGACGGTGGCCTCCGAGGTACCCAGAGTGCGGGCGATCTCACGGAACGCGCGCCGACCGTCTTCCTCGAGTTGACGCAGGATCCCACGATCGAGGTCATCGAGACTGTCCGCGGCCATGGCTACGACTCTAGTCAGCAGTGCGAGTGGGACGATGTTGCGACACGTTACGGCGCAATGGGCAATGCACTGCCGTACATGGCCGCGCTTCGCGCAGATAATTTCGCGTTGTGCCACGCAATGCGTGCTGATACTGTCCCGTCTCACCCGGAGTCGGTCAGGCCCGGGTTCGCGTCGGCCGCTCCAGGCCTACTTCAGCCGCAACCCCGGAGAACTGATGACCGCACACGACACTTTCGCCGACGACCACACCTACGAGAAAAACCTCAGGTGGTGGGACGGCTTCACGATAAGCCTGTCGATACCCGCAGCCCTGTTCGTCAGCATGGGATACGCCATCGGATTCATCGGCGCATGGACCGCCATCGTGCTGCTGGGCGTCGTCGCCGTGATCGCGTGTCTGCAGAACTTCATCTACTCCGAGATGGCCAGCATGTTCTCGGACAAGGTGGGTGGAATCTCGATGTACGCCCACCAGGGTTGGCGCCGCCACTCCACCCTCGTGGGGCCGCTGGCAACCTACGGTTATTGGTTCGCCTGGTCGAGCTCACTGGCCATCTATGGCCTGCAGATCGGCAATCTGGTGCAGACCGAGTGGTTCCCGGACCAGACGTGGACTTTCTCGACGGGGCTCACCGAGATCGGGCTTCCCCATGTGATCGCACTCGGCGTCCTCTTCCTCGGGTGGGCGCTCAACGTTCTGGGTATGCGGCCGGCGATGTGGATCATGTACGCCACCGGCGTCCTGGTCCTGATCCCCATCGTGGTGTTCGCCGTGGCACCCCTGGTTTCCGGGCAGTGGTCGGTGGACAACCTGAACTGGGATCTGGGAGCCAGCGGAGAGTCGGGTTGGCGCACCGCGATCGCCTGGATGTTCGTTTTGGCTTGGTCGGTCTACGGAATCGAAGCGGTTGCCTCCTTCGTGCCGGAGTTCCGGGACACTGTGCGCGACAGCCGAATTGCGCTGCGCCTGGCCGGCTTCTTCGTGATCGCGGTCTATATCCTGGTGCCCTTCGGCGTAGGCGGGCTGGTCGATCAAGCCGAGGTTGCCGAGAATCCGGTGACTTTCTACCTGGACCTGTTCGGCCGTATGTTCACCGGCGGCGACGTGGTGATGACCATCTGTCTGATCGCCGGCCTGATGCTGCTGATGGTGATGACCACCGCCGACGGCGGCCGGGTACTGCACGGCAGCGCCCGGGAGGGGCTGACCATCAAGCAGCTGGGGGAGTTGAACCGCTTCAAGGTGCCGGGCCGGGCAATGTCGCTGGACCTTGTGGTCAACGTCGTGCTCATTTTGTTCGTCGGAGAGGCACTGGCGGTGATTGTCGCGGGCATCCTCGGATACCTGGTGTGCCATGTTCTCTCACTCACCGGCTTCCTGCACCTTCGCCGCGACGAACCGGATGCGCCGAGACCCATCAAGCTGGGTCGGCAATGGGTTTATGTCGCCGCGGTTCTGGTGGTGGTCGATTCCATCCTGGTGGTGGTGGGTGCGCTGAGCGCCTCCATCACCGGCTACGGAGGCACCAGGGAACTCGTCATCGGCGTGGTGGTGTTGTCGCTGTCGGTGGTGTTGTATGCCTACCGCCGCCTGGTGCAGGATCGCCAGCCCTGGGTCTGGCGTGATCCGCCCTCGGCCGTCGAGGCCGGCTTCGCCGGTGGAGCTGCGGACTCGGCGTCGACCCCGACGGGGCCGGCGTAACACCCACGCTGATTTTTAACCGGTTACCGCTGTTATCGGTTGCAGCACAACGGTTCTCCCGGTCATCTGGTCAGCGCACCGGCTTGGTCGCGCCTGCTCCCCGCGCCGGCCTCCTACCCTCACAGAGGTGTCGGCCGGAGGAGATGCGGTGATGAGCCAGCGTGGTGGCCCTATCTGTCCGCGGTGATCGGCGCGGCGCTGATCACCCTCGGGGCGGTGCTGTTCAGCCCCGGAGACGCGCCCGCCCCGTGCGCCGCAGTGAGCGCACCGAGTTCGCTTCCGTGCCGGTAGAGCACGCCCGTCGCGAGGTCGATCACCCGCCGGGATGTGTCCCTGTTCTCCATCTCCACCGATGTCCGTGGGCACAGACATCGGCGCACCGTGATGCTGAGAAATCAGCCGCCCAGTGCCGAATCATCCTCGCGCAGCGCACGTTCGACGTCGTCGCGCAGGGCCTCCAGCGCCGCCACCTCGTCATCGCGGTACTCACGTGCCGCGTCGTCGAGCACACAGACCGTACCGACCACTCCGCCGCTCGGGTCGTGTACGGCAAGTCCGAGGTAGTTGTGCAGACCGAACTCCACCTCGTCCTCGTTCCCGGCGAACGTCGCGTCGTCGCGGGAGTCCTTCACGAACAACGGCGCATCGGTGTTCACCACGCGCTCGCAGTAGAGCGGCACCCGCTCGGTGTCGCCGGCCTTCTGGCCTGCCGCACCGACGGTGTAGTGCTTCGACGCCTCACCTGCGGTGGCGGCCACCACCATCGAATCGGGTTGCGAACGCATCACCAGAACGGACTTCACCCCGAGTTTCGCGACAATGGCGTCCAGCTCCGCGGACAGGCCGCGCAGTCCGGGAGTGGTGTCGGTGGCTGGTGTCGGTTCGTCGCCCATGCGTCGATCGTGCTGCCTGCCAACCATCCTTGCAAGAGATGAATTCACGACGAGCGCAGCCGCGCGCTCGACGTGAATTCACATGGGAGCGTTGGCCGGCTGGAACACCCCGGAGCTGTCGGCCTCTTCCTCGGCGCGGATCACGTGCACCACGGCGTTGATCAGCGCCAGGTGGGTGAACGCCTGCGGGAAGTTGCCCAGATGCCTGCCGGTGCGCGGCTCGATCTCCTCGGCGTACAGGTGCAACGGGCTGGCGAAGCTCAGCAGACGCTCGCACAGATGCCGGGCGCGGTGGATCTCGCCGATCTCGACCAGCGCGGACACCAGCCAGAACGAGCAGATGGTGAAGGTGCCCTCCTCGCCGGAGAGACCGTCGTCGGTCTCCTCGACCCGGTAACGCAACACCAGCCCGTCCTCGGTCAGCTCGTCGGCGATGGCCAGCACGGTCGCCCGGATCCGTGGGTCGTCCGGCGGCAGGAACCGGGTCAGCACCGCCAGCAGCAGGGAGGCGTCCAGCGCGTCGTCGCCGTAACGCTGGGTCAGCACCCCGCGCGAGTCGACACCATGTTCGAGAATGTCAGCTTTGATCTCCTCGGCGACGACCCGCCACTGCTGGGCGTAGGACTTCTCACCTTCCAGATCGGCGAGCTTGGAGCCACGGTCCAGCGCCACCCAGCACATGATCTTGCTGGAGGTGAAGTGCTGGGGTTCGCCGCGCACCTCCCAGATGCCGCGATCGGGTTCCTTCCAATGCTTGATGGCCTCTTCGACCTGCTCCTTGAGCACCGGCCACAAGGTCTCGGGGATTTGCTCACGGGACTTGGTGTGCAGGTACACCGAATCGAGCATGGTGCCCCAGATGTCGTGCTGCATCTGGCTGTAGGCGCCGTTGCCGATGCGCACCGGGCGGGAATTGTCGTAGCCGGACAAGTGATTCAGTTCGGCTTCTTCGAGGCTGCGTTCACCGCCCACGCCGTACATCACCTGCAGCGGATGACGCTCCCCGTTGTTGGCTCCGGAGACGTCGGCGATGAAGGCGAAGAAGTCGTCGGCCTCGCGGTCCAGCCCCAGGGTGTACAGCCCCCACAACGCGAACGTGGAGTCACGCACCCACGCGTAGCGGTAATCCCAGTTGCGCTCACCCTGGGGGGTCTCCGGCAGCGAGGTGGTGCTGGCCGCCAGCAACGCACCCGTCGGCGAGTATGTCAGCCCCTTCAATGTCAGCGCGCTGCGCTGCAGATAGGACCGCCACGGGTGATCGGGGAAATCGCCGATGTTGATCCATTGACGCCAGCACTCGCTGGTCTTCCACATCTTGTCGGCGGCCTCTTCGTAGGTCTGCGGCGCCGGATGGCCGGACCAACTGAGTGCGACGAAGACGTTGTCGCCTTCGGTCAGGCGGGTCCTGGCCCGGGCCTCGTGTCCCTCCAACCCGAGACGCAGGTTGGTGGTGAGCCGCAGCGTGGGGTGGGCGTCAGGGTTGCGGCTGGCCCTGGCAATGGCCTCACCGTAGGCCGGGCCGGAGTACTCCCACTTGGCTGGGATGCGGTGGTAGTCGAACGACGGTTCGCAGTTCATCACCAGTTCGACGGTGCCGCTGACACAACGCACCGTCCGCAGCAGGATGTGCTCGGCATCCCAGTCCATCGGGGTGCGGCGATGGGTGCGTGAGCGCCGCTCCAGATCGTGCCACGGGCCCATCACCAGTGCTTCACGCACGATCACCCACCCGGTGTGGGTTTGCCAGGTGGTCTCCAGAATCAGGCTGCCCGGCAGGTAACGCCGCGCCGCGGGCACCGACACCCCGTACGGGCCCAGCCGGAAATGCCCTGCCCCGCGGTCGAGGATGGCGCCGAAAACGCTGGGGGAGTCCGGCCGCGGGACACACAGCCATTCGATCGACCCGGCCGACGACACCAGGCAGGTGGTCTCACAGTCGGACAGGAACCCGTAGTCGGCGATCGGCGGGAACGGGTTGCGCAACAGCCCCGCCGGCGCATAGGGCACCGGGGCGGTCACGGTGAACGGAGCAGGGTCGACCTGTGGTCGCTCGCTGCCCGCTGCGCTGTCGCCGGTCTCGATGTCGAGGGTCATGCCGCCCATCATCGGTTGCCGACGCCGTGCACGTCTACTTGGGGACACGGCGATTCCTCAGCGGCGCGCGAAGTCGGGTGCGTGCTCGGGCAGCGGGCCGATGGCCACCCCGTAGGCGGCGATCCGCGGCAGCACCGGAAAGCGGTTGGCCAGACGCAGGACCAGTGGTGGGTCGCCGACGGCCGCGGCGGTGGTGGGGGGCCCGCTGAACGCGACGGCGATCACGTTGTCGTGGACAAAACGCTGCACCCGTTGGATCAGCGCCGCGGGCAGCCAGCGCCGTGCCTGCACCATCGCCAGATCCCGGTTGGACAGCAGCCCGGAACGCAGAGGTCGCGCCAGGATGCGGGCGGCCGCCACCGCGTCGGCGACGGCCAGGTTGATGCCGACACCGCCGACGGGAGACATGGCGTGTGCGGCGTCGCCCAGGAACAAGATGCCGTCGGCATACCACTTGTGCAGCCGATTCAGTTGAACGTCAAGCAGTTTCACGTCATCGAAGGATTGCAGCTGATCCACTCGGTCAGCCAGCCACGGCACCAGCGCGCTGATCCTCTCGCGCAGCGACTCGATACCCTCGGCGCGCAGTTGCGCGTCCGAACCCTTCCTGATCAGGTAGGCCACCTGGAAATAGTCGCCACGGTCGATCAACGCCACCGCCTGGCCGCTTTCGAACCGCCCGTTGAGACCGTGCGGGTCCGCCTCGAACCGCGGTAACCGGAACCACCACACGTCCATCGGGGCCCCGAAACTGCGGGGCCGCAGACCGCAGGCGGTGCGCAAGGTGGAGGCCCTGCCATCACAGGCCACCGTCAACGCGGCACGCATCTGGTGCTCGTGGCCGTCGGCGTCGCGGAAGCGCACCCCCGCCACACGGCCGTTCTCGTAGCGGGGACCCAGCACTTCGGTGCTGCGCAGCAACCGGAAGCTCGGTTCCTGCTCTGCGGCTCCTGCCAGCATCTCCAGGAAATCCCACTGCGGCACCAGCGCGATGTGCTTGTGGTTGCCGGGCAGGTGCCGCAGGTCCATCCTCAGGATGTTGCCGCGCACATTGAGGGCGATCTCGTCGATCATGCGGTGCGGCACGGCGGCAAACGTCGATGCCAGTCCGAGTTCGTCGAGCAGGCGCAAAGTGCTGGCATGCACCGTGTCGCCGCGGAAGTCGCGCAGGAAATCGGCGTGCTTTTCCATCACCGTGACCTCGATGCCGGCGCGGGCCAGCAGCAGGCCCAGCATCACCCCGGCCGGACCCCCGCCGGCGACCAGGCAGGTGGTGTATTCCAGAGCGCTTTCGGCCGCGGCCATCTTCAGATCGTAGGGTGGTGGTCGTGGACGGACGGTCGCTTTGATGCACGGACTGCTGAGCTGGTGGGACGGTGTCGAACTGTGGCTGTCCGGGCTGGGCTTCGTACTGCAGACCGTGGTGGTGATGCCGGTGGTGCTGCTGCTGGCCTACGCCATCGCGGTCCTGCTGGACGCTCTGCTGGGCAATGGAGTTCGATTGCTGCATCGGCTACGCAGCGGACAGGACGGTGACCGGTGAACGGCATGCCGCGCTCACGGGTGACGTTGATCCTGGTGCTTCTGGTGGTTCTTGTCGTCGTCATGTGGCTGGTCACCCGCTAGCGCGGGCCGGGTTGGCAGTTCAATCAGCCGGAACCGTTGCCCACGCTGGTGGTCACGACACACTCTGCTACTCTTCCGGACCATGCGTACGGCGTCCGGCAACAGGGGTGGCCATGTCCTGGCCCTCATTGCCGTGGGTTTCTGTGCCGTCGCAGATGTCTGTTGTTGTCGCTGACTCCACGCCCGTGCGCGGTTCGGTGTCGGTGGCGGCTATGGCTCTGGGTGGTCTAGCCGGATTCTGAACAAAACGCCTTCCGTTGCGACGGGTTTTCCACATCCCGGCACTCGTCCACCCACGAAAGGCACACCACATGTCCTGGAGCAATACCCGACGAACCTGGCAGACCGCCGCGGCGCTGGCCCTGACCGCCTCCGTGGTGGCGGCCTGTGGTGGCGGCGCGAGTGACGTCGTGGGTGAGGAAGGCGGCGCCTCGGACGCGGAGACCACCCTGACGCTGGTGGCCTACGCCGTTCCGGAACCAGGCTGGAGCAAGATCATCCCGGCCTTCGCCGCGACCGAAGAGGGCAAGGGCATCGCGGTCACCACCTCCTACGGCGCCTCCGGCGACCAGTCCCGCGCCGTGGTCGACGGCAAGCCGGCCGACATCGTGAACTTCTCGGTGGAACCCGACGTCACCCGCCTGGTCAAGGCGGACAAGGTGTCGGCGGACTGGAACACCGACGCCACCAAGGGCCTGCCGTTCGGCTCGGTGGTGTCGCTGGTGGTCCGGGAAGGCAATCCCAAGAACATCCGCGACTGGGATGACCTGCTGCAACCCGGACTCGAGGTCGTCACCCCCAGCCCGCTGAGCTCCGGCTCGGCCAAGTGGAACCTGCTGGCGCCGTACGCCGCCAAGAGCAACGGCGGCCAGAACCCCGAGGCGGGTATCGACTTCGTGAACAAGCTGGTGACCGAGCACGTCAAGACCCGCCCAGGTTCGGGACGTGAGGCCACCGATGTGTTCCTGCAGGGCACCGGTGACGTGTTGCTCAGTTACGAGAACGAGGCCATCTACGTCGAGCGCCAAGGCAAGCCCGTCGAGCATGTGAACCCTCCGCAGACCTTCAAGATCGAGAATCCGGTGGCGGTGGTCTCGACCAGTGCCCATCTGCAGCAGGCCAACGCACTGAAGAACTTCCTCTACACCCCCGACGGGCAGAAGATCTGGGCCGAAGCTGGATTCCGTCCCGTCGATCCGGCCGTCGCCGAGCAGTTCGCGGCCGACTTCCCGGAGCCGGAGAAGCTGTGGACCATCGCCGATCTCGGCGGCTGGGGTGAGGTGGATCCCGCGCTGTTCGACAAGGACAACGGCACCATCACCAAGATCTACAAGCAGGCCACTGGATGACGCAGAGTGCCGCCACCGACGCCCGGCCCGAACCCAGTTCGGGCCGGGCGTTCGGCCGCCAGGGCAGTACGTCACTGCGGGTCGGAGCGGCCACGCTGTGGCTGTCGGTGATCGTGTTGCTGCCGCTGGCTGCCATCCTCTGGCAGTCCGCCAAGGGTGGGTGGACGGCGTTCTGGGACGCGATCACCTCGCCATCGGCGATGCGGTCCTTCGAGGTGACGTTGACAGTCTCTATCGGGGTGACGTTGATCAACGGGGTGTTCGGACTGCTGGTGGCGTGGGTGCTGACGCGTGACGATTTCCCGGGAAAGCGCCTTGTCGACGCGGTGATCGACCTGCCGTTCGCGCTGCCTACCATCGTGGCCAGCCTGGTGATGCTGGCTCTGTACGGGCCCAACAGTCCGGTGGATCTGCATCTGCAGCACACCAAATGGGGTATCGGCATTGCACTGCTGTTTGTCACGCTGCCGTTCGTGGTGCGCTCGGTGCAACCGGTGTTGCTCGAACTCGACCGGGAGGTCGAAGAGGCCGCGGCGTCGTTGGGCGCCAACAATTTCACGATTCTGACCAAGGTCATCTTGCCGGCATTGCTGCCGTCGCTGTTGTCGGGTGCCGGGCTGGCGTTTTCGCGGGCCATCGGCGAATTCGGCTCCGTTGTGTTGATCGGCGGCGCCGTTCCCGGTGAGACCGAGGTGTCATCGCAGTGGATCCGCACCCTGATCGAGAACGACGACCGCACCGGTGCGGCCGCCATCTCCATCGTGCTGCTTGCCATTTCGTTCGTGGTGCTGTTTGTGCTGCGTGCTGTCGGCTCGCGGGCCGCGCGCCGGGAGGAGCAGGCGCGATGACACTGTCGCCCACGGTGCGCTATCTACTGCGTTTCATCGCCATCGCCTACGTCGGGATCCTGGTGATCGTGCCGGTGGGCCTGATCCTGTGGCGCACGCTGGAGCCGGGGATCGGTGAGTTCGTCGGCTCCATCAGCACTCCGGCGGCGGTGTCCGCGCTGCAGCTGTCGCTGCTGGTGGTGGCCATCGTGGTCCCGCTGAACGTACTTTTCGGCGTGCCCACCGCACTGGTGCTCGCACGCAACAAGTTCCGGGGCAAGAGTGCGCTGCAGGCCGTCATCGACCTGCCGTTCGCGGTGTCACCGGTGGTGGTGGGCGTCGCCTTGATCCTGCTGTGGGGTTCGGCTGGTTTGTTCGGGTTCGTGGAGAACGACTTCGGCCTCAAGATCATCTTCAGTTTCCCCGGCATCGTGCTCGCCAGCATTTTCGTCACGGTCCCGTTCGTCATCCGCGAGGTCGAACCGGTGCTGCACGAGCTGGGCACCGACCAGGAGGAGGCCTCGGCGACGCTCGGCGCGCAGTGGTGGCAGACGTTCTGGCGCATCACCCTGCCGTCCATCCGTTGGGGCCTGACCTACGGCATCGTGCTGACCATCGCCCGCACACTGGGCGAGTTCGGTGCGGTCATCATGGTGTCGTCCAACCTGCCGGGTCAGTCGCAGACCTTGACGCTGCTGGTGGCCGATCGTTACAACCGTGCCAACGAATATGGGGCCTACGCCATCTCCACAGTGCTGATGGCCGTCGCGGTTCTGGTGCTCATAGTGCAGGTGGTCCTCGACTCCCGGCGCTCCCGGGCCGAGAAATAGGAGACTTTGATGACCAACGCGATCACCGTCAGCGGTGCCAACAAGCACTACGGCGCCTTCGCCGCGCTCGACAACGTCGACTTTGTGGTCCCGTCCGGCTCGCTGACCGCACTGCTGGGTCCCAGCGGCTCTGGCAAGTCGACGCTGTTGCGGGCCATCGCCGGACTGGACCAGCCGGACACCGGCACCATCACCATCAACGGCCGCGATGTCACGCGGGTACCGCCGCAGAAGCGCGGCATCGGATTCGTCTTCCAGCACTACGCCGCATTCAAACACCTGAGCGTGCGAGACAACGTCGCGTTCGGCCTGAAGATCCGCAAGCGTCCCAAGGCCGAGATCAAGGACAAGGTCGACAATCTGCTCGAGGTGGTCGGTCTGGCCGGATTCCAGACCCGTTATCCCAACCAGCTTTCCGGTGGCCAGCGCCAACGCATGGCACTGGCCCGCGCGTTGGCTGTCGATCCCGAGGTGCTGTTGCTCGACGAACCGTTCGGAGCGCTGGATGCGAAGGTGCGTGAGGACCTTCGGACCTGGCTGCGCCGCCTGCACGACGAGGTGCACGTCACCACGGTGCTGGTCACCCACGATCAGGCCGAGGCGCTGGACGTTGCCGATCGGGTCGCCGTACTCAACAAGGGCCGCATCGAACAGGTGGGCAGCCCCACCGAGGTGTACGACGAGCCCGCCAACGGGTTCGTGATGTCGTTCCTGGGCACGGTGTCTTCGCTCAACGGAATCCTGGTGCGCCCCCACGACATTCGTGTCGGCCGCAATCCCGAGATGGCCATTGCCGCCGGCGACGGCACCGCCGAGTCCACCGGCGTCATCAAGGCTGTCATCGACCGCGTCGTCGTGCTGGGCTTCGAGGTCAGAGTGGAGTTGACCAGCTCCACCACCGGCGGTGCCTTCACTGCGCAGATCACCCGCGGCGACGCGGAGGCACTGGGCCTCAGGGCCGGGGACACGGTGTATGTCCGCGCCACCCGGGTGCCGTCGATTGCGGGGAGCCTGCAGGTTCCTGCCGCCGACGATGCGGACCAGCTCAGCGTGCAGTGAGCTCCGCCGCGGGCGTCTCGGCGAATGGCACGGTTTCGCGCCAGCCCGGCGGCCGCAGCAGGTAGCCGATGCGGCCGCGCCAGGTCTTGGCGTGGTAGACATCGCGCACCATCGCGACGAACTCGGCGAAGTTGACCTTCACCGGGTTGTGGGTGTCGATGTTGTGGGTCAGGCCGTAGCGCACCCGCTCGGTCTCCTCGGCGTAACTGCCGAACAGCCGGTCCCACAGGATGAGGATGCCACCGTAGTTCTTGTCCAGGTACGGGTTGTTGGCTCCGTGGTGCACGCGGTGATGCGACGGGGTGTTGAAGACGTATTCGACTGCGCGGGGCAGTTTCCCGATGCGTTCGGTGTGCAGCGGGTACTGGAACAGCAGAACGATGGACTGCGACAGGAAGATCACCCACGCCGGGATGCCGGCCAGCGCCAGCGGGATGTAGACCACCGCGGTCAGGAACTCTCCCGGGATGAGCCACGGCAGCCGTACCGCGGTGGACATGTTGAAGTGCTGGCTGGAGTGGTGCACGCTGTGTCCCGCCCAGAACAGTCGCACCCGGTGCTGCATCCGGTGTTTGGCGTAGTACGCCAGGTCGGCGCCGACGATCGCGACCACCCAGACCCACCACTGCGACGCCGAGAGCGCCCAGGGTGCCAGCGCCGCGGCCAGTAGCACGATTGGCAGCTCGATGAAGTTCTCGACCAGGTTGGCCACCCGGCCCAGTCCGTACACCGACAGGCTGGTGGCGGTGTCCTTGCCGGAGAAGCCGACTTTGTTGCGCGGCAGTCCTTCCCGGCCGTCGCGCCGGTCGCGCCTGCGCTCGAGGTGATCACCGAAGAACTCGACGCCCAACAGCAGCAGGAAGGCCGGGATGGCGTAGAGGCCGATGTTTCCGATCCACTCCATCAGGATGTTGCTTCCTTCTTGGGCATGCCGGCCAGCTGCCAGCGCAGGGCTCGGCCGAACATCTCGCCGTGAACTCGATCGGGGTCGATCCGCCGCTGTCGGATGAGGCCACTGAACAGCGCGATGGTGGTGATTGCGAACTCGTCTACGGAGACGGACTCGTCAACGTTGTTGCGCGCGAGCATCTCTGCGAGGATGCCGCGCACCGCTTCGACGGTCTTCGCCGAGGAGGCGGCCTCGATCTGCATCAGCTCGGGGTTGCGTACCGCGTGCAGCCAGAACTCGGTCCGCAGGACTGCGGCGTCGGTGTCCTTGTCGGCGATGGCGATCAGCATCTCGCCCAGGGCCTGCAGTGGGTCGGCCGATTGTTCGCGCGAGGAGTCGACGATGTGGGCCACCTCGCCGATCTGATTGACGGCACGGTCGCTCATCAACGCATAGAAGAGCTCGTCCTTGTTGGCGAAGTTGGAGTACACCGCACCGACGGAGAATCCGGCCGCCTCGGCGACCTCATCCACCGACGCGGCGGCATAGCCCTTGCGGGCGAACACCTGCGCGGCGGCATCGAGGAGTTTGCGACGGGTGAGTTCCTTGCTCTCGGCGCGCGTGAGGCGCCGAGGCTGTTGATCACGATCCATATTTGGATAGTAGCGGCTATTCGAATAACAAGCACTATTTGAACTCGGGTGGTCCAGACTTTGTGCCTCGACGCCTCTACTCCGACCAGCCCCGGGCCGGGCAGTTCTTCAACGACATGGGCGGCTTGGTGACCGGCTGTCAACCCACGACCGATTGCAGCCCGAGGCCTTCGGCCTCGAGTCAGCCTCCGTACCGTCTAGGCGGCGGCGCGGGCGGCCGTCACAGCGTCGTAGCGATCCAGTACGGTCGCGGCCACCAGATTGTGCGAGCCCAATGGCTCGGACATCAAGATCCCCTGTTGCGCAGCAAAAGTGGCCACTCGGTCGGTGATCTTGCCAGGCGCCAGGAACCAGGGGGCGATCACCACGCGGCGGGCGCCCTTGTCGCGCACGGACGCCACCGCCCCGGAAAGGTTCGCATACGGGCCGGTGGCGAAGGCGGTTTCGGTTCCGGCCCAGCGGGTTCCGACGGCCAGCGTCGTCGCCACCGTCGCGGTGCTCGCGTTGGCGTTCGGATCCGACGAGCCGACGGCGACCACCACCACACCCAGGTCACGGTCGTCGGGAGATACTCCCGCCTCCGACAGCCGGTGCCGCAGCACCGCCAGCAGGGCGGGATCCTCGCCGAGCGTGTCCGCCCGTCGCACGCACTTGCCTGACTCGTTGATCACCGAAGGGATGTCGACGCGGGCGTGGTACGCCGAAGCCAGCAGGAACGGCGTCACCACCGCATCGCCGGTCACTGTCAGAACCTCACCCAGGGACGGTGACGTCTGCTCCAGGAACGCCGCCCGCACCTCGAGCCATGGCCGTAGCCGCCGGATCCGGCCGGCCACGGCGTGCGTCACCGCGGCCGACCGCGGATCTGCACTACCGTGCGCGGTCAGGACGAGCGTGCTCACGACGCGTGCAGGCCGCACTCGGTCTTGGACTGTCCGGCCCACCGGCCGCTGCGCGGATCGGCACCCGGCTCGGGCTTGGCGGTGCAGGGGAAGCAGCCGATGGACGGATAGCCCTCGTCGACCAACGGGTTCACCAGGATTCCGTTGGTGTCGATGTAGCGCTGCATGTCGTCGTCGGACCACGCGGCGATCGGGTTGATCTTCACCAGCCCGAACGCCTCGTCGAAACTGATCAGCGGGGCGTTGGCGCGCGTGGGGGCCTCGACGCGGCGGATGCCGGTGACCCAGGCGGCGTACCCCTTCAACGCCTTCGACAACGGCTCGACCTTGCGCATCCGGCAGCAGGCAGCGGCATCGCGCGCGAACAGATCTTTGCCGAACAGCGAATCTTGTTCGGGCACCGTGTTTTCCGGGGTCACGTTCACGATGTGCACGTCATAGACCGATTCCACGGCGTCGCGGGTGCCGACGGTCTCGGCGAAGTGGTAGCCGGTGTCCAGGAACAGGATGTCGACGCCGGGACGCACCTTGGCGGCCATTTCCACCAAGACCGCGTCCTGCATGTTGGAGGCCACGACGTACGAGCCGCCGAAGTGCTCATCGGTCCAGCGCAGCAACTCCTCGGCAGAGGCTCCGTCGAGTTCGGCAGCGCCGCGGGCGGCGATCTCCCGCAGGTCCGTCTCCGTCAAACCACTCACCTCAACAGTCATCAGTCACCTCAAGTCAGCGTCGTCGGCCCGTATGGCCCATTGGGCGAAACGCTCCCCGGCCTCTCGTTGTTTCACGAAATTGCGAACAACTCGGTCGATGTAGTCGCCGAGCTCGTCGCTGGTGACCTTGTGCTGACGCAGTTTGCGGCCGAATCCGCTGTCCAGACCGAGGCTGCCGCCCAGGTGCACCTGGAAGCCCTCGACCTGGCCGCCGTCACCGTCGTCGACCATCTGGCCCTTGAAGCCGATGTCGGCGATCTGGATGCGCGCGCACGAGTTGGGGCAGCCGTTGATGTTCACGGTCACCGGCACGTCCAGCTGGGCGTTGATGTCCTCGAGCCGCTTCTCCAACTCCGGCACCAGCGTCTGGGACCGCTTGCGAGTCTCGGCGAAGCTCAACTTGCAGAACTCGATGCCGGTGCAGGCCATCAAATTACGTCGCCAGTTCGACGGATCCGACGGTAGGCCCAGCTCATCGAGACCGGCGCGCAACTCATCGATCTTGTCGTCGGGGACATCGAGCACGATCAGCTTCTGGTAGGGCGTGAACCGGACCCGGTTCGACCCCGCCGCTTCGGCCAGGTCGGCGACCTTGGTCAAGATGGTGCCGGACACGCGGCCCGCGATGGGGGCGACACCGACGGCGTTGAGCCCGTTCTTGAGCTTGGTGATGCCCACGTGGTCCATGGGTCGGGTCAACGGATCCGGAGCGGGGCCGTCGATCAGGGGCCGCTTCAGGTACTCGGTCTCGAGAACTTCACGGAACTTCTCAATACCCCAGTCCTTGATGAGGAACTTCAGCCGTGCCTTGGCCCGCAGTCGACGGTATCCGTAGTCACGGAAGACGCTGACCACGCCCTCCCACACGTCGGGCACCTCGTCCAGCGGCACCCACGCGCCCACGCGCTGACCGAGCATCGGGTTGGTGGACAGGCCGCCGCCGACCCACAGGTCGAAGCCCGGGCCGTGTTCGGGTGATGGACACCCACAAACGCGATGTCGTTGACCTCGTGCACCACATCCTGCAGGCCCGAGATGGCGCTCTTGAACTTGCGCGGCAGGTTGGAGTACTCGGGCTTGCCGATGTAGCGCTTGACGATCTCGTCGATGGCCGGCGTGCCGTCGAGCACCTCATCGGGGTGTTCGCCGGCCAGGGGCGAGCCCAGCACGATGCGGGGGCAGTCGCCGCAGGCTTCGGTGGTCTGCAGGCCGACCTCGTCGAGGCGGCGCCAGATCTCCGGCATGTTCTCGACCTGGATCCAGTGGTACTGGACGTTCTCGCGGTCGGATAGGTCGGCGGTGTCGCGACCGAAGTCGGTGGAGATGCCGCCGAGGGTGCGCAGTGCCTTGGTGGTCAGGGCGCCGCCGTCGCAGCGCACCCGCAGCATGAAGTACTTGGCTTCCAGCAGGTCGATGTTCTCGTCGCCGGTCCAGGTGCCGTCATAACCTTGCTCACGCTGGGTGTAGAGGCCCCACCAGCGGAACCGGCCGCGCAGGTCACCCTTGTCGATGCTGTCGAAGCCGCCCTTGGCGTAGATGTTCTCGATGCGGGCCCGCACGTTGAGCGGGTTGTCGTCCTTCTTGGACTGCTCGTTGGCGTTGAGTGGCTCGCGGTAGCCGAGCTTCCACTGGCCTTCGCCGCGGGGTCGCTTGGCAGGTCGTGCTTTGGGGGTGGTCATGTGATGTGCTCCTCGAGGGGAGCCGGCGTTCGGAGCGCGCTTCCACCGGGGGCTGATCCGGCGGCGCAGATCCGGCGGCCAGCTGATTAGGGGGCGGGCTGGGGCGAGATCAAGCGGTCAAGGAAGACAGCAACAGCTACAGACGCGCTTGAAATCGACATGCCGCCGCGACACGAGAGCTGGCGTACGTACGGCGATCACCCGGCCATTCTGCCACGCCGCCCCCATACCACCCAATCAGGCCAGATTTCGGCTCACCATGAGTGAAACGGGAGTCTGGGACACTGGACGGCAATGACCATGCTCTCCCCGCCGGCGACAGGCCCCGCCGCTGTACCGCCCCTGGTGATGTCGCCGGGTGGTGCGTTCGGCATCTACGTGCACGTGCCGTTCTGCGCGACGCGCTGTGGCTACTGCGATTTCAACACCTACACCCCTGGTGAGCTGGGTGGAGCTAACCCCGACGGCTGGTTGGCAGCAGTGCGACGCGAACTGGCGCTGGGGGCGGCGCTGCTGCCGTCGCCGGTGGTGAACACGGTGTTTGTCGGTGGTGGTACCCCGTCACTGCTGGGTGCCGCCGGTCTGGCCGGTGTGCTGGACGCCGTGCGCGACGCTTTTGTGCTGGCACCTGATGCCGAGGTCACCACCGAGGCCAATCCGGAATCCACGTCGCCGCGGTTCTTCGAAGAGATCCGGGGCGCCGGCTATACCCGGGTGTCGCTGGGCATGCAGTCGGCGGCGGCACATGTGCTGCGGGTGTTGGACCGCACCCATTCGCCGGGGCGGGCCGTGGCCGCCGCCGGTGAGGCGCAGGGCGCCGGGTTCGAGCACGTGAACCTCGATCTGATCTACGGCACGCCGGGGGAGACCGACGATGACCTGCGGCGCTCCGTCGACGCCGTCATCGGCGCGGGCGTCGACCATCTGTCGGCGTATGCCCTGGTGGTCGAGGACGGCACCGCTCTGGCGCGCCGGGTGCGGCGCGGGGAGATGCCGGCCGTCGACGACGACGTGCTGGCGTCGCGCTACGAACTGTTGGACTCGATGGTGCGGGCCGCCGGATTCGAGTGGTACGAGGTGTCCAACTGGAGTAAGCCCGGTGGGGAGTGTCGGCACAACCTCGGCTACTGGGGTGGGGGCCAGTGGTGGGGCGCCGGGCCCGGAGCGCACGGCTTCGTCGGCGACACCCGGTTCTGGAATGTCAAGCACCCCAATGCATATGCCGCACAGCTGGATTCGGGTGTGCTGCCGATCGCCGACTTCGAGGAGTTGTCGACAGAGGATCGGCACGTCGAGCACGTGCTGTTGAACATCCGGCTGCGGGACGGGTTGGCGCTCGATGTTCTGCGTCCCGCCGAGCGGGGGCGAGTCGATGCCGTGGTGGCCGAAGGGCTGGTGGTCGTCGAGGGTGATCGTCTGGTGCTGACCGACCGCGGCCGCCTGCTCGCCGACGGCATTGTCCGCTCCCTCCTCGAGTGATTTCGGCGTGATTCCGGTCGGTGAGCGACCGGAATCACGCCCAAATCCCAGGGATCACCGCTGGGCGGCGGGGCGGATGACGATCTCGTTGACGTCGACGTCCGCGGGGGTGCCGACGGCATAAGCCACGGCATCCGCGATGGCCTCGGGGGCGATGGCGTTGCGCCGGTACTCGACCATGTATTCGCGGGCCAGGTCGTCGCTGATGATGTCCGCCAGCTCGCTGGTGACCACCCCCGGAGAAACGGTGGTGACCCGCAGCCACGGTGGGGACTCCAGCCGCAGGCCCTCGGTGATGGCCCACGCCGCGTACTTCGTGCCGCAGTACACCGCCGCGGTGGGGGAGACCTGGTGCGCACCGACTGACGCGATGGTCACCACATGCCCGCGTTCCTGACGGCCGAACACCGGCAGCGCCGCTGCGATACCGTGCAACAACCCGCGCACATTGACGTCGATCATCTGGTCCCACTCGTCGACCAGCCCGGCATCCAGCCGCGACAACGGCATCACCCCGGCATTGGCCACCAGCACATCGAGGCGCCCGTGCCGGCCCACGATGCCGTCCACTGCGTTCTGCACGGCTTCGCGATCGGTGACGTCCAGTTCGACGGGTTCGATCCCGCTGACCTGCTCGGCCAGTGCCTGCAGCCGGTCGAGGCGGCGAGCCCCGGCAATCACCGTCGTCCCGTCCGTGGCCAGCTTGGTGGCGATGGCCCGGCCGATGCCGCTGCTGGCGCCGGTGACCAGTGCTATTGACTTCATGGTGTGTTCCTCTCGGGTGGCTTACGCGATCCACTGTCGAGCGGACGGAGCGCACGCACGAGGACGCAGTGTTCCTGGGTGCAGCAGACCCAGGTTGAGGCCATCGCCGCTGATTAACATCGCGCTCATGGCCAATGACCTCGGTGACTACCTGCGGGCGCGGCGTTCCGCGGTGACGCCCGCCGACGTCGAGCTGGCCAGCTATGGCCTGCGCCGCGTCCCGGGTCTGCGCCGCGAAGAGGTGGCGATGCTGTCCGGACTCAGCGTCGACTACTACACCCGTCTGGAGCAGGGACGTGAGAAACGGCCGTCGCCCGCGGTGGTGGACGCGCTGGCGCAGGCACTGCGCTTGCCCGAGGACGGTCGCGGGCACCTCTTCCGGCTGGCCGGTCTGAGTCCCCGGCAGGCCACCGCGGGCAGCAGCCGGGTCGATCCGGCGCTGCTGCAGCTGATGAGCATGTGGCCGCACAACCCGGCACTGGTCTACAACCGGGCCTACGACGTGTTGGCCGCCAACGCCATCGCCGACGCCATGTTCGGCGGCTGGACCCATTCCACGAATCTCATGCATGTGGTGTTCACCGAGCCCGGTGCCCGTAGCTTCTACGCCGACTGGCCCACCGTGGCTCGTGATTCGGTTGCCGGCTTCCGCCACGGCCACGGTCAGGCGCCGGGTGATCCCAGGATCCGCGCTGTGCTGGCCGAACTTCTCGAATCCAGTCCTGACTTCGCCGAGTTGTGGGCCCGCCACGACGCCAGGGGCAAGACCGCGCAGAGCAAGCGGTTCTGCCACCTGGAGGCGGGGGAGATGACGCTCACCATGCAGACCTTCGACGTGCGCTCGAGCCCCGGCCAGGAGCTGGTGGTCTACCACGCCGAACCGGGTTCACCCAGCGCCGATGCCTTGACGCTGTTGGGGACGCTGGCCGCCACGCACTCCGGGTAGCGGACCTGTGAGACCGCTGAATGTGCCAGTATTGGCCGCATGCACGCGTTCTTAGGCAAGCCTATCCAGACTGTTGCGGAGCGCCGGGGTTCTGTCTGAAGTGGCAAGTGAGGACGCCCCTGAGCTGATCGCCGTCGTCGGAATCGGATGCCGGCTCGCCGGTGACGTCACCACCGCGGCTGACTTCTGGCGCTTCGTGCTCGACGGCCGCAGTGCGGTGCGGGAGATCCCCGCCGAGCGGTGGGAACCATATGTGCGCCGCGATCCGCGTAACGCCGCGATCCTGAAAGAGACCACCCCCTGGGGGACCTTCCTCGACGATCTGCCCGGCTTCGATGCCGAGTTCTTCGGCGTCTCGCCACGCGAGGCCGAGCTGATGGACCCGCAGCAGCGGTTGGCGGTCGAAGTGTGTTGGGAGGCACTGGAACACGCGGGCATCCCACCCCGGTCGGTCGCGGGAACCGACACCGCCGTGCTGATGGGCGTCAACTCCGACGACTACGGCAAACTCATCATGGAAGACCTGCCGGGCATCGAAGCCTGGACCGGTATCGGCACGTCGTTGTGTGGTGTGGCCAACCGGGTCTCGCATCTGCTCGACCTGCGGGGTCCCAGTGTCGCGCTGGACGCCGCCTGCGCGGCGTCCCTGGTCGCGGTGCACCAGGCCTGCCAGTTGTTGCGGGACGGCGAGACGACACTGGCGCTGGCGGGCGGCGTCAGCGCGCTGATCGGCCCCGGGCTGACCCGGGTGCTGGATGTGGCCGGTGCCACCGCCCCTGACGGACGCTGCAAGTCGTTCGACGCCTCCGCAGACGGGTACGGCCGCGGGGAAGGCGCCGCGGTCGTGGTCCTCAAGCGGCTGGCCGATGCCCACCGTGACGGCGACCGGGTGCTCGCGGTGATCCGGGGCGGCGCGGTGGCCCAGGATGGCCGCACCGTCGGCATCATGTCCCCCAACGGCGACGCCCAGGCTGAGCTGTTCCGTCGGGCTTGTGCCGTCGCTCAGGTGCCACCGAGCACTGTCGACTTCATCGAAGCGCACGGAACCGGCACGCCGACAGGCGATCCCGTAGAGCTCGGTGCGCTGGCCGAGGTGTACGGGGCGGGGCGGGTGACTCCGTGTGCGGTCGGTTCGGTCAAGCCGAACACCGGCCATCTCGAAGGTGGTGCCGGTGTCGTTGGCCTCGTCAAGGCCACTCTGGCGCTGCACCATCGAGTCATACCGCCCACCGCGGGAATCCGGAAACTGACCCCGGCGCTCGACTGGCCCACCAGTGGGCTGCGGGTGCCCACCTCCGCGGAGTCCTGGACCGCGACCGGCGCCCGCCCGCGGCGTGCGGCGGTGTGCAGCTACGGCTACGGCGGCACCATCGCCCACGTCCTGCTCGAAGAGGCTCCAGCAGTGGCCATCGAGGCTGCTGACGCCGTTGCACCCGTGGTGGTTCCGCTGTCCGCCAAGTCGCCGACAAGGCTGGCTCGATATGCCGAGGTGCTGGCCGACGAGCTGGGTGAGGCACCACTGCAGCAGGTGGCCAACACCCTGTGGACGCGACGCTCGCATGAGCCGGTGCGGGCCGCGGTGGTCGCCGACAGCCGCGACGACGTGCTCGCCGGCTTGCGTGCCGTGGCGGCGGGGGAGCGTGACCCACGGGTGGTCACCGGAAGCGCCGTGCCCGGTGCAGGCGCGGTGTGGGTATTCTCCGGGCACGGATCACACTGGGCTGGAATGGGTTCCGAGCTGTTGGCCAGCGAGCCGCGGTTCGCCGAGGTGATCGACGCCGTCGAACCGGTGTTCGCCGCGGAGCTGGGATTCTCGCCGCGGGTGGCACTGGAGTCCGGCGAACTGGGTGGCACCGACCGAGTGCAGGCACTGACCTTCGCGATGCAGGTTGGTCTTGCCGCCGTACTGCGTGCTCGCGGCGTCGAACCTGCTGCGATCATCGGGCACTCGGTCGGCGAAGTGGCGGCCTGTGTGGAATCCGGTGTGCTCACGCTGGAACAGGGCGCGCACGTCGCCTGCTACCGGGCCCGCGGGTTCCGGGCGGTGCAGGGCCGGGGCGCGATGGCTCTGGTGGGCCTGCCTTTCGCCGACGCCGAGCAGAGGCTGGCCGGCCGCGACGACGTGGTGGCCGCCATCAGTTCGTCGCCGGTGTCCACTGTCGTCTCCGGGGATGCCGGCGCCGTGGAGGCGGTGGCCGCGGCTTGGGCCGCGCAGGGTGTGATGGTGCGTCGGGTGGCCACCGACGTGGCCTTCCACAGCCCGGCGATGGACGCGCTGACAGGCGAACTCGCCCGTCTCACCGGCGAATTGGCGCCACCGAAGCCTGCGGAGATCCCGTTGTACTCCACAGCACTGGCTGATCCCAGGTCGACGGCGCCGCGCGACCCGGACTACTGGGTGGCCAATTTGCGCGGCCGGGTCCGCTTCGCGGAGGCGGTGGCAGCCGCGGCCCACGACGGGCACCGGGTGTTCGTGGAGGTCTCCGCGCATCCGGTGGTGTCCCACTCGGTGGTGGAGACGATCAACCACTTGGGCATCAACGACCCCGTGGTGATCCCGGTGCTGCGCCGTGACCAGCCGCAGAGCCGGGCGGTCGCCACGGCGGTGGCCTCCCTGTACTGCCACGGTGTGGTGGCCGAGAAACGCAGCGGTGCTTGGGCATTCGATCTCCCGGGCACCCAGTGGCAGCACCGACGGTTCTGGCGCACCCCGACCCCGCCACCAGGTGGGCACGGTGTGCATGACGTCGACTCCCACACACTGCTCGGTGGGCGCATGGACGTCGCCGCCACTCAGACGGTGGTATGGCAGACCCGCCTCGACATGGACACCCGACCCTATCCGGGAGATCACCCGGTCCAGGGCACCGAGATCGTGCCCGCCGCGGTGCTTCTGAACACCTTCCTCACCGCCGCAGGCACCGACCTGGTGGATGTCCGGTTGCGCACACCGGTAGCCCCCGGCCGCAGCCGCGATGTCCAGGTGGTCAAGCAGGACGGCGCGCTCACCTTGTCGACACGGCTGATCGACGAGGAGGACGGCGGCTGGCTCACCCACTGCGCGGCGACCGCCGCCCGCGACACAGTGGAGAGCACACCGGTGACCCCGCACTGCCCCGAGCTTCTGCCGCCCGGCCATGTGGTGTCCACGTTGGCCGATCTGGGTGTGGCCGCCATGGGATTCGGCTGGGACATTCTGGACTTGCGCCGCGGCGACGGACAGTTGCTGGTCCGAGTCTGCGCCGAAGCCGACGGCTCGGTGCCCGCCAGTTGGGCGAGCTTGCTCGATGCGGCCACCTCAGCCGCCTCGACGGTGTTCGACGGCCCGCCGCGGTTGCGCATGCCCGCCCGCGTGGAGCGGGTCCGGGTGCAGGGCGCACCGCCGGCGGTCGGCATGATCCAGGTGATCCGCCGCGCGGGGACCACCACCACCGACGTGACCATCAGCGACACCGCCGGCGCCGTGCTGGCGCAGTTGCACGGCATGAGCTTCGAGGAACTGGAGAATCCAGGCGCGAACACCAAGATTCTGCACGACCTCGTGTGGTCACCGACGTCCTACGACGAGACCGCCCGCCCCGACGAGATACTGCTGGTCGGCGGTGACGCGGAAACCCTCGCCGTGGTGGTGCGTGACCTCGCGGCCGCCAACGTCGTTTACCGCGTATTCGCCGAATCCGCCGAGCTGCCCACCGATCTGGCCGAGGGCACCGTCGTGCTGGTGCTGCCGCACCCCGAGGGCACCGCGCAGTCCTCGGTGCAGCAGGTGCTGGCCACGCTCACCGCCACACACACCGGCAAGGCCCGGCTGTGGGTGCTCACCCAGCGGGTGCACGAGGGCGACAACGTGACTCATGCGCCGCTGTGGGGCTTGGCTCGGGTGGCCGCCGCCGAACATCCGCGGGTGTGGGGCGGGGTTCTCGATCTGGCCGATGCTCGAATTCCGCTGGGTGTCTTGACATCACTGGCCGGTCGGGGCGTCATCGTGGTGCGTGACGGGGTGGCGAGCACCGCCCGGCTGGAGTTCGCCGCCGCAGGCTCGGGGACACCTCTGTCGTGTTCGCCCGCAGGGACGTATCTGATCACCGGCGGCACCGGTGCTCTGGGGCTGTTGATGGCGCAGCGGCTGGCTGACCTGGGCGCCCGTCGCCTGGTGTTGCTCTCGCGGTCGGGTATTGCACCCCGATCGGACTGGGGCGCCTCCGATTCCGAGGCCGTCCGGGTGGTCGCCGCGCTGGAGGGCCGTGGTGTGTCGGTGGTGGTGGCCGCCGTCGATGTCGGTGCTCCCGACGCTGCCTGTCTGGTGCGTTCCGTGCTTGCAGACCTGCCGCCCGTGCGAGGCGTCATCCACGCCGCCGGCGTGGAAGCCGGTGCGTTGCTGGTGGACACCACCGCCGCGGATCTGACGGCGACCATGCGGCCCAAGGTCGACGGAGCCCTGACACTGCATCAGGTGTTCCCGCCCGGCGTGCTGGACTGGCTGGTGCTCTTCTCGTCGTGCGGATATCTACCCGGTTTCCCCGGGCAGGGTGCCTATGCCGGCGCCAATGCGTTCCTGGACACCTTCGCCCGGTACCGCCGCAACCTCGGCGACCGCACCACCAGCGTGGCGTGGACGGCGTGGCGTGGACTCGGCATGGGTTCGACGTCGGGTTTCATCGCCGCGCAACTGGAGGCGCTCGGGATGGACACCGTGGGCGCCGAGGACGCCGTGCGCGCACTCGATGCCGCCATGCGCGCCGACCGCGCACACCTGGTGGTGCTGCCGGTGCTGCCCGAAGCCGCGACGGTTCCCATGCTCGCGGCCGTAGCGCCTTCTGCGGCAACGGAGTCCGTCACCACTGATGTCGCCGGTCCCGGTGACGCGGACATCGCGCAGTGGGCGAAGGAGCAGGTGTTGGCGGCCGTGGCGGCTGAACTGGGTCTGCCCGCCGACGCGGTGGACCTCACCACGCCGCTGGTGGAGATCGGCGTCGACTCCATCATGACGGTCGCTGTCCGACGGTCGCTGGAGAAACAGACCGGGCTGTCGTTGCCGCCGACACTGCTGTGGGAGTATCCGACGGCGGCGGCGGTCACGGCCCGCATCACCGAACTGCTTACGCCGTGAATTTCTGCGCCAGGGCGGTGACTGCCATCGAGGTCACCGCCCTGGCGCAGAAATCCACGGCTTACGCCAGCAGCTGCTTGATCAACGCGGGCTTGTCCACCTTGCCCACCGCGGTCTTCGGCAGTGAAGGCAACGGCACCAGCACGTCCGGCCGTGAGTGCGAGGCGACGCCACGGGTGTCCAGGTAGGCATTCAGCTCGGCCAGTGTCACCGGCTTGCCACTGAAAACCACTGCTGCGCAGATCTTCTCACTGAGAAATTCATCCGGCAGGGGCACCGCCGCGGCAAACACGATCGACGGGTGGGTGTGCAGGTGGTCTTCGAGGTCGGTAGCCGACACCGTCTCACCGCCGCGGTGGATGACGTCCTTGATGCGGCCCACCACCTCCACGTACCCCGCGCGCGGACCGTCGGCGAAGATGCGCACCCGGTCCCCGGATCGGTAGAAACCGTCGGGTGTGAAGGACCGGGCATTGGCGTCGTCGGCCCGGTAGTAGCCGTTGAGGGTGTAGGGCCCGCGGACCAGCAGTTCGCCTTCGGCGCCCGGTGCCACCTCGACGCCGGACTCGTCCACCACCTTCATCTCGTCCATCGGCGTCATCGGCCTGCCCTGGGTGTGCAGCACCACGTCGCGTGGATCGCCCACGTACGTGAAATTCAGCATCCCCTCGGCCATTCCGAAGATCTGCGACAGTCCGGGAGTCAGGCCGTCGAGAATGTACTCGGCCTCCTGCGGCGACATCCGGGACCCGCCCACCTGCACCCAGCGCAGCGACGTCGGCAGCACAGGTTCCCAGTCGCAGGCCTGTGTCCATACTTTCGCCAGCGCGTTCACCAACCCGGTGACCGTCACCGTGTGCTTGTCGATCAGCGCGAAACACGCCTCCGGGCTGGGGTCGGTGGTGAACACCGTGGTGGCGCCGACGGTCATCGAGCCGAGGAGGCCCGGACAGGCCAGCGGGAAGTTGTGTCCGGCGGGCAGTACCACCAGATAGGTGTCCCGCTCGGTCATCTCGCAGGCCTGCGCGCAGGCACGGGCGTTGTAGACGTAGTCGTCGTGGGTACGGGCGATCAGTTTGGGCAGCCCGGTGGTGCCACCGGACACCAGCAGCAGCGCCGGATACGACGTGTCCACCGGCGAGCGTGCCGGGGCCGGTGGGCCCGCGTACTCGGTCAGGGCGGACCATGGCAGGAAGTCGCCGGCGGGTCCGTCGACGATGATGTGCCGCAGATCGGGGTGTTCGGCGGCCAGGTCGGCGGCCATGACGCGGTAGTCGAACCCGCCGAGCCGGTCCGGGATCACCGCGCCCACCGCACCGCTGACGGCGGCGAAGTGCGCCATTTCCGCCGAGCGATGGCCGGGCAGGCACATCACCGGCACCACCCCGGCGCGCAGCAGGCCGAACAGCGCCACGGCGAACTGGCAGGTGTTCGGCAACTGCAGCAGCATCCGGTCGCCGGGAACCACACCGCGGGCGGCCAGTCCGGCGGCGATCCGGTCGGCCACCTCGTCCAGTTCGGCGTAGGTGTAGCTGGACTGGGTGTCGACGATCGCCGTTCGCTGTGGCCACGTCTGGGCGCCGTCACGCAGGATGGAGTCCAGCGGGTCTCCGGTCCAGTAGCCGGCCGCCCGATACTGCTCGGCCCGCGCGCTGGGAAACGGTACGAAGCCCCTCAGCAGGTCAGCGTAATGGTCCAGTTCACCGGCCTGATGGCGATCGAATCCCGTGCTCATCGATGGGTTTGGCCCCTCTGGGTAGGAGTGTTCGGTCCTCCGAATATAAGGTAGCGTCGTCGAAGTTAGGGCAGCCTGATCTAATTCGGAGGTAACGAGAAGTGGGTGTTGCTGCGACAACTGCAGACACCGTGCGTGATGAGGTGGCCGAGCTTCTCGGAGTCAGCGCAGACACTCTCGACCCGCAAGCCGATCTGATCGCCTCCGGCCTGGATTCCATCCGCATGATGTCGCTGTCGGGCCGCTGGCGTAAGCAGGGTATCGACGTCGGTTTCGCGGCGCTGGCCGAACAGCCCACCGTGGCGGCGTGGATGGATCTGGTGCGCGACCGTACCTCGACCCCGCCCGCGGCCGACACATCCGAGGCGCCGACCGACGATCCGGACGAGCCCTTCCCGCTGGCTCCGATCCAGCACGCACTGTGGGTGGGACGCAACGCCGACCAGGAACTCGGTGGCGTCGCCGCCCACCTCTACGTCGAATTCGACGGCCGCGACGTCGATCCGGACCGGCTGCGGGCGGCGGCCAAAGCCCTGTCGGACCGTCATCCGATGCTGCGCGTCGAGATCCTGGCTGACGGCACCCAGCGGATCAGCGACCGAGCACTGGTTCCGAAGATCGCCGACCTGCGTCACCTCGACGTCGACGCCGCCGACGCGCAACTCGAGATCATCCGCGATCGCAAGAGCCACCAGATCCTCGACGGCGAAGTACTCGAACTCGCACTGACCCTGCTACCTGGTGGACGCACCCGCGTCCACGTCGACCTGGACATGCAGGCCGCTGACGCGGTGAGCTACCGCAACTTCATGGCCGATCTCGCTGTCCTCTACTCCGGGGCGCACCTGCCGCCGCTCGGGTACACCTACCGGCAGTACCGGGCGGCGTTCACCGCGGCCAACCCGCCGACTGACGAGGACCGGCAGTGGTGGGCCGAGCGTATCCCGGAGCTGCCCGAGCCGCCGGCGCCGCCGCTGGTGCCGCCGGCCGAGCGGGCCAACCCCCGCCGCAGCACCCGCCGTCACCACTTCTTCGATGCCGCGGCAAAGGAGTCACTGTTTGCTGCGGCGCAACGTCGTGGCATCACGCCGGCCATGGCCGTGGCCGCCTCCTACGCCGGAGTGCTGCGTCGCTGGTCGGTCCACTCACGGTTCATGCTCAATCTGCCGATGTTCGGTCGCGAGCCGTACCACCCCGATGTGGACAAACTGGTCGGCGACTTCACCACCTCGCTGATGCTCGACATCGATCTCGCCGACACCACCACGGCCGCCGAACGTGCCCAGGTGGTGCAGGACGCGCTGCACACCACCGCCGGGCACTCCACTTATTCGGGTCTTTCGGTGCTTCGTGATCTCACCCGCCACCGCGGTACTCAGGTGTTGGCGCCGTTCGTGTTCACCAGCGCGCTCGGTCTGGGCGACCTGTTCGCCGGCGATGTCACCGAGCAGTTCGGCACTCCGGTCTGGCACATCTCGCAGGGCCCCCAGGTGCTGCTGGACGCACAGATCACGCCGTTCGACGGCGGTCTGCTGCTGAACTGGGATGTCCGCGAGGATGCGTTCCGGCCCGGTGTCATCGACGCGATGTTCAGCTACCACCTCGCCGAGTTGAACCGCCTCGCCTGCGATGACGCCTCCTGGGACCGTGCCGATCCGCCTGCGGTACCCGCCGAGCAGCAGCGGGTGCGTGACGAGCACAACGGTGTGACGACTGCGCCCAGCGCGGATGCGTTGCACGACGGGTTCTTCCGAGCAGCGGCCGCGCATCCGGACGCACCCGCGGTGTACAGCAGCCTCGGGGACTTCAGCTACGGGCAGCTGCGCGAACAGGTGTTGGCCGTCACCGCGACGCTGCGGGCGCGCGGTGTTCGCCCCGGTGACGTGGTGGCGGTGATGGGCCCCAAGACCGCCGAGCAGATCCCGGCACTGTTGGGTATCAGCGCGGCGGGTGCGGCCTACCTGCCCATCGGTGTCGATCAGCCGGACGACCGTGCGCAGCGTATCTTGGAGACCGCAGGTGCGCATTCGATCCTGGTGTGCGGCAAGCACATCGATGCCTTGCCGGTGCCCGCCATCACCGTCGCGAACGCCATCCGGGCTGGGTGGGCATACATCGCCGACACCGAGCCTGCGCACGTGGATCCGGCACAGTTGGCCTATGTCCTGTTCACCTCGGGCTCCACCGGTGAACCCAAGGGTGTCGAAGTCAGCCATGACGCCGCGATGAACACCGTGGAATTCATCAACGCGCACTTCGAAATAGGCGCCGCAGACCGGATCCTGGCACTGTCCACGCTCGAGTGCGACCTCTCGGTCCTCGACGTCTTCGGCACCACGCGAGCCGGAGCGTCCATCGTGGTGGTGGACGAGGAAGACCGGCGTAACCCCGATGTCTGGGCTCGCCTGATCGACGAAAACCAGGTCAGTGTCCTGCATTTCATGCCGGGCTGGCTGGAAATGCTGGTCGAGGTGGTGGACGGCAGGCTGCCGTCGGTCCGGGTGGTGCCCACCGGCGGCGACTGGGTGCGTCCCGAACTCGTTCGTGCCCTGCGCAGTATCGCACCGGGCGTGCGGGTGGCCGGACTGGGCGGTGCGACGGAGACTGCGACGCACAACACCATCTGCGAACCCGGCGAGCTGCCCGAACAGTGGTCCGCCGTGCCGTTCGGCGTTCCGCTACCCAACAACGCCTGCCGTGTGGTGGCGGCCGACGGCACCGATTGCCCCGACTGGGTTCCCGGTGAGTTCTGGGTGGCCGGCCGAGGCGTGGCCGACGGCTACCGTGGCCGGCCGGATCTCACCGCGGAGCGGTTCGTCGAGTACGACGGCCGAATCTGGTATCGCACCGGTGATCTGGTCCGGTACCTCCCCGGCGGGATACTGGATTTCGTGGGCCGGGTGGACCACCGGGTCAAGGTCAGCGGCTACCGCATCGAACTCGGCGAGGTCGAGGGGTCCTTCAGCCGGATCGCCGGTGTCGACGGTGCGGTGGCTGCGGTGCTGCCGGTGCCCGGTGACCGCACCGGGCAGCAACAACTGGCCGCCGTGGTCCGGGTCAGCGACCCGGCGTTGACCCCGGCAAAACTGAGCACCGACCTGGCTGGTTACCTTCCGCCGCACATGGTTCCGAGCCGAATCGTCCTGGTGGATGCCATCCCGTTCACCGTCGGCGGCAAGATCGACCGCCGGGCGGTGGCCGCTGTACTGGCTGCGCAGCCCGCCGAGCAGGAGTCGGTGTTCCAGGCGCCCTCGACGACTTTGGAGCGGGCACTGACGCACCTCGTCTCGGAGATCCTGGGCCGCAGCGGGATCGGCACCGACGACGATTTCTTCTCCCTCGGCGGCGATTCTGTGCTCGCCACCCAGGCCGTGGCCCGCATTCGCGAGTGGCTGGACGCCCCGCACGTCGCGGTGTCCGACATCTTTGCCGCGCGCAATGTCGCCAAGCTTGCGGCACTGCTGGTCGACCACGAAGCTGACAGCCGACGGCTGGAGTCCGTTGCCGAGCTCTATCTCGAAGTCACACAGATGGACAACGCCGAGGTGCTGACGGCGCTGGACTCGACACCATGACCAGTCCCACCGGATTCGCGCCCTGGATCAAGCATTTCGCCGGTGCCGCCGCGTCGAACAGCGCGCCGGTGGTGGTGTTCCCGCACGCCGGCGGCGCCGCGGCGGCATATCGAAGCCTGGCGATCGCGTTGAGCGTGGCCGGCCCCGATACCTACATCGTGCAGTACCCGCAGCGTGCTGACCGGCTGACGCACCCGGCGTCACCCACCATCGAAGAGCTGGCCGCCGAATTGTTCGACGCGGGGGACTGGGCACAGGTGGCGCCGCTGCGGCTGTTCGGTCACTGTATGGGCGCCATCGTGGCCTTCGAGTTCGCCCGCATCGCTGAAACTCGCGGTGTGACAGTGCATCAACTGTGGGCCTCGGCGGGCCAGGCGCCCAGCACTGTCGCAGGTTCACCCAGGGTCCCCACCACGGACCGCGAATTACTGGCCGACATCGCCGACCTGGGCGGCACCGACCCGATGCTGCTCGAGGACGAGGATTTTGTAGACCTGCTGCTGCCGGCGGTGCGCGCCGACTACCAGGCGTTCAATCGGTATCACTGCGAGGTAGGTGTGCGTATCGGTGCGGACATCCATGTCATCGGCGGTGACGATGACCACCGCGTGCAGCCGGAGTGGTTGCGCCGCTGGGAACTGCACACCAGCGCTGTCTTCACCGAGACGGTGCTGGACGGCGGCCACTTCTACATCAACGAACATCTGGACCTGGTGGCAGAGTTGGTGAGTGCATGACGTCCGATGATCCCGTCGTGATCGTGGGCATGGCCGTTGAGGCCCCTGGCGGCGTCGACACCGCCGACAAGTACTGGACGCTGCTGTCGGAGCAGCGGGAAGCGCTGGGACCGTTTCCGACGGACCGTGGCTGGCCCATCCGCGAGATCATCGAAGGCTCGCAGCGTGACGGCTTCAAACGCATCCACGATCTTGGCGGATTCCTCGACACTGCAACGGAGTTCGACCCGGAGTTCTTCGGTATTTCACCCCGCGAGGCAGTCGCCATGGACCCCCAGCAGCGGGTGGCATTGCGCATCGGGTGGCGCGCCATCGAGAACGCGGGTATCAATCCCGACGACCTCGGCGGCCACGACGTGGGCTGCTACGTCGGCGCCTCCCTCACCGGGTTCGGCAATGATCTGGCCGAATTCACCGACCACACCGGCCATCTCATCACCGGCACCGCACTGGGCGTCATCTCCGGCCGTATCGCCTACACCCTGGACCTGGCAGGCCCGGCGCTCACCATCGACTCGTCCTGCGCTTCGGCACTGGTTGCGTTCAATGTCGCGGTGTCGGCGGTGCGCTCCGGCGACTGCAGCATGGCACTGGCCGGCGGCGTCTGTGTCATGGGATCACCAGGTTTCTTCGTCGAGTTCGCCAAGCAGCACGCCTTGTCCGACGACGGACGGTGCCGGCCCTACAGCGCCCACGCCACCGGCACCGTCTGGGCCGAAGGGGCGGCGATGTTCCTGCTGCAAAAGCGTTCCGGGGCACTGCGTGACGGCAGGACCATCCTCGCCGAGGTCCGCGCCAGCTGTGTGAACCAGGACGGACGCACCACGGGGCTCACCGCGCCCAGCGGTACGGCGCAGGCACGGCTGTTCCGACGCGCCATCGACATTTCGGGCGTGCACCTCGACGAGGTCGGCATGGTCGAGGGGCACGGCACCGGCACCTCCCTTGGCGATCGAACCGAACTCGGCTCGCTGGCCCGGACCTACGGAGCGGGAACCCCGAGGAGGGGACCGCTACTCGGGTCGGTCAAGTCGAACGTGGGGCATTCCCAGGCCGCCGCGGGCGCACTCGGACTGGCCAAGGTGCTGGTGTCGGCGCAGCGAGCCACCATCCCGCCCACGCTGCATGTCGACGAACCCAGCCGCGCCATCGAGTGGGAGTCCCAGGGTTTGCGTCTGGCGGACAAGCTCACCCCATGGCCCGCCGTCGACGGCCGACGGATTGCGGCGGTGTCCGCCTTCGGAATGAGCGGCACCAACGCGCACGCCATCGTGGCGGTGCCCGGATGAGCATGCCACGTCGGTTCCCGGACAACCGAGTCCCGGTGGTGCTGTCCGCGCATGCCGCCGCACTCCTGGCCACCGATGCTGCGGCGCTGCTGTCCTACCTGGCCGATCAGCCGGCCGTCGAGGTCAGTGCTGTCGCCGCACAGTTGGTGCGCACCAGGCGGATTCGCCGCTACCGCGCCGTGGTGCGTGCCGGGGACCGCGCCGAACTGATCAGCGGGCTCACCGCGGTGGTCGACGGCTTGGACCACCCACTGGTGGCCCGCTCGTCGGAAGGCGCGGCGCCCCGGCTGGCGTTCGTATTGCCCGGACAGGGCAACCAGTGGCCCGGCATGGGCGCTGACGGTTACACCCGACTGCCCGCCTACCGCGCCGAAGCCGACACGTTCGCGGCTGTGTTCCCCGCGTTGGGTGTCTCCTCACCACTGGGGTATCTACTCGGCGACGTCGACACCGAACACTTCTCGCAGATCGAGATCCAGGGTGCACAGTTCGTGCACGCTGTGTCGCTGGCCGCGGTGTGGCGGACCTGCGGGGTGCTGCCGGACCTGACCGTCGGACACAGTCTGGGTGAGGTGGCCGCCGCCTACCTGGCGGGCGCCATCACCGCCGAGGCGGCGGCAGCGGTGGTGACGGCCAGAGCCGGCGTGGTGACCGCGCTGTCCGGCCGCTACGGCATGGCGGTTCTGGGGATGTCCGTCGAAACCGCCCGCGATCTGATGTCCACCGCGTCAGGCTGGCTGGAGCTGTCGGTGGTCAACTCGGGGTCCTCGGTGGTGGTGTCAGGGGACCGCGACGCGGTGACCGAACTGGTGGCCCGAGCTGAGGCACAGGGCCGGTTCGCGCGGCGTATCGACGTCGACTTCCCGGCTCACACCAGTGCACTGGAACCACTGCGGTCCGACCTGCTGGCCCGATTGCCTGCCGTCGAGTTCACCGATGCCCCTATCCAGTTCATCGGATCTGCCACCGCCGACGTGGTGACCGCGGACGCGGAGTTCGCCGACTACTGGTACGCCAACCTGCGCAACACCGTGCGCTTCGATCTTGCTGCCCGCGCCGCGGTGCGCCGAGGTGCCACCGCCTTTGTCGAGCTATCGGCACACCCGGCATTGCAGTACGCCCTCGACGACGTTCTCGAGGACGCCCTACCGGAGGGGCCTGCGGTGCTGGTGGGCTCCGGTCGCCGCGACGAACCGCTGATCGAGACGCTGTCGGCGAACATCGCCGCCGCGGCCGTCACCGACCCGAACTTCCGGTGGGCCGATCAACTCGTCCTCTCCGGTGCCACCCTGCCTGGTTTCCCGAATGCACCCATGCACACCACTTCCTACTGGGCGGCCGCCACCCCGTTGCCGCCGGTGCCCACCGTCACTGTCGCCGCCGAGAAGTGGGTTCCCGTCATCCCGAAAGGAGCTGCACCGGAGTCGCTTCGGGTTGCCGTACTCGACCTCGGGAACACTGAGCTGGGTGCCGGTATCGCGGCCCACCCGAGGGTCGGCGCCGATGAGGCCGGCATTCTGGTGGTCATCGCTGCGTGCTCGTCCACCACGGACGCTCCCACCGCCGCGCGTGAGCTTGCGGCAAGCATCGAGGACGGACTTCTGGACTACGCCGACGCCCGGTATCGGAACATCTGGCTGCTGACCGTGGGCGCTGCGCAGACGTCGCCCGACGACCCGGCCCCGTCACCTGGCCAGGCGGCTATGGCGGCATTGCACCGAAGTGTGGGATTCGAGCTGCCCGACAACAACTTTCATCATCTCGATCTGCCAATGGGCTTCGACGACCACAACCGCATCGTCGAGTTGCTGCTGACCGGACACGGTGACATGGCGCTTCGGGTGCGTGACGGCGAGGTGGTGACACTGCGGCGTGAACTCGACGACAACCCGCCGCAGGCACCCGGCATCGACACCGCAGCGCTGGACAGCGTGGTGATCACCGGCGGATCCGGCTCGATCGCCTTGCAATTCGCCCGCCATCTGGTGGCGCGCGGCGCGCGCCGCATCGTGTTGTTGAGCAGGCGGGGCACTGACGCGGCCGCGGTCCGCGAGTTCATCCGGACCATCCCGCCCGGAGTGGACGTCCATGCCCCGTCCTGCGACATCACCGACCGCGAGGCCGTCGCGGCCGCTGCCGCCGAGCACGCCGGGCACGGAGCATCGTTGGTGATCCACGCGGCGGGCACCGCCACCTTCGCCACCCGTGATCAGCTGCACGGCGCCGACTTCGAAGCGATGACGGCCGCCAAGTTGGTCGGGTTGGCGCACGTGGCCGACCTCTGGCCGCTGCGGGCGGATGCGCGGATGCTGTTGTGCTCCTCGGTGATCGGCGTCTGGGGTGGTAAAGGTGTCGCCGGGTATGCCGCAGCCAACCGGATGCTGGATGCGATGGCAGCCCAGTTGCGGCACCAGGGCCGGCGTTGTGTGTCTGTGCGCTGGGGTCTGTGGCAGGGCAGCGACATCATCGACGCCTCCGAGATCGGCAGAGTCGAGCGGGCAGGTCTGCGGCAGATGGCGCCCGCACCCGCCATCGACGCCGGTCTGCGCGACCACGCGAGCGATCCGCTGGTGCTCAGCGCCGATCCGGACCGGCTGCGCGCGTTCTTCGGCAGCCAGGAGGCCACGGCGGACACACCCGCTGCCGAGGCGGCCGGATCAGCCGACTCGGTACGCGCTGAGCTGATCACCGTCCTCGACATCACCGACCGTCCGCTGGACCCGGCGGCGACACTGTTCGACCTCGGCATGGATTCGCTGCTGGCACTCGACCTGCGCAAGCGGATCAAACGGGTGACCGGCCGCACCATTCCATTGGCGACCTTGCTGGGCGGCATCACCGTCCGCGAGCTGATCGCCACCTTTGACGAAAGTGAACTCTCCAGTGACTGACACCCACGCTCCCACCGATGCGCAGCGGCTGGAGCTGCTGCAGCGCTTGCTCGCCGAGCGCGGACTGCGGGCCCAGTCGGAGAACACCGGGCCCGCCGCTGCGGTTGACGTGTTGTCCGAGGGGCAGCTGCGGATGTGGTTCGTGCACGCCTCCGATCCCAGTGGTGCACTGCTGAACGTCTGCCTGTCCTACCGCATCACCGGCGACGTCGACGTCGCTCGCCTGCACGATGCGGTGAATGCGGTCGCGTTGCGGCACAGCATCTTGCGTACCACCTACACCGCTGACGAGCTGGGTGTCCCGTACCCGTCGGTGCGGCCTGCTCTGCAGCCGGGCTGGGCCGAGCACGACCTGTCGCAGCTGTCCGAGCATTCGAGGAAGCTACGACTGGAGGTGCTGGCCCAGCGAGAGTTCGCCGCGCCCTTCGATCTCACCACCGATTCCCCGCTGCGGATCACCGTCGCGCGGACCGGTGCCGATGAACTGGTGATGCTGCTGGTGGCCCACCACATCGCGTGGGACGACGGGTCCTGGGAGGTGTTCTTCACCGACCTGACCAAGGCCTACTCCGGACAGGAGCTGGGGCCAGAGCCTCCTCGGGTGATGCGCGACGACTCCGCGGCCGCCGAGGCGGACGCCCGGTACTGGCGTGAGGTCATGGCGGATCTCCCTGAGCCGCTGGAGCTTCCAGGACCCACCGGATCGGCGGTACCGACCAGCTGGCGGTCCGCGCGCAGCGCCGTCCGGCTCACCGGTGACACTGCGCGACGGGTGGCTGACCTGGCGCGGGACAACGGCACCACTCCCTACGTCGTGCTGTTGTCCGTGTTCGGCACCCTGATGCACCGCTACACCCACGCCGACGACTTCCTCACCGTCACCCCGGTGCTCAACCGCGATGCCGCCACCGATGGCGTCATCGGGTACTACGGCAACACGGTCGCCATGAGACTGCGTCCGCGTGCCGACATCACCTTCCGCCAATTGCTCTCCGCGACCAGCGAGACCGCGCTGGGAGCGTTCGCTCATCAGCGTGTCGGTCTCGACAGGATGGTGCGCGAACTCAACCCCGACCGCCGCCACGGCGCCGAGCGCATGACGCGGGTCAGTTTCGGTTTCCGCGGCCCGGATCGCTTCGGCTTCACACCGCCCGGTGTGCGTTGCGAACGTGCCGAGTTGCGCGGCAACCTCACCCAGCTGCCGCTGGGGCTGATGGTCGAATTCGACGACGCCGGCATCATGGTCGAGATCGAGCACCTCATCGAGATCATCGACTCCGCACTGGCTCGCCAACTGCTCGACCACTTCGCCATTCTGCTGGAAGCCGTTCTGGCGCAACCGGACAGTGTTCTGTCACGGCTGCAGTACATGGCACCCGACGAGGTGGCCTGGCTGCGTGATGCGACTCACGGTGAGCAGTTCTCCACCGCCCCGAAGACGCTGGCGGACCTGGTGGAGGAGCAGGTTGCCCGCACCCCCGACACCGTGGCCGTGGTCTACGAGGGCCGCCACTACACCTACCGCGAACTGAACGCGTCCGCCAACCAGGTGGCGCACTGGCTGATCGCCCAAGGTGTCGGCGCCGAGGACCGGGTGGCGGTGCTCCTGGACAAGTCCCCGGAACTCGTCATCACGGCGTTGGGGGTGGCGAAGGCCGGTGGTGTGTACCTGCCGATCGATCCCACCTACCCCGAGGACCGACTGGCCTTCATCCTCGGCGATTGTGACGCCAAACTGGTTTTACGGGAATCACTCTCAGGCTTGCAGGGGTACCGCACCGACAATCCCACCGACACCGATCGGGTGCGGCCGGTGGGGCCGGACAACACCGCTTACCTGATCTACACCTCGGGTTCCACCGGCCTGCCCAAGGGTGTGCCGGTGCCGCACCGCCCTGTCGCGGAGTACTTCGTCTGGTTCAAGGGGGAGTACCGCACCGACGAGAACGACCGCCTGCTGCAGGTGGCCTCGCCCAGCTTCGACGTGTCGATCGCCGAGGTCTTCGGCACACTGTCCATGGGCTCGCGCCTGGTGATCCACAAGCCGGACGGCCTGCGCGACATCGGCTACCTGACCGACCTGTTGCGCAACGAGGGCATTACCGCCATGCACTTCGTGCCGTCGCTGCTCGGGCTGTTCCTGTCGCTGCCCGGTGTCAACGAATGGCGCACTCTGCAGCGGGTACCCATCGGCGGGGAACCGCTGCCCGGTGAGGTCGCCGACAAGTTCCACGCCACCTTCGATGCGTTGCTGCACAACTTCTACGGGCCCACCGAGACCGTCATCAACGCCAGCCGATTCAAGGTCGAGGGTAAGCAGGGCACCCGCATCGTGCCGATCGGCAAGCCCAAGATCAACACCGCTCTGCACATCCTCGACGACGCGCTGCAACCGGTGCCGGTCGGGGTGATCGGCGAGATCTACATCGGCGGAACCCATGTGGCGCACGGCTATCACCGCAGACCCGGCCTGACCGCGGAGCGCTTCGTCGCCGACCCCTTCACCCCGGGTGCGCGACTCTACCGGTCGGGTGACCTGGCGCGGCGCAATGCCGACGGAGACATCGAGTTCGTCGGGCGCGCCGACGAACAGGTGAAGATCCGCGGTTTCCGCATCGAACTGGGTGACGTTGCCGCCGCCATCTCGGTGGAGCCCACCGTGGGTCAGGCTGTGGTGGTGGTCAGCGACCTGCCGCAGTTGGGTCGCAGCCTCGTCGGCTACCTCACCCCGATCAGCGGGCAGAGCGTGGAATCGGTTGACGTGGACCGTATCCGGGCGAGGGTCGCGGCAGCGCTGCCGGAGTACATGGTTCCCGCCGGTTACGTGGTGCTCGACGAGATCCCGATCACCGCACACGGCAAGATCGACCGGCGGGCCCTGCCCGAGCCCGAGATCAGCGCGGTTACCGAGTTCCGCGAGCCCGGCACCGAGACCGAGCAACGGCTGGCTCAGGTGTTCTCGGAACTGCTCGGACGCGACCGGGTAGGTGCCGACGACTCGTTCTTCGACCTCGGCGGGCACTCACTGTTGGCCACCAAGCTGGTGGCCACCATCCGCGCGCAGTTCGCCGTCGAAGTCGGCGTCCGCGAGATTTTCGAACTCGCCACCATTTCCGCGCTCGCCGAGTACATTGATGCTGCCGCCGCGGGCAATGGCGCCCCCGGTAGGCCCAGACTTCTCGCCACCCCCCACGATGCGCCGGCCCCGCTGTCGGCATCGCAGCTGCGCAGCTGGTTCGGCTACCAGGTCGACGGCCCCAGCCCGGTGGGCAACATCCCGTTCGCCGCCGAACTGCGCGGCCCGGTGGACACTGATGCCCTCGCGCAGGCGATCAACGACGTGGTGAACCGACACGAAATCCTGCGCACCAGCTATCGCGAGATCGACGGCGTCCCCTATCAGGTGATCAGCCCACACGCCGAGATCGAGGTGCGCCGCGGCAGCGGCGACGCGGACTGGCTGGCCGCCGAACTGGAGCGTGAACGCAAACACGTCTTCCACCTCGAACACGATCTGCCGATCCGCGCCGCGGTGCTCGCCGCCCCGGACCGACACGTGCTGTCACTGGTGATGCACCACATTGCCGGTGATCACTGGTCGGGCACGGTGTTGTTCACCGACCTGCTGACGGCCTACCGCGCTCACCGCGCCGGCGAGCAGCCGGCCTGGGCGCCACTGCCGGTGCAGTACGCCGACTTCGGGGCGTGGCAGGGCGAGCTGTTCAGTGACCAGACCGCAATCGTGGGGCCGCAGCGCGAGTACTGGACCCGCACCCTGGCCGGGCTGGCCGAGGAAACCGGGCTGCCGCTGGACTTCCCACGGCCGGCGGTGCCGTCCGGTGCCGGTGATTCCGTCGAGATCAACGTCGGCGCGGACACCCGCGACAAGCTCGCGGTGCTGTGTCGCGACCTCGGTGTCACCGAGTTCATGGTGCTGCAGGCCGCCGTAGCCGTGGTGCTGCACAAGGCGGGTGGCGGGCCGGACATCGGGCTCGGCACCCCGGTGGCCGGACGCACCGAGCCCGAACTGGACCAGCTCATCGGGTTTTTCGTGAACTTCGTCGTGCTGCGCAACGACCTGACCGGCAATCCCACCGTGCGAGAGATCCTGACCCGGGCCCGTGAGATGGCCTTGGCTGCCTACGCCAATCAGGACCTGCCGTTCGACCAGGTGGTCGACGCCATGAGCCCGCCACGCTCACTGTCACGCAACCCTGTCTTCCAGGTTGTCGTGCACGTGCGTGAGCAGCTGCCGGCCAACCGCGTCATCGACACCGGGCCCGAGGGCGACACGACGTTCACCGCACTGGAGCCGCCGTTCGACCTCACTCAGGCCGACCTGTCGCTGAACTTCTACGCCACGCCGGGTTCCACCGCCGAGGGCTACCGCGGTCACATCATCTTCCGCCCCGAGCTGTACCGCCGTGAGACGGTCGAACGACTGTCGGCGTGGCTCGATCGGGTGCTGACGTGGTTCGCCGAACAGCCGGACTCCCGGCTGGCCGATATCGAGATCATCGACGCCGACGAGAAGCGTTGTGTCCTGGAGGACTTCAGCCAGGGCTCGGCGTACATCCTCGACGACTGCCTGCATCCGGTGCCGGTCGGGGTGGTCGGCGACGTGTATCTCGGCGGGGGACCGCTGAGTTCGGCATCGTGGCTCAGCGCGTCCGGCAGCGCGGGAGCTCTGGTTCCCCACCCCTTCACCCCGGGTGCTCAGCTCTATCGCAGCGGTGAGCGGGGCCGGTGGACATCCACCGGACAGCTGGAGTTCGTCGACCACGTAGCACCCGCCGCCCCCGCGGTGGTCGCTGCGGCGGTGCCCGCGGAACCGCCTGCCACCGACACCGAGCGGGCGCTGGCCGACTTGCTGACAAGCTTGCTGGAACTCGACGGCATGAGCAGACACGACGACTTCTTCAGCCTGGGCGGCGACAGCATCCTGGCCGTCCAGATGGCCTCCCGTGCCAGGGAATCCGGGATGATCCTGACTGCTCGGATGATCTTCGAACAGCCGGTGCTGATGGATCTGGCGCAGGCGGTGGAACAGGCCGCCACGGAAGAACCTGAAGACGTCCACCACGCCCCGATGACAGCCTCTGGCCTGTCGACCGACGAGCTCGCCGAGCTCACGGCCTCCTGGGCGGGTGCCGGCACCGACGGGCAACCGTGACCGAGAAACCCGCCATCGAGGATGTGATGGCACTGAGCCCGCTGCAACAGGGGCTCTACTCGTTGGCCTCGCTCAATGCCGGGGAAGCCGCAGACGATCCGTATCTGATCGCGATGGCGGCGGATATCACCGGGGCCGTGGATGTTTCGCTGCTACGGGAGTGCACCACCGCCATGCTGGTGCGCCATCCCAACCTGCGGGCGAGCTTCTTCCGCGGCAACCTGAGCCGACCGGTGCAGGTGGTGCCGACGCGGGTGGATCTGCCCTGGCAACACGTCACCGCTGCCGCCGAGGATGTCGCCGCGCTGGAAGCCGCCGAGCGATCCCGGCCGTTTGTGCTCGAGAACGGTCCACTGATCCGGTTCCTGCTCATCGAAGTACCGAGTTCGCACTGGCGCATGGTGGTCACCGCCCACCACATCGTCATCGACGGCTGGTCGTTGCCCTTGTTCATCGGTGAGCTCATCACCCTCTACCGCAGCGGTGGTGACACCTCCTCGTTGCCGCCGGCTCCGCGGCCCTACCGCGACTACATCGGCTGGCTGGCCGGCCGCGACCCGGAAGCCAGCCGTGCGCTGTGGCGCGAACACCTCAAGGGAATCGACGCCCCGACCCTGCTGACCCCGGCGTTGACGTCGGCGCCGCCGAAACCGGGCCGGCCGACCCATGTCGAGGTCAGGCTGGGCGGTGACGCCACTGCGGTGTTGGCCGAAGCCGCCCGCAGTCGCGGGGTCACCGTCAACACCGTGGTCCAGATGGCCTGGGCCACAATGCTGTCCGCCATGACCGACCGCAGCGATGTCACCTTCGGTGTCACCGTCTCGGGGCGTCCCGCCGAACTGACCGGCGTGGAAGCGATGGTGGGGCTCTTCATCAACACCGTGCCGCTGCGGGTACGCCTGGACCCCGCGGCGCCGGCCGGCCAGCAAGCGCTGGCGCTGCAACGCGAGGCCGCCGCCCTGCGTGACCACAGCTACCTGGGGCACTCCGAACTGCGGGCGCTGGCCGGCGTGGGGGAGCTGTTCGACACCCTGCTGGTCTACGAGAACTTCCCTCCCGGTGGCATCGTCGGCGAAACCGAATTCGCGGCGGGTGCGGCGGTGTTCCGGCCGGCCGCGCTGGAGAGCCTGTCGCATTTCCCCGTCACCATCGCCGCCCACCTCGCAGCCGGGGAGCTCGTGGTGTTCGTCGAGACTCTCGAGGGCGCCCTGGGGCCGATGACGGCCCACGATCTGGGGCTGCGCCTGCTGTCCACGGTGCGCAACCTGGTCGACGGCTGGGACCGGCCGCTGCGTGACATCGACGTCCTGCTGTCGACCGAGCGCGCCCGCACCGCAGCTGTCTCGTCCTCATCAGCGGTGGGGGGCATCCACACCGCCTTCGCGGAGATCGTGGACAGACAGCCCGATGCGGTCGCGATGACCTGGCGGGCGGGGCAGCTGACCTACCGCGGGCTGGACCAGGCCGCCAATCGGGTGGCCGCCGCACTGACTGCCACGGGAGTGGGCGCCGAGTCCCCGGTGGCGATCAACCTGCCCCGTGGACCCGAGTACGTGATCGCCATGTTGGGTGTCCTGAAGGCAGGCGGGGTGATCGTGCCGTTGGATCCCGGCATGCCTGCCGACCGCATCGACGACATCCTCACGCAGACCGGGGCACCCGTGGTGATCGACGCGGCGAACTACCGGGAGCTCAGTGCGGTCGACAGCAGCGGATTTCGTCCGGCCGCTGTCGGCGCCGATCAGGCCTGCTACGTGGTGTTCACGTCCGGCACCACCGGACGCCCCAAAGGAGTGGTAGGCACCCACCGCGCCGTGCGTGCCTACGCCGCCGATCATGCCCAGCATGTACTGCAGCCCGCCGCAACACGATTGGGTCGCTCGGTTCGGGTGGCACACGCCTGGTCGTTCACCTTCGACGCCGCCTGGCAGCCGTTGGCGGCGCTGCTGGACGGACACAGCGTCCACATCGTCGGCGACGAGGCCCAACGTGACGCCGAGGCGCTGGTGGCAGTGATCGCGCGCTTCGGTCTGGACATGATCGACACCACGCCGTCGATGTTTGCGCAGCTCAAGAGCTTTGGTCTGCTCACCGATGTCCCGTTGGCCGTTCTGGCTCTCGGAGGCGAGGCTGTGGGTCTTCCGGCCTGGCGGCAGATCACCGCCGAATGCGCACGCACCGGCATGGCGGCGTTCAACTGCTACGGCCCCACCGAGACCACGGTGGAGGCGGTGGTGGCCGCCATCGATCAGCACCAGGCACCGTCCATCGGCCATCCCACCGCAGCCACCGTCGTGCACATTCTCGATTCGTGGCTGCGGCCCGTGCCGGATGGAGTGGCCGGCGAACTGTATCTGTCGGGAGATCAGCTCACCCGCGGCTATCTCGGGCGGCCCGGGGACACATCGGCGCGATTTGTGGCTGACCCGCTGCTTCCCGGACGTCGGATGTACCGCAGCGGGGACGTGGTGCGACGCGGGCCGGACGGTGGACTGCAGTTCCTCGGCCGCTCCGATGATCAGGTCAAGATCCGCGGCTTCCGGGTGGAGCCGGGCGAAATCGCCGGGGTGCTGATGCAGCATCCTGGAGTGCGCTCCGCTCACATCGTGGTGCACAAACACGGCGGTGGACACCGGTTGACGGCCTATGTGGAGGCTGCCCAGGCCGACGTTCCCGATCTGCGTGCCCGGCTGGTGCGGCGACTACCGCGATACATGGTGCCGCACCACATCGTCGCGATCGATGCCCTTCCGCTCAACATCAACGGCAAGGTCGACGAATCGTCGCTTCCTGCAGTCGATCTTGATGATCAGACCACTCACCATCCGGCGACCGAGACCGAATCTCTACTGGCCGAACTGCTGTGCGAGGTGTTGGAGTCCGGCCGTGTAGACGTCACCACCGAGTTCCTGGACATGGGCTTGGACAGCATTGCGGCGCTGTCGTTGGTGCAGGCGGCCAGACGCCGCGGGATCGAACTACGGGCCCGGTTGATGCTGGAATGCAGCAACATCCGTGACCTCGCGGCCGCCATCGACAGTGGGTTGGGCACCGCCGCACCGGCGGCCGTGGACGCCGAACGGTTCGGCGAGGTGCAACCCACCCCGATTGTCGACTGGATGTACGAGACGGGTGGATTCCGGCGTTTCACCCAGAACCTGCTGATCGCGCTCCCACCGGACATCACCGACGGGCGACTCGCCGAGGTGGTGCAGGCACTGCTGGACCGCCACGACATGCTGCGTGCGGTGCTGGACGGCAAGCGACTGATCACCAGGCCGCCGGGCGCCGTGCGTGCCGTCGACGTCCTGCATGCGGTCAGCGGTACGGCCGAGGAGCAACTGGGCACCGAAGTCACTGCCGCACTGAACCGTATCGATCCGGCCACCGGTGCCATGCTGTCACTGGTGCGGTTCGGCGGCCCCAAGCCGGTATTGCTCGCCTGTGTGCATCATCTGGCCACCGATGTGGTGTCGTGGTACGTCATCCTCGCTGAACTGGCGCACATCTCCGACGAACTGGCTTCCGCACGGCCGCCCGCGCTGGAGGCGGAGTACACCACCTACCGCGAGTTCGGTCGGTTGCTTTCGCAGCGCGCTGACACCGACGAGGTGTCCGGCCAACGGCAGTACTGGCTCGACGTGCTGACCGGCCAGGATCCGCTGCTGGGCAGCCGCGCACCCGATCCGGCCACCGACACCTGGGCGACCTTGCGCCAGCACCACATCGCTCTGGACGCCGTCGACACCCACGCCTTGTTGGACACGCTGGATCGCGCGGGGGTCGAGGTGCGCGACTTCCTGTTGGCCGCGCTCACCCTCGCGGTGGCGTCGTGGCGAACCGGGCGCGGCGAATCCGCCTCGGGCGGCACACTTGTGGCTCTCGAAGGGCATGGTCGCGAGGATCAGTTCGTGGGTGAGTCGGTAGACACTTCGGCGACCGTCGGCTGGTTCACCTCCGTGTACCCGGTCCGGTTGGGGGCCGCTGCGCAGCCGGTGGACATCGGTGTCGCCCAGCGGGAACCGGCGCAGGCCCGCGCACTGCTGCAGTCGGTGACTGATCAGGTGGCCGCGGTGCCCAACCGCGGGCTGGACTACGGACTTCTGCGCTACCACCGTCGTGACTCCGACCTGGCCAGGGCACCGCAGCCCCAGATCGAGTTCAACTACATGGGCCGCTTCGACCTCAGCTCCGACGGTGCCGGGGTGCCGGGTGCTCCGTGGTCGTTGATCGCCGATCCGGTGCTCAATCAGCAGTTGCCCATCTCCTCCGAGCCCAACCTGGGGCTGCGGTATACCTTCGATGTCATTGCCGTCGTCACCCCCACTGACACCGGCCCGCAGCTGCTGACCAGCTGGCGCTGGAGTGAGCGGCTGTCCACTCAAGACGAGATCGATCAGCTGTCCGCGCTGTGGCGGACTGCCATCACGACATTAAAAGAGGCACTGTGAGCAGCACACTGGCGATCATCGGTGCCGGCGCCAAGGCAGTGGCCGTGGCTGCCAAGGCCGCCGAGTTGCGCGCCATGGGGATCGACGCACCGGACGTGGTGGCCGTGGAACGCACCGCCGTCGCCGCCAACTGGCAGGCCAGCGGAGGCTGGACCGACGGCGAACACCGGCTGGGCACCAGTCCCGAGAAGGACGTCGGCTTCCCGTACCGGTCGGCGCTGGTTCCGCGGCGCAATGCCGAACTCGATGAGCGGATGACCCGGCACAGCTGGCAGGCCTACCTGGTCAGCACCGGGCAGTTCGCCGAGTGGATCGACCGGGGCCGACCGGCGCCGGCTCACCGCCGGTGGGGGCAGTACCTGCAGTGGGTGGCCGACGCGGTCGGAATGACCGTGGTGCGCGGGCAGGTGGAGAGTCTTGCGGTGCGAGACAGCCCGGGCGGGCCCCGGGTGGGCGATCCGGCCCGAGGCGCCAGAGCCGGTGCGGAACCCGACCACCGGCGCAGGTGGGCGCTGCATACCCGCGAGACCACAGTGCACGCCGACGCGGTGATGGTGACCGGTCCAGGTCAGGCGGAGCGTTCGATTCTCCCGGGCAACCCCCGCGTGCTGTCCATCGCCCAGTTCTGGCATCGCGCCGCCGAGCATGACCGGATCACCGCCGAGCGGGTGGCGGTGATCGGCGGAGGCGAGACGGCGGCCTCGATGCTCAATGAGCTCTTCCGGCACCGGGTTTCGTCGGTGACGGTCATCTCTCCGCAGGTCACGCTTTTCACCCGCGGTGAGAGCTACTTCGAAAACGCGTTGTTCTCCAACCCCACCGGATGGACTCAGCTGACCGCTGCGGAACGGCGCGACGCGATGGCCCGCACCGACCGTGGGGTGTTCTCGGCGAGGGTGCAGGATGCGTTGCTTGCCGACGACCGGATCCGGCACCTACGCGGTCGGGTGGCGCACGCCGTCGGCCGCGACGGTCAAATCCGCCTCACGCTGTCCACCAACCGAGGCGGAGAGCATGTCGAGACCGTGCACGGCTTCGATCTGGTGATCGACGGCTCGGGTGCCGACGCGTTGTGGTTCACCGAGTTGTTCAGCCAGGACACCCTGGACCTGCTGGAGCTGGGATTGGGCGGCCCGCTCACCGGTGACCGGCTGCAGGAGTCCATCGGCTACGACCTCGCCGTCACCGATGTGACGCCGAAACTGTTCCTGCCCAACCTGTCCGGGCTGAACCAGGGGCCAGGCTTCCCGAATCTGAGTTGCCTTGGCCTGCTTTCCGATCGAGTGCTCGGCGCCGACCTGGGCGCCGAGGGCCGCCAAGAATCTTCACCGAGGAGAACCGATGAGCAGCAATCCCTTCGATGACGAGGACGGCACCTTCTATGTGCTGGTCAACGACGAGGAACAGCACAGTCTGTGGCCGACGTTTGCCGACGTGCCGGCCGGTTGGACGGTGGCCTTCGGCGCGGCCAACCGTAGCGACTGCCTGGCCTATGTCGAGGAGAACTGGACTGATATGCGTCCGCTGAGCCTGCGGCGGTCGTTGCAGAGCTAGCCTTGCGCGGCCTCACGACACGTAACCTGCTGCGACGACACGCCGATAGTCGTCGCAGCAGGTTAAGCCTGACGAGTTCGTCAGGTCAGCCTGCGGTGGCGGCGCGCATGCGTCGGCGGGCTTGCTGGTTCAGCCGAGCAATGGCCGCTTCGTAATCCGCGGCCAGGGGCAGTTCGCCGTGGGGGTCGCAGATGGTCAGCAGACGCCGGACCGGCGGGCCGCCCAGCAGCATCCAGTCGACATCACCACGTGAGCAGTGCACGCTGATGTAAAAGAGTGCGGTGAACCCCTGGCTGCCGAAGAAGTCGACGGAACGGAGATCGAGGAGAAGCTGGGTGGAGGTGCCGGTGTGGCGCTCCACGTACTGGCCGAGCGCGCGGCCGTTGGCGGCGTCGATCTCTCCGGTGATGGCGATCTCGGTGCGTAGCGCGTTGCGCCGGTGGACGGCGAATGTGGCTGTTCCGGACTTGCGGGATTCTTCTGCCGAGGTTGGGTCCGGGCGGTACAGCCGCGTGGTGCCGGAACCGGGCATGAAGCCCCCTACCTGTTTGTGAAGCATATGTTGTACCTGTCGCGCACGTGCGGACTCATGGGACGGCGACAGCGTGCGTCGCCACAGTACTGGAGCATTCGGCTGTAACTTCAACCTGCAGCTCAGGCTACTGCGGAATCCGCACCAGGTACACAGCTTCACGAAACCCTCATAAACCTCAGGTTGGCGCCGATCACCGAGCTCCAGGTCAGTGGGTGCGACCGCGATATTCGTCGATTTGAACCCCAATTACTACGGAATCCGCATCCTGTCGCCGTGGGCTCAGGGCAGGCGGTCGGTCACGTGCCCCTGTGAACTGCTCGGCGCTCTACACTTCCGATGTGCGCGCACTGAGCATGGACGATCCGGTGCTGGCGGTCCGCCCGGACCTCGCCGGCGCCGGCGATCTGCCCGCGCACATGCGCATCGGGCAGTGGCTGGAACATCTGATCGTGTCGCGGGCCCTGGAGCCGGGGGACAAGCTGCCCTCGGAGATCGAGATCGCGCAGGCAGTCGGGGTCAGCCGGATGACGTTGCGCCAGTCGCTGAGTGCCATCGAGGCCAAGGGGCTGATCGACCGCCGCCGCGGCCGCTTCGGGGGCAACTTCGTGGCCACCCCGCGGTTCGAGTTCGACCACGCGGGCCTGCCGGGATTCACCGAGCAGATGCGGCGCATCCAGGTCGAAGCCGGGGCGCAGGTGCTGCGGGCCACCACCCGACGCGCCGGCGCCGACGTGCGACAACAACTGAGCCTCAAGCGGGGGCAGCAAGTCCACGAGGTGTTGCGCGCCCGGTCGGCCAATGGCGAGTCGATTGTGCTGGAGGAGACGTACTTCCCGGCCGAGATCTTTCCCGGCATGCTCTCGGCGACGTTGACCGGCTCGCTGTATGCGGTCATGAGGGACTACGGAGCTGCGCCGTTCACCGCCGACGAGCACATCGAGGCCACCGTGGCCGGTGAGCAGCACGCCGAGATCCTGCACGTCGCGCCGGGATTCCCGCTGCTGCTCATCACCCGGACGTCGTACACCGAAAGCGGTGTGCCCGTGGAGTTCTCCCGGGACTACCACCGCTCCGATCGCAGCCGGATCAGGATCAAGTCGCGCGTGGACAGTGATACCGAGGGTCGGGTCGACACCTTCCCGGCATCCTCCTGACCGCTACCGGGCGCGTCTGGCCAGGGGGCCGGCCAGCAGGTCGGGGGACAGGCCGGTGACGATGGTGGACACCAGGGCGCGCAGTTGCGGGCTCGGATCTTGGCTCACCGCAACACAGTTCATTCCCGCCGCTTGCGCAGCGCGCACGCCGGGTACCGAATCCTCGAATACCAGGATGTCTGCCGGATTGCGCTCCAGCAGTCCCGCCGCCGTCAGGTAGCCCTCGGGGTGCGGCTTGCCGTTTACTACGTCTTCCTCGGCGATCAGGATGGGGATCCACGGACGCACGGGACTGTGCTCCAGCACCGCCAGCACATCGTCGCGCTGTGCGCCGGTCACGATTGCCACCGGAATGTTGTGGGAAACAAGCAATTCCACCAACGCCACGGCAGGATCGGTGATGGGGCTCTGCCCGGCCACCCTGTCCCGGTAATGGCCGTGACGCAGTTTCAGCAGCTCCTCGACGCCAGGCTTGTCGCTACTGCCGTGGCGGTCTACGGCGTACTCGATGATCTCACGGTCGGACATGCCGAGAAGCTTGTTGTGGTAGTCCTCAGCGGTCATGGCCCAGCCCAGGTGGGTGGCGAACAGCTCGCTGAAGATGTCGAACAGGATGGGTTCGTCATCGGAGAGGGTGCCGTTGAAATCGAAGATCACCGCTGGTGAGGCGGTGCGTGACCACTGCTCGATGACGTCCACAGTGCGAGCCAACCATCTGCTCACCGTGCGGTCAATGGTCTAGGCTTTTAACATCAGGTCACAAACTCTTTTCCACTAAGGCGGAGCAGATGGCCCTTCCCGGCCGCAGTGAGATCGTGATCATCGGTGGCGGAGTCGTCGGCGTCAGCGTTGCCTACCACCTGGCGCAGCGCGGCAAGGTCGACGTCACCGTCCTGGAACGCCGAGCCCTCACCGAAGGCAGCACCTGGCATGCCGCCGGTCTGGTGGGGCAGTTGCGCAGCAGCTCCAGTTTGACCCAGCTGATGCAGAAGAGTGTGCAGACCTACCAGACGCTGGAGTCGGTCACCGGCTATGCCACCGGCTGGCACGGTGTCGGCGGTCTCCGTGTGGCGTCCAGCCCGCAACGCTGGGAGGAACTGCAGCGGGTGTACACCCAGGGCAAGAGCTACGGCTTCGACATCCATCTTGTGGATCCGGCCGAAGCCAAGAGAATTTTCCCGCTGCTCAACACCGATGGCGTGTACGGCGCCACCTGGACCCCCACCGACGGATATGTGGACCCGAGCCAGCTGACGTTCTCCTTCGCAGCCGGCGCACGCGCGGCTGGGGTGCGCATCGTGCAGCAGTGCCGGGTCTCTCGTGTCGAGCGGGCCGGCCGACGGGTGACTGCGCTGCTCACCGATCAAGGCCGCATCGAGTGTGACGTGGTGGTCAACGCCACCGGCATGTGGGGCGCCGAGACCGCCAAGCTCGCCGGGGTGAACGTCGCGGTCAATGCCGTCGAGCATCAGTACGTGGTCACCGAGAAGTTCGCCGACCTGCCCGCCGAGCTGCCCACCTTCCGCGACCCCGACGCCCGGTTCTATCTCAAGCCCGAAGCCGGGGCGCTCGTGGTCGGAGGTTGGGAAGAGGGCACCAAAGCCTGCTGGCGCACCATCCCGAGAGACCTCGGGCCCGAGCTGTTCGCTCCGAATCATGACCGCTTCGAAGGTATCGCCGAGGGTGCCGCCAATCGCCTACCAGCGTTCGGGGACATGGGAATTCACACCTGGGTCAACGGCCCCATCCCGTTTTCGCCGGATGCCGAACCGCTGATGGGGCTCACCGAGGATATCGACAACCTCTTCCACTGCTGTGGCTTCTCGGCCGGTATCGCCGCGGCCGGCGGCGCCGGCGACGCCATGGCGAACTGGATCGTCGACGGCGATCCCGGACTGGACCTGTGGCACTTCGACGTCCGCCGATTCGGCGTCCCGCAGAACGTGCCAACGGTGCTGGACCTGGCCTCGGTGCAGGCCTACGGCCATTATTACTCGATTGCCTTTCCGAACCGGCAGGCCAACCCTCCCCGCGGTCAGCGGCGCAGCGCGATCTACGACCGGCTCCGGGACCGCGGAGCGGTGTTCGGTGCGAAGTTCGGATTCGAGCGCGCCAACTGGTTTGCCCCGGGAACGGTTGACGCCGAGGAGATTCCGACATTCGGCCGCAGCAATGCTTGGGAGTACATCGCCGCTGAGCACCTCGCGGTGCGTACCGGTGTCGGCATCGTCGATCAGAGTTCGTTCTCCAAGTTCGACATCAGTGGCGCCGGCGCGCTGGGGTTGTTGCAGAAGGTGGCCGGCGCGGACATGGACACCGCAGTCGGCAAAGTGGTCTACACCCAGCTGCTCAACGTTCGCGGCGGCATCGAGGCCGATGTCACCATCACCCGGCTGGATTCGGACCGGTTCTACCTTGTCACCGGCAGCGGGTTCGGGCGCCACGACGTGACGTTCCTGCTGCAGAACGCGCCCACCGATGGGTCGGTGGTGATCTCCGATGTCACCTCCGCCTACGGAGTGCTCAACGTCTGCGGCCCGAAATCGCGCGACGTGGTGGCTGCGTTGAGCACCGACGACTTCACCTTCCCCTATATGACGGCCAGGCAGACCGATCTGGGCTGGGCTCCCGTGCTGGCCCTGCGTACCACCTACGTGGGCGAGCTGGGCTGGGAGCTCCACATCCCGACCGAGTACGTTCGCGACGTCTACGACAAACTCCTGGAAGCCGGTGCGCCACACGGTGTTCGCGACGTCGGCTACCGTGCCGTCGAGACCCTGCGGCTGGAGAAACAGTATCTGGCCTGGGCTACCGACCTGCGCTCGGACAACAACCCCTTCGAAGTCGGCCTCGGCGGGCGGATCAAGATAGGCAAGCCGGCACTGTTGGCGGGTCCCGCGCTGAGCGCCATCAAGCGCGCAGGTCCCCGGCAGCGTCTGCGCTGGTTTCGCACCGACGCCGATGTGGTGATGCACGGCGGCGAGATGCTGGTTCATACACCGACCGACACCAGGGTGAGTGTGCGCAGCGCCGGTTACGGTCACACCGTCGGCACCACCACGTTCTCGGCGTACCTGCCCGTCGGGATCCACGACGACGACTTCGAGGTGGAGGTGATGAATGACCGATACCCGGCCACCGTCTTGGACAGACCGCTGTACGACCCCGCGGGGGAGCGGGTGCGGGTTGACATGACCGTTACGTGAATGTCTAGACCTTTGAAGTCTCCCGGCGATACAGTGAGGCGGACCGTCCGCCGGCTGCGAGGAAGTGCGTATGTCGTTTCTGTCCACCGAGGCTGAGGTCACTGCGCTGCTCGACCAGCTGCCCGCGCTCGCCGGTCCCCGCGAGGTGGTCGAACTCTCCGGCGGCCTGACCAATCGCAACTTCAAGGTCACCACCGCGGCGGGCCGCTTCGTGGCTCGCTGCACAGACACCAGTACCAACTTCCTGGAGATCGATCGCGACCAGGAGCATTACAACACCCGGGCTGCCGAGCAGGCCGGGATAGGCGCGCCCGTCATCGACTACCGTCCCGATCTCGGAGTTCTGCTGCTGGGTTTCGTGGACGGAAAGACGTTGTCCAATGCTGACTTCCAACGTCCGGACGTCATCGCCAAGGCCGCCGCCAGCTGCCGCATCCTGCATGCGGGGCCACGATTCCAGGGCCGTTTCGACATGTTCGAACGCCAGCCGGGGTATTTGAAGACAGTGCAGGACAACGGGTTCGCCATGCCCTCGGACTACCTGGACCACGCAGAAAAGTTCGCCGACATCCAAGCAGCGCTGCAGGCGGGCGATCAGACGACGGTGCCGTGCAACAACGACCTGTTGGCTGCAAACTTCGTCGAGGACGGCGACAAGATCTGGCTGATCGACTACGAGTACTCCGGTAACAACGATCCCTGCTTCGAACTCGGCAACATCTGGAGTGAGTGCGGCCTGTCGCTGGAGCAGCTCGACGAGCTCGTGACCGCCTACTACGGGGCCCGGCTGCGCCACAAGATCGCCAGGGCGCGCCTGCAGGGCATCGTCGCCAAGTACGGCTGGACATTGTGGGGGTGCATTCAGAATGCCTCGTGCCCCATCGAATACGACTTCTGGGGGTGGGCGATGGAACGTTACGACGCCGCCGTCGAGGAATTCAACGGCCCCGACTTCCGCAGGCTGCTCGCCGACGTCACCAGAACCGACTGAATGCCGCTTCGACCGAATGAATAAGGAACCATGACCAAGTCCCTGCCTGATCGCGCCCACGTCGTCATCATCGGCGGAGGTGTCATCGGCACCAGCGTCGCCTATCACCTCACCAAGCTCGGCTACACCGACGTCGTTCTGTTGGAGCAGGGCCGGCTGTCGTCGGGAACCACCTGGCACGCGGCGGGTCTGGTGGGGCAGTTGCGCGCCTCCGAGAGTGCCACCCGCATCGTGCAGTACTCCACCCAGCTGTACGCCGACCTGGAGGCCGAGACCGGGTTGTCAGCCGGCTACAAACAGTGCGGCGGTGTCACCGTGGCCCGCACCGAAGACCGGATGATCCAGCTGCGCCGTACCGTGGCCAACGCGGCGGCCTACGGTATGGAATGCGAATTGCTCACGCCGGAGCAGGCATTGGAGCACTACCCCGTGATGCGGGTCGACGATCTGGTGGGCGCCATCTGGCTGCCCGGTGACGGCAGGGCCAATCCCACCGATCTGACCATGTCGCTGGCCAAGGGCGCCCGCATGCGGGGCGCGCAGGTGTTCGAGAAGACCCGCGTCCTCGATGTTCTCACCGACGGTGCCCGGGTGACCGGGGTCCGTACCGACGCCGGCGACATCGAAGCCGAGATCGTGGTGAACTGCGCGGGACAGTGGGCCAAGCAGGTGGGCGCCATGGCCGGCGTCAACGTCCCGCTGCACTCGGCCGAGCACTTCTACGTCGTCAGCGAGGACATCGACGGAGTGCATCCCGACCTGCCCATCCTGCGTGACCCGGACGGCTACACCTACTTCAAGGAAGAGGTCGGCGGCCTGGTCATCGGCGGATTCGAACCCGTTGCCAAACCCTGGGTGTCGCCGGACAAGATTCCCTACCCCTTCGAATTCCAGCTGCTGGACGAGGATTGGGAACACTTCGAGATCCTGATGAACAATGCACTGCTGCGGATCCCGGCCCTCGAAGTCACCGGCATCAAGAAGTTCTACAACGGTCCGGAGAGCTTCACCCCGGACAACCAGTTCATTCTCGGCGAGGCACCCGAATGCGCCAACTTCTTCGTCGGCGCCGGATTCAACTCCGTGGGCATCGCCACCTCCGGCGGCGCCGGACGGGCATTGGCGGAGTGGATTGTCGGCGGTGCTCCCACCGGTGACATGACCGGTGTCGACATTCGCCGCTTCGCGCCGTTCAACGGCAACAACCGCTGGTTGCATGACAGGGTGGCCGAGATCCTGGGACTGCACTACGAAGTGCCGTGGCCCAACCGGGAGATGACCACCGCGCGGCCGTTCAGGCGCTCACCAGTTCATCACCTGCTGGCCGACGCCGGAGCCAACTTCGGCAGCCGAATGGGTTGGGAGCGAGCCAACTTCTTCGCCCCGCCTGGGGAGTTGCCCGTGATCGAGTACTCCTGGGGCAAGCCGAACTGGCTGCCGTGGTCGGCCGCCGAGCAGACCACCACCCGGGAGAGCGTCACCGTGTTCGACCAGACGTCGTTCTCGAAGTACCTGGTGGTCGGCTCGGATGCCGAAGCCGCGCTGCAGTGGTTGTGCACCGCCGACATCGGCGTCGAGGCCGGCCGCGCCGTCTACACCGGCATGCTCAACGAGCGTGGCACCTACGAATCCGACGTCACCGTCACCCGCACCGGCGAAGAAGAATTCCTGATCGTGTCCAGCGCGGCGACCACCGAACGCGACAAGGACCACATCAGGAAGAACATCCCGGACGGGCTGAACGCCACCGTCGTCGACGTCACGTCCGCCTACGCGGTGCTGGGCGTCATGGGCCCCAGATCGCGAGATCTGCTCGCCGGCCTCACCGATGCCGATCTCTCCGATGCCGCCTTTCCCTTCGGCAGCAGCCGCGTGATCTCGCTGGGCTACGCCACGGTGCGGGCCACCCGCATCACATACGTCGGCGAATTGGGTTGGGAGCTCTACGTTCCCGCAGAGTTCGCGGTCGGAGTCTATGAAGACCTGCTGACAGCGGGGGAGCAGTTCGGGATCGGCCGCGGCGGCTACTACGCCATAGATTCCCTACGGTTGGAAAAGGGCTACCGGGCGTTCGGCCGCGAGCTGACGCCGAGTGAGAATCCTGTCGAAGCAGGCCTGCTGTTCGCCTGCAAGCTCAACACCGACATCGACTTCCTGGGTCGCGAAGCCGTCGAGAAGGCCAAGGCCCAGGGGCCACGCAAGCGATGCGTCAGCTTCAAGGTCGACGACCCCGATGCCATGCTCTGGGGTGGCGAACTGATCCTGCGCGACGGGGCGGTGGCCGGGCAGGTCACCTCGGCGGCGTGGGGTGAGACCACCGGCGGGTGCGTCGGGTTGGCCTATCTGCGTGCCGGCGGCGCCGTCATCGACGCGGCATGGGTCAACGGCGGCAGCTATCAGGTGAACGTCGGGGGACGCTGCACCCGATCACGGTGTCACTCAAGGCGCTCTACGACCCGACAAACTCCCGGATCCGTTGACCGACTCAGGTGACGGGGGCCAGCAGATCCATGTCGAAGACGCGTGCGTGCAGCACGGTGCGGTTCCGCAGGGCGGCCCGCACGGCGCGGTGCAGTCCGTCCTCGAGGTAGACGATGCCCTTCCATCTCACAGCGTGCGGGAACAGGTCGCCATAGAACGTCGAATCCTCCGACAGCAACCGGTCCAGCGCCAGCACCGTGGTGGTGGTGACCAACTCGTCGAGGCGGATCTGGCGTGGCGGGATCTGCGACCAGTCGCGATAGGACAGGCCGTGCTCGGGGTACGGCTTGCCTTCGCGCACGCCTTTGAAGATCATCGAAGACCCGTCCCCACGGTGCCCCAGCGCTGCGGCCCCCCGCTCATCGGCCCCCCGATTGTCTTGGCCATGACGAAAGGCTAGTCGTTACGGCCGGGATTGCCACCGATACGCGGGTTCGCCTCGCCACGAGGCCGCCGGACGAGCATCAGTGCTGGCCGACGCCGTAAAATGGCAAGACTTAGGAGGTGCGACAGAATGGGCAGTGCCGATGACCGACGCTTCGAGGTCTTGCGCGCCATCGTGGCCGATTTCGTCTCCACCAAGGAACCGATCGGCTCCAAGACCTTGGTCGAGCGCCACAATCTGGGCGTTTCCAGCGCCACCGTCCGCAATGACATGGCGGTGCTGGAGGCTGAGGGTTACATCACCCAGCCGCACACCAGTTCCGGCCGCATCCCCACCGAGAAGGGCTACCGCGAGTTCGTCGACCGCCTGGACAATGTCAAACCGATGTCGGCGTCCGAACGCCGCGCCATTCTGACCTTCCTGGAATCCGGGCACGACCTCGACGACGTCCTGCGTCGCGCGGTGCGGTTGCTGGCCCAGCTGACCCGCCAGGTCGCCGTTGTCCAGTACCCGACGTTGTCGACGTCCACGGTGCGGCACCTGGAAGTGGTGTCGCTGGGGCCGGCCCGGCTGTTGCTGGTGGTCATCACCGATACCGGCCGCGTCGACCAGCGCATCGTCGAACTCGGCAATCCCATCGACGAGCACCAGCTCGGACAACTGCGCGAGATGCTCGGTGGGGCCCTCGACGGCAAGAAGCTCTCCGCCGCCTCGATCGCGGTGGCTGATCTGGCCAGCCAGCTCGACGGGTCCGGTGGGCTGGGTGACGCCGTGGGGCGTTCGGCCACGGTGCTGCTGGAAACGCTGGTGGAGCACACCGAGGAGCGCCTGCTCATGGGCGGCACCGCCAACCTGACGCGCAACACCGCGGACTTCGGCGGGTCGCTGCGCTCGGTGCTCGAGGCGCTCGAAGAGCAGGTGATCGTGCTCAAGTTGCTGGCCGCTCAGCAGCAGGCAGGCAAGGTCACGGTGCGGATCGGACACGAGACCGAACACGAGCAGATGGCGGGCACGTCGGTGGTGTCCACGACGTACGGCACAATGGACACGGTCTACGGCGGCATGGGCGTCCTCGGACCCACCCGGATGGACTACCCGGGCACCATCTCCAGCGTTGCGGCGGTTGCCCTGTACATCGGTGAAGTCTTGGGCACCCGCTAGCAAGGAAAGTGTGAAACAGCGTGGCACGTGATTACTACGGTCTGCTCGGCGTGAGCAAGGGCTCGAGCGATTCGGAGATCAAGCGTGCCTATCGCAAGCTAGCCCGCGAGTTGCACCCCGATGTCAATCCCGACGAGGCCGCTCAGGTGCGCTTCCAGGAGATCTCCGTCGCCTACGAGGTGCTCTCCGACCCAGAGAAGCGGCGCATCGTCGATCTCGGTGGTGACCCGATGGAGAACGCGGCGGCCGGCGGGGCCAACGGCTTCTCCGGTTTCGGTGGGCTCGGCGACGTGTTCGAGGCGTTCTTCGGTGCGGGCACCAGCTCGCGCGGCCCGGTCGGCCGGGTGCGTCCCGGTTCGGATTCGCTGCTGCGGATGCGGCTGGATCTGACCGAGTGCGCGACGGGCGTCACCAAGCAGGTCACCGTGGACACCGCCGTGCTGTGCGACCTCTGCAAGGGCAGGGGCACCCACGGCGACTCCACACCCGTCGCGTGTGACACCTGCGGTGGCCGCGGCGAGGTGCAGAGTGTCCAGCGCTCACTGCTCGGCCAGGTGATGACGTCCCGCCCGTGCCCCACCTGCCGTGGCGTGGGTGAAGTCATCCCTGACCCGTGCCACCGCTGCGGCGGTGACGGCCGCGTGCGTGCCCGCCGCGAGATCAGCGTCAAGATCCCGGCAGGCGTCGGCGACGGTATGCGCGTGCGGCTGGCCGCCCAGGGCGAGGTGGGCCCCGGCGGCGGCCCGGCAGGCGACCTGTACGTCGAAGTCCACGAAGATCAGCACGACATCTTCGTGCGTGACGGCGACGACCTGCACTTCACCATCGACGTCCCGATGGTCGACGCCGCACTGGGCACCACCGTCACGGTGGATGCCATCCTCGACGGACTGACTGAGATCACCATCCCGCCGGGCACCCAACCGGGATCGGTCAGCACCCTGCGCGGGCACGGTATGCCGCATCTGCGGTCCGGCGTGCGCGGTGACCTGCACGGCCACATCAACGTCGTCGTGCCGACCAAGTTGGACGGCCGTGACACCGAACTGCTGCGCGATCTGAAGAACAACCGCACCCGCGACGTCGCCGAGGTCAAGTCCACCCACTCGAGTGCCGGGCACAACGGCGGCATCTTCAGCCGCCTGCGTGAGACATTCAGCGGTCGCTAGCGCCGGTGTCTGACCCGGTCTTCTACCTCGACGCCGTTCCCGACGCCGGGGCGCTGGCCAGCCTCGACGGTGACGAAGGCTTCCACGCGGCCAGCGTGCGCCGCATCCGGGTGGGTGAGCGCATCGTTCTCGGCGACGGCGCCGGGGTTCTGGCCGACTGCACCGTCGAAACCGTCGAGAAACGGGGACTGCAGGCCCGGGTGATGGACCGCCGCGTGGAGCAGGCTCCAACGCCCACCGTCACCGTGGTGCAGGCCATCCCGAAGGCCGAACGCTCCGAACTGGCGATCGAACTGGCCACCGAAGCCGGCGCCGACGCGTTCGTGGCCTGGCAGGCAGCCCGTTGCGTTGCCCGGTGGGATGGCCCCAAGGCCGACAAGGGCTTACGACGTTGGCGTGCGGTCGCCCGCTCGGCGGCGCGCCAGTCCCGCCGCGCCTTCATCCCCGTGATCGACGGGGTGGCTTCCACCGCCGACGTCGTGAAGAACCTGGATGGCGTGACGCTGGCGCTGCATGAATCCGCAACTGTGCCGTTGACGAACATCGATCTGGCGCAGGCGCATTCGATCACCTTGGTGGTCGGCCCCGAGGGTGGGCTCACCGGGGACGAGTTGAGCGCGTTGGTGGACGCGGGCGCGCACGTAGTGCGCCTGGGCCCGACGGTGTTACGGACGTCCACCGCGGCGGCCGTGGCGCTGGGGGCGCTCGGCGTGCTCACCGCGCGCTGGGATCAGTCGGGCATGTAGGGGTAACGGAAGTCGGTGTCGGGCAGCAGGTTCTCCTTGACGAACCTCCCGCTGACCCAGCGCTGCAGCGACAGCGGCGAACCGATCTTGTCGTTGGTGCCCGAGGCGCGGGCGCCACCGAACTGCTGCTTGCCGATCGTCATTCCGGCCGGTTTGTCGTTGATGGCCACATATCCCGCCGCGTCTCGCAGCACGGACAGGGCCTCGCCGATGGCTGCCCGGTCGGTCGCGTACACCGAACCGGTGAGTGCGTAGGGGCTGGTGGAATCCACCAGGTGCAACATCTGGGTCCACTCCTGATCCGGGTACACGTACACGGTGAGCACCGGACCGAAGAACTCGGTGGTCAAGGTGAAGGCGGTGGGGTCGGTTGACTCGAAGATGGTCGGTCTGACGAAGTATCCGACCTCTTTGCAGGCTCGGCCCCCGGCGATCACCGTATGCGACGCAAGGTTTTTGGCCGTCTCGATCGCCGCGGTCACGCGGTCATAGGCGGCTTCGTCGATCAGGGCGCCGACGAAGGTGCGGTGGTCGGCCACATCACCCATCGTCAGCGCCTCGGTCTGCTCGGCCAGGGATTCCCGGATGGTGGCCCACAGGCTGCGCGGAATGTAGGCACGGGAGGCTGCAGAGCACTTCTGCCCCTGGAATTCGAAAGCGCCTCGGATCAGCCCGGCGATCACGGCATCTGGATCGGCGGAGACGTGCGCAACGACGGCGTTCTTGCCGCCGGTTTCACCGACCATCCGTGGGTAGCCGCGGTAGTCGTCGATATGGTCGGCCACTTTCTTCCAGAGCCGGCGGAAGACGGCGGTGGAGCCGGTGAAACTGAGCCCGGCCAGTTCCGGGTGTGCCAGCGCGACGTCGGTGACCAGCTCCCCATCTCCATGGACGGTGTTGATCACTCCCGGCGGCAGACCGGCCTCGTCGAAGATGCGGCGAACCACATCAGAGCTCACCGCGGACTTCTCCGACGGTTTCCACACCACGGTGTTGCCCATCAATGCCGCTGTCGCAGGCAGGTTCGCGGCGATGTTGGTGAAATTGAACGGCGTCACCGCGAGCACGAAGCCTTCGAGCCCGCGTTGGTCGAGATAGTTGTTCTCGCCCTGGACAGACTTCGGTTGGTTGGAGTAGATGCCTTCTGCCCAGAACGAATTGAAGCGCAACAGGTCCGCGAACTCACAGGCAGCGTCGATCTCGGCTTGATGGAACGTCTTGGACTGGTTCACCATGGTGGCGGCATTGATCTCGTTGCGGTACTTGCCGGTGACCAGTTCGGCGGCGCGCAGAAACACCGCGGTTCGCTCCCACCAGGGCAGGGTCGACCAGCTTCGTCGTGCCGTGAGGGCGGCTTCGATCGCGGATTGGACGTGGTGCACCCGGGCAACGCTGCGCTCACCGAGCACCGTGGTGTGATGGTGCGGGCAGACAACAGGTTCGGTTCGGTCTGTCATGAATGTCTCGCCGCCGATGGACAGTGGAATCTGCTGGGTCAGGCCGGACAGGCGGGTGATTTCCCGCGTGACGCCGCCTGCTTCGACCGATCCGGGACGGTAGGCGCGCACCGGCTCGACCTGGGGAATGGGAGCGTGGAAATTTCCGGCGACGGCATGGACCGGGGCACTCATGGTTCTGGGGTTCTCCTAGCGGATCAAGGGAAGCGAGTGATGCGGAATGGGTCGAGAACGTTGTGCACTGCGGTGCCGGACATTTCGTCGGCGACCAGTGCTCCGGTGACCGGACCCAGTGTGACGCCCAGCGTCCCGTGCCCGGTTGCGACGTAGAGCCCCGGACGGCCGGGCACGGGACCGATCACCGGAAGGTCGTCACACGTCGTTGGGCGGTGCCCGACCCATCTGATCTCGATGCGGGTGGGTCGCCAGTTCTGGAGGTAGCTCAGTCCATGCCGGATCACCATGTCGAGGCGGTCCTTGTTGACGACGTGGTCTCTGGCCCCGATGTCGAACGTGCCGGACAGTCGTACCGAGTTGCCGAAAGGTGAGCAGGCGACCATGTTTTCGTAGAGTTTGAGTGGATGCCGGGGCACTGTGCCCTCGCCGACGGCAGTCATACTCGTCCCCTTCGCCGCTTCCATGGGCAGCGTCACCCCCATGGGGCGTAACAGCGACGTGCTGGCGATTCCCGCTGCGACAAGGACGGTGTCGGAAACTATTTCACGTCCCCCGGCAGTTTCGGTGGTCCATGGGCCCGTGCCGGGTGCGCGGATGGCCCGCACCCCGTCTCCCTCGATCAGGGTCCCGCCGTTGTCCAGGAATGCCTGTGCCAGACCGTGAGTCAGTGTCTCGGGTCGTACGTGCCGCTCGGCCCGGACGTGGAGCACCCCGGCAACATCGGAGCTGATCGCCGGGTCGAACTCGGCCACCTCGCGGCCCCGGTGCAGCGCGACGTCTCCGACGTAACCCAGCGAACGCATCCGGGTGATCACCTGACGAAAGTGTTCGAGGCCGCGCTGCTGTTTGAACACCACCGCCAGACCGTCGGTGTGTTCTTCGAACAACACCCCGCGCTCGCGCAGGGAGTCATACGCGGCGACGGCTCGGGCGGCGAGCTGTTGTAGTGCCGCGGTGCCCTCGTTGTTACGCCTGGCGGTGCTGGCTCGCAGGAATTGTGTTACCCATGAGGCGAATCCGAGATCGAAGTGCGGGTGAAGTCGTGCAGGTCCGTTCTTGCTGAAGAAACTGGAGGCGGCGTCGGTCAGCACGCCGGGATGCGCTCGAGGGGTGGCCAATACCGGAGTGACCCAGCCCGCGTTGCCTGCCGAGGATCCGGTGCCTGCCGCTGCCGCGTCGACGACGGTGACGTCGTGGCCCGCGGCCGCGAGCTCGTAGGCGCACGACAGTCCGATGACGCCGGCGCCGACGATCGTTGTTCGCACGTTGGTTCTCCTGATTTATCTGCCGACAGTTCGGCTGCCCATCCCGAGCTGACGGCATGCTGCAAGCAGCCGACGAGGTGATGGCGCAGGTGCGACGAACGTGCGTTGGTCGTCGCCGGATCAGTAGTGGGGGTTGGTCAGAGGTGCCACGGACCAGTTCGAGAGCTCCGAGGGGCCGAGAATTCGATGACGGGTCTGTCCGCTGGTGTAGAACGTGAACTTGGTTGCGCTGTAGCACTGGTCGAAGCAGTCAAACGCGTTGCCGTCCTTGTCGAAACTCACCCCGCGCACTCGGACGATGGGGGCGCCGGGCTCCACGCCGAGCTGTTCGGCTTCCCAGCTGCTGGGGGTGTCCACCTCGAAGGCCTGCTCGGTGTAGTCGTCGCTGAGACCGTAGCGTTCTTCGATGAAACGATAGAGCGACTCACCCCTGGCCAACAAATCGTGGTCGATCGCCGGAACCCGTGACAGCGGCAGCACGGCTCGCTCGAGAATCCGGTCGGCACCGCCGATTTCACGTCGGCGCCATATCTCCCACACCGGTTGTCCGGCATCAACTCCCAGAGCGGTGGCGATGGTCGAGCTCGGTAGGCCCACACCGACGGTGATCAGTGACGTGGTGACGCTCGGAAGCCCGCCGCCTTCGTCGATCAACGTGTCCAGCAGCTCGCCCGGTCGGGTGGGATCGCTGGCGATCCGGGGGGCGGCGACAAAAGTGCCCAGGCCCTGTCGGCGTTTGATCTTGCCCGCGCGTTCCAGTTCGTCGAGAGCGCGGCGGACCGACATTGTGCTGACACCGGCGAGCGAGGCCAGCTCGGCGGTGGAGGGCAGTCGGTCACCGGGGTTGAGGCCCTGTTCTCCGACGATGTTCAGCACCAGGTCGTAGACATGCTGGTACCGCAGCTTGCGGTCGCCCGGGGATGAGGTCTCCTCCTTGGCAGTCGGCATCACGCCTCCATTGTCATCTTGATCGGTGCATCACTCTGATTAAGAGCATACTAACTGCAACGAGCGCCGGTTTCGAACTATCTACACAGTTCAGGCCCATTCGGTGTGGAAACAATTGGAAACATTCGATTCATCGAGCGGAAATCTACCTCAGTGAGCATACTTAGTATGCAAAGTTCGAGTCGAGGGATGAGCCCTATGTTCCAGATGGATCGACGCAGGTTCCTGCGAACGTCGGCGGTAGTCGCAGCGGCAGTTGGTGGAGCCGCGGCATTCGCGGCGTGTGCCCCCGCCACGGCCAGCAGTACCGTGCTGCGAGTTGGGTCCACCACCGACATCGATTCGCTCAACCCGTTCACGGCGTTCTCCACCCAGGCCTACGACGTGCTCCAGCTCATCTACGACAAGCTGATGGACTACGACGCCAAGCTCGATGTCAGTCCATCCTTGGCGACAGGCGTCGACACCACCGATGGCGGCCGGACATGGACCTACACATTGCGTGAGGGTGTCACCTGGACCGACGGCACCGCGTTCAGTGCCGATGATGTGGTGTTCACCTTCCTGATGGTCCGCGACAACGCCTACGGCACCTACGGCGCGTATCTCACCGAGCTCACCGATGTCGTGAAGGTTGACGACACCACGGTTCGGCTGACGTATTCCACGCCGCAGACGCTGCCCCGGGAGTCGTCATGCCGATTGTCCCCAAACACCTTTGGGAGAAGGTGGCCGCGGCCGACCTGCCGGGATTCGCCAACGACGCACCGGTCGGCACCGGTCCGTTCGTCTTCGATTCGTGGAACAAGGGCAGTGTCGTGACGGTGGTGCGCAACGACGACTGGTGGGGGTCGGCGCCGGCTGCGGAGAAGGTCACGTGGACCAAGTTCGGCAGCGACGATATCGTGGCGCAGGCGTTACGAACCGGCGACATCGACATCGTCGCTGAGATACCACCGACCATCTTCAGCGGGATGGTGGGTGCCCAGGACGTCAAAACCGATGAACTGGAGTCCTTTTCGTTCCACATGATCGGCTTCAACTGTTCGGCCGCCCCAGGCTCGAAAGGCAACCGATTGCTGCTCGACGAGAGGGTGCGCCAAGCGCTGTCCTGCGCGGTGAGCCGCGCTCAGCTGGTGGAACTCGCATTGGCCGGATACGGACAGCCCGGCACCGACCTGCTGCCGCCGGCCTTCGGTGACTTCCACTACGTCCCCGCCCCGGATGCGGTGTTGGACAACAATCCTGACAAGGCCCGCGCCCTGCTCGATCAGGGTGGGTACACAGTCCGCGGTGCCGACGGGCTCAGGGAATCCGCCGACGGCGCTCCGCTGCGGTTCCGGATCCTGGCGATCGCCGATACCGCCGTCGACGTAAAGGCCGCGCAACTGTTCGTCACCGCGGCCAAGGCCATCGGTGTGGATCTCCAGTTGACCACCACTGACGCCGACAGCATGGGCGCCACGGTGTTCAACACCGAATCGCCGGACTGGGACATCATGGTCTGGGGTTGGGACTCGGCTTTGTACGACCCGTCCTATCTGCTGGGTATCGCCATCACCAACCAGATCGGCGGCAACAACGACACCTTCTGGTCCAATCCTCGCTACGACGAGTTGTATGCGCTCCAGAGCACCACCGTCGACCGGCCACAGCGGGTGAAGCTGGTCCAGGAGATGCAGGCCATCCACTACGCGTCGTGTCCCTACATCGTCATGTGGTACCAGAAGAAACTCACCGGTACCCGCACCAGCACCTGGACAGGGTGGCAGCCCATTTCCGGGGGCATGATCCTGAACTTCCCCAGGGTCAACTATCTCGACGTCACGCAGGCCTGAGGTCGCTACGAGGACATGCTCCGATACCTCTTGCGCAAGATGAGCTACCTGGCGTTGACCCTGGTGGCCGTTCTTGCGACCAATTTCGCGATCTTCCACCTGATGCCGGGAGATCCCGTCACCCATATCGCCCGCGGCCAGCATCTGGACGCCGAAGCCATCGCTCGCTTGCGGGCCTTCTACGGCCTGGATCGACCGCTGAGCTCACAGTTCGTGACGTACGTACAGAATCTGTTGCACGGCGATCTGGGCTATTCCTTCAGCTATTCGTCACCGGTGGGACCGATCGTGCTCAAAGCATTGGGCAACACCCTGATCCTGGTAACGGTGTCCACGGTGTTGGTCATCGTGCTCGGTGTGCTGATCGGCGTGTTCGCGGCCACCCGCCGCGGGACCAGAACCGATGGCGGCCTGGTAATCGGGTCGTTGGTGTTCTGGAGCCTGCCGACATTCTGGGTGGGCATGCTGCTGATCTTCGTCTTCGCCGTGGTGCTGAACTGGCTCCCCATTGCGGGCATGTACACCGCGGACGCCATCTATCCCACAGTCTTCTCCCGAATCGCCGATCTGGCGCGCCACCTTGTCCTTCCGACGGTGGCGATGGTGCTCGTGGACGTAGCGCAGTTCGTGTTGATCACCCGAAGTTCCTTATTGGCAACACTTGTGGAGGATTTCATGACCACAGCCCGGGCCAAAGGGCTGCAGGCTCGGCGGGTTCTCTGGCGCCACGGCGTTCCCAACGCCATGCTGCCGGTGGTCACCGCCACCTCTCTGTACGCCAGCGCTACCGTCGGCGGGACCATCCAGGTGGAGACCGTCTTCTCGTGGCCCGGCATGGGGCAGTTGATCTATCTGTCGGTGATCCGGCGCGACTACCCGGTGATGGAGGCGTGTTTTCTGATCTTCGCCGTGGTGGTGGTTCTCGCTAACTTCGCCAGTGACCTCATCTACCGAATCCTCGACCCCCGGGTGAGGCTGACATGACGGCCCCTGATCCTCCCGCCACCACCGGATGGCGGAGCGCGACGCGACAATTGTGGGCCGACGGGATGGGGCGCGCCGGATTGCTGACGGTGCTGGCGGTCGTCGCGGTGGCGGTGACGGGCCCGCTGTTGGCGCCGTTCGACCGGGCTGCCGTCGCGGAGTCTCGCACCGGCATCCTGCAGCCGCCCAGTGGCGAGCACTGGCTCGGCACCGACGATCTGGGCCGCGACGTACTGAGTCAGGTGCTGGCCGGTACCGGCATATCGTTGCAGATCGGTATGGCCGCAACGCTGTTCACGGTGCTGATCGGAACCACCGTTGGTGTTCTCGCCGGTTGGTTCACCGGTTTCGTCGACACCGCGCTGATGCGAGTCACCGACTTCTTCCTGGTGTTGCCGAGCTTGCCTTTGATGATCGCGCTGGGCGCCATTGTCGGACAGAGCCTGCCGATGATCATCGCCATCATCGCGGCCACCAGTTGGCCGGGAACCGCACGCGTGGTGCGCTCACAGGCTCTCTCGCTGCGCGAACGGGAAGTGGTGGCGCGGGCGCGAACCGTGGGGTTGTCCTCGCCGGCGATTCTGCGGCGACTCATCCTGCCCGGAGTGCTCGCGCTGGTGATCGCCAACGCCGTTCTGGTGACGGCCGGATCGATCTTGACCGAAGCCACGCTCTCGTTTCTCGGCCTCGGTGATCCCGCACGCACATCCTGGGGGCAGATCCTGCACAACGCCTTCGTCTCCGGCGCGGTCGGAAACGGCTACTGGTGGTACTTCCTGCCGCCGGGCCTCGGAATCGTGGTGGTGGTGCTGGCATTTTCGCTGGTTGGCCAGAGTCTCGAACGGATCCTCGATCCACGGCTGGCGGTGACGGTGTGAGCCTGCTGTCAATTCGCAACCTGTCGGTCACCTACGGGACCGCGGAGGGTTCGGTCCGTGCTGTCGACGGCGTCGATCTGGACATCGAGCGTGGTGAGGTGGTTGGTCTGGCCGGCGAGTCCGGTTGTGGTAAAACGACATTGGCCTTGGCTGTGGCGCGGTTGCTGCCGCGCAGTGCGCAGGTCGGTGCCGACCGTCTCGAGTTCGACGGTCAGGATCTGCTGGCACTCGACGAGGATCAACTGCGGCCCATTCGATGGCAGCGGATCTCGATCGTCTTCCAGGCCGCGATGAACGCCTTCAATCCGGTGATGTCGATCGGTGCCCAGATCGCCGAGGTGATTCGCGTGAACAACCCGCAGGCCAGCCGTCGTGAAGTGCGGGAGCGCGTGTCAGAACTGCTTGCGCAGGTGGGGATCTCGCCGGGCCGTGCACCGGAGTACCCACACCAGTTCTCCGGCGGTATGAAACAGCGGGCGATGATCGCGATGGCTCTGGCCTGCGAGCCGGATCTGGTGATCGCCGACGAACCGACAACGGCGCTGGACGTGATGACTCAGGCCCAGATCTTGAACCTCATCCGGCGGCTCGCCGACGAATTCGGCCTTTCGATGCTGATCATCTCCCACGACCTGACGGTGCTCGGCGAGCTCTGTGACCGGGCTGCCGTGATGTACGCGGCCCGTATGGTCGAAAGCGGTCCGGCGGCACAGGTACTCGGAGACTCCGCTCATACGCCGGCGCACCCGTACACCAAGCGGTTGCTCGACTGTTTCCCCAGAGTCGAATGCGGCCGGGTGGTGATCCACGGAATACCCGGCACTCCACCGGATCTGGCGCATCTGCAACCCGGTTGCCGATTCCTGGACAGATGCGGACAGGCCGGCGCTGGATGCGATTCAGCAGAACCGGTGCTGCGGCCGGTCGCGGACAGCCCCGAACACCTGGTGGCATGTCATCGGGCCGAAACTGCCATGGAGGTCCTCCGATGACCTCCGCAGTTGTCGCCGAACTGCGGAAACTGCACGTCCATTACTCGGTGGGCAGCGGGCGTAAGCGACGCATCGCGAGGGCTGTGGACGGCGTCGACCTCGTTGTCCGCGAGCGCGAAATCGTGGCGCTGGTCGGCGAGTCCGGTTGTGGAAAGACGACGATCGCCCGAACGATGGTCAGGCTGGAGGACGCCACTGCCGGATCGGTCTGGATCGATGGCACCGACGTCACCACCTTGCGGGGCAGCCGGTTACGCCGGCTCCGGCGCGAGTTCCAGATGATCTTCCAGGATCCGTACCAGAGCCTGCCTCCCAATGCCACCGCCTTGGACTTGGTGAGCGAGGGATTGGCGATCCACCGCCGTGATCTCGACCCGGCTGGGCGACAGGCCGCGGCACTCGCAGCGTTGGAGACCTGCGGACTGCATCCCGCGGCGGCCATCGGTGCGCGGCGGATGTTCCAGCTTTCGGGCGGGCAACGTCAGCGGGTGGCGATTGCCTCGGCGATCGCCGTGCAGCCCAGGTTCCTGGTGGCCGACGAGCCGGTGTCCATGCTGGATGTCTCGCTGCGGGCCGGTGTTTTGCAGGTGCTTCTGGATCTGCGTGAGCACCAGGGCATCGCCACTTTGTTCATCACCCATGACCTCGCACTGGCCGGCGTTTTTGCCGACCGCGTTGCGGTGCTCTACCTCGGACGGATCGTCGAACAGGGTCCGGCGGCCCAGGTGATCACCGGTCCCCGGCATCCGTACACCCGCGCGCTGGTGGCGGTCATGCCCAAGCAGGGGGGACGGCACTCACCACAGAATCTGTTGACCGGGGAGCCACCGAGTCCACTGGATTCTCGGGCGGGTTGTCGCTTTGCGCCTCGTTGCCCGTTGTACAGCGAGCTCGGTCAGCCTGACCGATGCCGCTCTGAAGTCCCGGAGCTGACCGATGTCGGCACCGATCATGCAGTGGCCTGTCACTTTTCGGATGCCACTGCTGTCCCAACCCCAGAGGAGAACCAACAATGACCATCAGCCGTGAAGAGGCGACAGAACTGCTCGACGCCTTGGTCCGCATCGACTCGGTGACACCGTGGCTCATTCCGGGCGGCGCCGGCGAAGGTGAGGTCGCCCGGTACATGCAACAGTGGCTCAGCGAGGCCGGACTGACCGCCGACATCGAGGAAGTCGAGCCCGGCCGACCCAACGTGTTGGCATGGCTGCGTGGCTCTGCCCCCGGTCCGACGATCTGCCTGACCGCTCACACGGACACGGTCGGCTACGCGATCTGGCAGGACCGCGCGCTCGAACCCGTGATCGAAGGTGATCGGATGATCGGCATCGGTGTCGCCGACGACAAAGGTGGTTGTGCCGCAGCGATGTTGGCGGTTCGCGAGTTGGTTCGCACCGGCGCCGAACTGGCGGGAAATGTCCTGGTGGCACTGGTGGCCGATGAGGAAGGGGTGAGCATCGGCATGGAGCACCTGGTGGCCAACCACGCAGGTGAGATCGATCTGGCCATCAACCTGGAACCGGACGGCTCGCACACGATTTTCGGTGAGCACCAGGGGTTCGGCTGGATCGACATCGTGGTCCACGGGCGTCCGGCTCACGGTTCCGCGCCGGAGAGGGGCGTCGACGCGATCGTTCACATGGCCGAGGTCATCACCCGGCTGCACCGACTGGACGAGACCCGCTGGAAGCCCCATCCCGATCCCAGAAACGGCCGGACGGTGTTCCACACCGGAACCATCCACGGCGGCACCGACTACGCGACCTACCCCAGCGAGGTGGTGCTCGGTATCGAGATCGGCACCCAGCCGGGTGAGACCTTGGCTGATCGGGTGGCAGACATCGAGGCGATCTTCGATGAGGTGCGTGCCGTCGAACCGCAATTCCAGGGCGAGGTCCGGGTGCGGCTCGACCGGGATCCGTTCACCGGCAGTGGAAACGAGGATCTGCTGAGCGCAATCGTCGACGCCACTGAACAGGTCCACGGCACTGCCTCGACGGTGACCGGGCTCAACGCGTGGACCGATGCTGCGTTGCTGCAGAGCGCGGGTATTCCCACGGTGTTGTTCGGTCCGGAAGGCGGTAACTACCATGCCGCCGACGAATGGGTGTCGATCAGCGACGTGGTGGCTTCCGCCGAGATCTTGCGGCGCTCGGTGACCACGTTGCTCAGTGCCTCGGTGAGTGCGGCGGGCTGATCCGATGACAACTGATATGCAGAACTCGCTGTCCTTCGACCAGGTGTTCGCCGAGCGGACTCCGGCCACCAAGGCGCTGTTCGACCGCGCCCGCAAGACGGTGCCGGGTGGAGCCGGATCCACGGCCCGCCTCCCGCGGAACGGCTGGAATCCGTATCCGATCTTCATGGCCGAGGGTCACGGATCCCGGCTGGTGGACGTCGACGGCAACGAGTACATCGACTACCTGCTCGGGTTGGGGCCGATGATTCTGGGCCACCGGCCCCCGGCGGTCACCGCTGCGGTGAATCGGGCGGTCAACGAATTCGGCACCTGTTTCGGCCTGCCGTATGAACTCGAGATCGAGGCCGCCGAAAAGGTCGTCGCCGCGGTTCCGGGTATCGAGCAGGTGCGGTTCACCAACTCCGGCTCCGAGGCGGTCGGCACTGCCGTCCGGTTGGCCAGGGCCACAACCGGCCGACGTCTGATCGTCCGCTTCGAAGGGCACTATCACGGTTGGCAGGACACCGTGTACTGGTCCAACCATGTGGACCCGCAGCTCGCCGGGCCCGCCAGCCATCCGCGTCCGGTCGCGATGGGACCCGGAGTGCCCAGTGAACTCGAAGACACCCTGGTGGTCTTGACGTGGAACGACCCGGAGAGCTTTGTGGCATTGATGAAGGAGCGTGGGGAGGAGGTGGCGGCGGTCCTCACCGAGCCCGCGGTCTTCAATACCGGCTGCATCCTGCCCGAAGCCGGTTATCTGGAGCTTCTACGCAGTGAGACCCGCAAATACGGCGCGCTTCTGATCTTCGACGAGGTGATCACCGGGTTCCGGTTCGCCCGCGGCGGTGCCCAGGAGTGGTTCGGCGTGACACCGGACATCACCACGCTGGCCAAGGGACTCGGTGGCGGCTTCCCGGTGGCGGCCGTCGGCGGTTCCGTCGAGGCAATGCGGTTGGTTGCCAGCGGGGCGTACTCCCACTCCGGTACCTACAATGCCAATGTCGTTGCGTGCGCGGCGGTGTCGGCGACCATGGACGTGCTGGCCGAGCCGGGGCTATACGAACGGCAGCGCGCGCTGGGATTCCGTCTGGCAGAAGGGCTTTCGTCAATGGCCGCCGATTGCGGGCTGGATGCCTATGTCGCTGGTCTTGGCACCGTGTTCCAGTTGTGGTTCGCCGACGGACCCATCCACAACTGGCGCGAAGCCGCTGCCCGGGCCGACGAGGCGCTGTTCACCCGGTGGTATCAGGAGATGGTGATCCGCGGTGTCCTGTTCCACCCGCTGCAATTCGAGAATCTGTTCGTGTCGTTGGTGCACACCGATCGCGACATAGACCAGACGCTCAACGCGGCGCAGGACGCGCTGAATGTCATTTCGCGAGATCGTCGGTAGGACGCGTGGAAGACCAGGTTTTTGTCGGGCTCGATCTCGGTACCTCATCGCTCAAGGCGATAGCGGTGGGTGGCTCGGGTGAGTTGCTCGCGCGCGCCAGCCGCACCTACCCGACGAAGCGCCCCGAACCTGCTGCGGCAGAGCAGAGTCCGGCCGACTGGTGGAGTGCGCTCGATGACGTGATGGACGAGCTCGCCGATCAGGTGCCGCCGAGCGGCTGGTGCGGAATCGGGTTGTCGGCCATGCTTCCGACGCTGGTGCAGTTCGACCGATCAGCCGAGTGCCTGGAACCCGCTGTCACCTGGGAGGACTCCCGGGCCGAGCCCCAGGCGCGACCTTTGTGCGACATGATCGGCGACCACCGCATCTATCAGGTGACCGGTCAACGAGTGGACGGGCGCTATCTCGCTCCCATGTACCGCCGGCAGCAACAACTCGGTCACGGTGGATCGGCGATCGCCGGTGCCAAAGACGCTTTGTTCCAGCGACTCACCGGTGCCTTGGACACCGATCCGAGTACCGCGGCCGGGTTCGGCGTCTTCAGCCTCGACACCCTCGAGTGGGATCCCGAGCTGGTCGCCGCAGCAGCACTGCCGGGGCTGCCGGCAGTCTTGCCGTCGAGATCGTGGCGACCGGTGCTGTCGAGATGGGTTGAGCGCTGGGGTCTTCCGGTGGGGCTGCCCGTCGTGCTGGGAGGGGCGGACTCCGTGCTGGGGGCCGCGGGAATGGGTGCCGTCGAACACGGCGACGTGGTGGTCATCGCAGGTACCAGTGCGGTGGTCCTCGGAATCAGCGACACCCCCGTCCGCGATGCCCAGCGCCGATATCTGGTGACCCCGATGGCCGGGCCGGGATGGGGACTCGAGATGGACGTCCTGGCGGTCGGTTCAGCCTTCGGCGGTGTCGCCGAGATGCTGGGCCTGCCCGACCCGACGGCACTTCTGGACCTCGGGGTGCAGGTCGATCCCGGTGACGCGCCGGCATTCCTGCCGTATCTGACACCGGGAGAGCAGGGTGCCCTGTGGGACTCCACGCTCGAGGGGACCTTGCACGGGTTGCGACTCGGCATGGGAGCTGCCCACATCGGGCGTGCCCTGTTGACCGGGGTGGTGATCGAACTGCGTCGGTGTATCGCGGTCCTCGAAGAGGCCACCGGCGCCCGCGGGCCGGTCATGCTCGGGGGTGGGGCCGCGGCACACCCGCAGTTCTGGCAGGACTTGGCCGACGCCACCGGCCGCGACGTCCTGGTCGATCGATCGTCGGGCGATCACTCGGCGATCGGAGCGGCACTGCTGGTCGCCGACGCATTCGGTGTCGAGGTGCCCCGCCGCACCGACTTCCACCGCGTCCGGCCGGATCCGGCTAAGCAACTCTGGTGGTCGCAGACCGCGGATCGGCATGACAGGATCCGCTGCGCACTGGGCGTGCTGTCGTGACGGCCGGACTGCTGGTGACCGACGACGAGTCCTTCGGTGCTGTCGCCGCTGACGCGGTGCTGGCCGGGCTCGGCGGGCAACGGCGTTGTCTGGGTGTGGCCACCGGCGAGACGCCGGTGCCGCTGTATATCGAGATGGTGCGGCGTGCCCGCGCGGGTGAGGTCGACTTGCGGGCTGCGACGCTGGTGGCCCTCGACGAGTATCTGGGAATCGGCGGTGACGATCCGCGCAGTTACACCGCATATGTGCGACAACGAATTGCGATGCCGCTCGGTGTTCTTGAGCGTAACGTCGTGGTGCCCGACGGATTGGCCGAGGACGCTGAAGCCGAAGCTGCGCGGGTGGAGGAGCGAATCAGGAGTGCCGGCGGTGTCGACGTGCAGATAGTGGGCATCGGGAGCAACGGGCATCTGGCGTTCAACGAACCGGGATCGGACTTCGATTCGTCCACTCGGGTGGTGGCGATCAGTGAATCAACCAGACGTGACAATGCCAGGTTCTTCGACGGGCGCCTCGACGACGTCCCCAGGTGGGCGATCACCCAGGGACTGGCAACGATTCGCCGCGCCAGGGCCATCGTGCTGGTGGCCAGGGGCGTCGGCAAGGCGCGCGCGTTGTCGGCGGCGCTGCACGGCGCGCGCACCGCCGATGTGCCCGCCTCGATACTGCAGGACCATCCCAGCGTCACCGTGGTTGCCGACCGTGCCGCGGCATCGCTGCTGTGAGGAGCCTCCGATGACGGCGACACCGCAGGTACTCGATCTGTTCGCCCCGGGTTCCGGCCTCGACACCGACGGCACCTTGGTGGTGGGCGGGTGTCGGCTCGACGATCTCGCCGAACAGTTCGGCACACCGGTGATGGTGCTCGACGAGCAGGCACTGCGCCAGCGGGCGCGCGACTACCTGACCGCCTTCGCCAGCAGGTGGTCGCGTGTCGAGGTGGCATTCGCCTCGAAGGCGTTCCCCTGCACCGCCGTCCAGCGACTGATGGCGCAGGAGGGGCTGTGGCTCGACGTCGCGGGCGGCGGTGAGATCCACACCGCGCTTGCCGCCGGTGCCGATCCCGCGCGAATGCTGCTGCACGGCAACGCCAAGACCGATGAGGAACTGGAGCTTGCGGTCCGTGCCGGCGTCGGGCTGGTGGTCGTGGACAACTTCGACGACATCGACCGACTCGAGCGCATCGTGGAGCGCGGGCGTCGGCAGGCGTGCTTGGTGCGCGTCATCCCGGGTGTTCAGGCCGATACCCACGCGGCTGTCGCCACCGGACACGACGGCTCCAAGTTCGGGCTCGCCGCTGCCGACGCCCGGGTGGCGATCGCTCGCATCCGGCGCAGTCGGCTGCTGCGCTGCGATGGCGTGCACACCCATGTCGGGTCGCAGTTGCTCCACGTCGACCAGTTGGCTGCTGCGGTGGCACCGATTGCGGAGCTGGGGGAGTTCGACACCTACGACCTGGGTGGTGGTCTGGGGGTGCGCTACACCTACGCCGACGCTCCGCCGTCGCTGCACGAGTACGCCGAGGCCATGCTCACCAAGGCTCGAGAACTGTTTCCCGCCGGCAGCCGGGTGATCGTGGAGCCCGGGCGCAGCATGGTGGCCACGGCCGGCTGCACCGTCTACCGAGTGACCACCGTGAAACGAGGACCGGTGACCCACGTCGCGGTGGACGGCGGTATGGGTGACAACCTCGAGGTGTCGCTGTACGGCCAGCGCTTCGAAGCCACTCTCGTGTCCCGGGTGGGCGGGGGTACGCAGGTCAGCCTGGTGGGGCGGCATTGCGAGTCCGGTGACCGGCTGATCGCAGGGGTGGCGCTGGACGATCCGGTGGTCGGCGATCTCGTGGCGGTGCCGGTCACCGGCGCGTACTGCTACACCATGTCCAATCAGTACAACGGGGCCCGACGCATTCCGGTGGTTTTCGCCTCGGCCGGCCGCGCCCGTCAGGTGGTCCGACGTGACACCTGGGCGGACCTGTTGTCGCGCGACGTGGAGTGACATGGTGCGGGCGTTCGGTTATCCGTTGGGCCATGTCGGGGCTCGACGCTAGACTGAGGTGTCCTATTTGATCGAGATACGTTCAGGAAGCAGGCGTAAAACACCACGTGACGCCCCGCGAGACAACCGATGGAAACACGGGTAACACCGTGAAAAGCAGCATCAACGTTCCGCCTGACCTCGTGGTGGGCCTGCTCGGTTCCGCCGACGAGAATCTGCGCGCCCTCGAACGTTCCCTTGCCGCCGATCTTCATGTCCGTGGCAATGCCATCACCCTGTCCGGCGACCCGGCCGACGTCGCCCTCGCCGAGCGCGTCGTCACCGAACTGCTCGGGGTGGTCTCCGGAGGTCAACCGCTGACGCAGGACGCCATCCGGCACAGCGTTGCCATGGTCACCGGCGCCGACGAAGCATCACCGGCCGAAGTGCTGACACTGGACATCCTGTCCCGGCGCGGCAAGACCATCCGGCCCAAGACCCTGAACCAGAAGCGTTATGTCGACGCCATCGACAACCACACCATCGTCTTCGGCATCGGCCCCGCCGGTACCGGCAAGACGTACCTGGCCATGGCCAAGGCCGTCAATGCGTTGAAGACCAAACAGGTCAACCGCATCATCCTCACCCGCCCCGCAGTGGAAGCCGGTGAGCGCCTTGGTTTTCTGCCCGGCACGCTCTACGAGAAGATCGACCCGTACCTGCGTCCGCTGTATGACGCGCTGCACGACATGATGGACCAGGAAGCCATTCCGAAGCTGATGGCCGCCGGTGTCATCGAGGTCGCTCCGTTGGCATTCATGCGGGGTAGAACCCTCAACGACGCCTTCATCATCTTGGACGAGGCGCAGAACACCACTGCAGAACAGATGAAAATGTTCCTCACCCGGCTCGGTTTCGGGTCGAAGATCGTCGTTACAGGCGACACCACGCAGGTCGACCTCCCGGGCGGAGCTCGTTCGGGACTTCGAACGGCGGTGGAGACCCTCGACGGCATCGACGACATTCACATCGCCGAACTCACCAGCTCGGACGTTGTGAGACATCGGCTCGTCGCCGAGATCGTCGACGCATATGCGCGTGCCGAAGACCACCATGCCGGTAACCGCGCGCAACGGCGATCCGGCACATCGCGGGCCAGGAGGTGACCCCATGAGTATCGAGGTCTCCAACGAATCCGGCATGGACGTCTCCGAAGAGGAACTGATCAGCGTCGCCCGCTTCGCCATCGGCAGGATGAACGTCAATCCCGGTGCCGAGCTGTCGATGGTGCTGCTGGACACCGCCGCCATGGCCGATCTTCACATGCGATGGATGGACCTGCCCGGGCCCACCGACGTGATGAGCTTCCCCATGGACGAGCTCGAACCGGGGGGCCGTCCGGATGCAGCAGAGCCGGGGCCGTCAATGCTCGGAGACATCGTGTTGTGCCCGCAGTTCGCCGCCGATCAGGCCAAGAAGGCCGGCCACGATCTCGAACACGAACTCGCTCTGCTCACCGTCCACGGTGTGCTGCACCTGTTGGGCTTCGACCATGCCGAGCCCGACGAGGAGAAGGAGATGTTCGCGTTGCAGCGCCAGCTGCTCGAGGACTGGTACGCCGAGCAGGAGGAGCTCTACCTCCGCAATGTGCAGGCGGAGAAAGACCGCAGGCTGCTGGACAAGTCGAGGGCCTACGACCAACCGTGAGTGGTGTAGCTCCATTACTGATCGCTATCGCACTGATCCTGCTCGGCGGTCTCTTCGCGGCCATCGACGCCGCCATCAGCACTGTGTCTTTGGCTCGCGTCGAAGAGTTGGTCCGTGACGAGCGTCCCGGCGCGGTCCGGCTGAACAAGCTCATCGCCGAGCGGCCCAAGTACATCAACCTGATCGTCTTGCTGCGCATTGCGTGCGAGGTCACCGCCACCGCATTGCTGGTGGCGTTTCTCGAGGACTTCTGGGGATTGGACTGGGGCCTACTGGCGGCCGCCGCGATCATGATAGTGGTCAGCTTCGTCGCCATCGGGGTAGGCCCGCGCACGGTGGGCAGGCAGAACGCCTACTCGATTGCGCTGGGCGCAGCCGTTCCGCTGCAAGCCATTTCCGTTCTGCTGGCCCCGTTGAGCCGACTGCTTGTCCTGCTGGGCAATGCCCTGACGCCGGGCCGCGGATTCCGCAATGGTCCCTTCGCCTCCGAGATCGAACTGCGTGAAGTCGTCGACATGGCTCAGCAAAGTGGTGTGGTGGCCGACGACGAGCGCCGGATGATCCAATCGGTGTTCGAACTCGGCGACACCCCCGCGCGCGAGGTCATGGTGCCGCGCACCGAGATGGTGTGGATCGAATCGGACAAAACGGCCGGTCAAGCCACCTCTTTGGCCGTGCGCAGCGGGCACTCCCGTATCCCGGTGATCGGCGAGAACGTCGACGACCTGGTGGGCGTGGTGTACCTCAAGGATCTGATCGAGCGCACCTACTACTCGAGCAACGGCGGCCGCGACACCAAGGTCTCCGATGTCATGCGGACCCCGGTGTTCGTCCCGGACTCCAAGCCGCTGGACGAACTGCTGCGGGAGATGCAACGCGACCGCAAGCACATGGCGCTGCTGGTCGACGAGTACGGCGCCATCGCCGGTCTGGTCACCATCGAGGACGTGCTGGAGGAGATCGTCGGTGAGATCGCCGACGAGTACGACACCGACGAGGTTGCTCCCATCGAGGACCTGGGGGACAAGAACTACCGCTTGTCGACGCGGTTGCCCATCGAGGATCTCGGTGAGCTCTACGATGTCGAATTCGACGACGACCTGGACGTCGACACTGTGGGTGGCCTACTGGCGCTCGAGCTGGGCCGCGTACCGTTGCCCGGCGCCGAGGTGGTGTCGCACGGACTGCGCCTGCAGGCCGAAGGTGGGCATGACCATCGAGGCCGGGTACGGGTCGGTACGGTGCTCGTCAGCCCTGTCGAGCCCGAACCTGAATCCGAGGAGTCCCGAGAAGATGACTGAGTTGGGCGCCGAAGACGCGAAACTGGTGACGCTGGCCCGCGGTGCGATGGGCCGGGCCGAAGCCGGCTCCGGTGCTGCGGTGCGTGATCTCGACGGGCGCACCTACGCCGGGGCGCCGGTTGTCTTGGCGGCGCTGGAGTTGACGGCTCTGCAAGCGGCGGTCGCTGCTGCCGTGTCCAGCGGTGCGGCGGGTTTCGAAGCGGCGGTGCTGCTGGCGGGTTCTCGAGATGACCCCGGTGTCGCTGCGGTCGAAGAACTTTCACCCGAGGCGGCCATCATCGTCACCGACCGGGCCGGAACACCGCAATGAGTGAATTCCGTTCCGGCTTCGTGTGTTTTGTCGGCCGCCCCAACACCGGCAAGTCGACGCTGACCAACGCGCTCGTCGGCGCCAAGGTGGCCATCACCTCCAACCGGCCACAGACCACCCGCCACACCATCCGCGGCATCGTGCACCGCGAGAACTTCCAGATCGTCCTGGTGGACACCCCAGGCCTGCATCGGCCCCGGACGCTGCTGGGGCAACGGCTCAACGAGCTGGTGAAGGACACCTACGCGCAAGTCGACGTCATCGGTTTCTGCATCCCCGCCGACGAGGGCATCGGCCCCGGCGACCGCTGGATCTTCGACCAGATCTGCGCGGTCGCACCCAGGACCAAGCTGATCGTCGTCGTCACCAAGATCGACAAGGTCTCGAAGGAGAAGGTGGCCACCCAGCTGCTCGCGGTTCAGCAAGCCTTCGGCGAGAAGGCCGCCGAGATCGTCCCCGTCTCGGCCACCAAGGGTGAGCAGGTCGACGTCCTGACCGACGTGCTCGTGTCGCATCTCGACGAGGGCCCGGCGTTCTACCCCGACGGTGAGCTCACCGACGAGCCCGAGGAAGTGCTGATGGCCGAACTCATCCGGGAAGCCGCCCTCGAAGGCGTGCGCGACGAGTTGCCTCATTCACTGGCCGTTGTCATCGACGAAGTCGAACAGCGCGAGGGACGTGACGATCTGATCGACGTACGCGCCATCCTCTACGTCGAACGCGACAGCCAGAAAGGCATCGTGATCGGCAAAGGCGGTGCCAGACTCCGCGAAGTCGGGACCGCCGCCCGCACCCAGATCGAGAAGCTGCTTGGCACCAAGGTGTTCCTCGACCTACGGGTCAAGGTCGCCAAGAACTGGCAGCGCGACCCCAAACAGCTTGGCCGGTTGGGCTTTTAGCGCGCATAGATGCAGTGGCCGCTGCCGCCCGGCGGCTGAGATGCGACGGTCACGCCGTCCACCTGGATCTGGCAACTGACGTTGTCTCCGCCGACGGCTACGATCTGGAGCAGGTCGGGAACCGTGTCCAGTCGCAGCGTCTGAGTGAACGGCAGATCGACGTCGTACAGACGTTCAGATGCCGGATCGGTGTCGATGGTCATGACCTTGCCGGTTCCGGCCAACGACAACACCACCTCGTGTTTCTCCGCCGGTGCTGCCGGCGCCTGGTTGCGCTGATAATTGGATTGCGCAGCGGCATTGGCGTCCCACATCTGCTGCCGGAACGCCGATGGAACACATATGGTGTCGCCGTCGAAGGCCTCGCGCCAGACGAAGCCCTGTGAGCAGGACAGGGGACCGGACCCGGCCAGCGGATCCTTGTTGGATCCCGGGTTTGCGTTCTGCGTGGCCACCTGGTCGCGGACGGCGGGGGTGACGCACACGGTGTCGCCGGGGCGCGCTTCTCGCCAGACCAGTCCCTGGATGCACGTGTCGGGTCCGTAGGGCAGTGGTTCGGCCGACGCCGGGCTGATGCTCGAGACCACGGCCAGTGCCGTCATGGCAAGTGCCGGGACGGCGAATGCGAGCGGTTGGTGTCTTCTCCTCGACGCGGTGCGCTGTGGGCTGGCCGCCGGCGCCGTCCTGGGTGTCGAGAAATCGGGTGTCGCGCTGCGATTTTGTCGATCGGCTGCGGCCATGGTGTCCTCCAGTTGCTGTTGCCGCGACATCCGCGGCCTGCACAGCAAACTAAGAAGGATTCAATGGCCGAACCAGCGTAGTGGGCTACCTGTGCTGAATTCAGGGGGTCCAACCCGGCACGTTGCCGAACTCGCGGCCGGGGGCTGGGGCCGGCGCGCCGCCATCACCCTTGCCGTACACCGCCACCACCACGGTGCGGTCGATCAGGTTCTCCGACCACACACCGATGTCGACATTGGAACAGTCGTGCATGATCGCGTGATAGTCCGGGCGGTACCACCACTGGTTGAGGATCTCGACACCCGTGATGCTCAGTGCGGGGTTGATCGCGACGGTCTCGGCGACCTCACCGGCGTAGCCGGCGTTGCGGGCACGGTCGGCCACCGTCGACCCGTCAGAGCCGATGTCGCCGCCGAGGCCGCGGTTGTGCAGTACGTCGTTGGTGTGCCACTGTGCGGCCAGCCGCAGCTTCGGGTTGATCTTGATGTTGGTGCTGCAGCCCGCCTGATGCTGAGCTGTGTAGACGTTGGCCACCACACCGTCGTTGAGGCGACGGTTGTCGGCCTGCGCGCTGGGAGCTGTCACGAACCCGAACGTCGTCGCAGCCAACACGGCCGGGACGAGGGCAGCACGCACCACGGTCATGGCAGCTGACCTTACGTGACAGCGCTGCCGCTCAGGTGGGATTGCACCACGACCCGACGGCGCGCATCCACGATTCGTCTCACCCGGATGCGAAACTGGCCCGATGCGGTTGTATCGGGATCGAGCGGTGGTGCTGCGCCAGCACAAGCTCGGCGAAGCTGACCGCATCGTCACTCTGCTCACCTGTGATCACGGTCTGGTTCGCGCCGTGGCCAAGGGCGTGCGGCGCACCCGCAGCAAGTTCGGCGCCAAGCTGGAACCGTTCTCCCACATCGACGTGCAGTTGCACCCCGGCCGCAACCTCGACATCGTCACCCAGGTTGTCGCTCTCGATGCTTTCGCCACCGACATCGTGGGCGACTACGGCCGCTACACCACCGCCTGCGCCATCCTCGAGACCGCCGAACGCCTGGCCGGCGAGGAACGAGCCCCGATGCCGTCGCTGCAGAAGCTGACGGTCGGTGCGCTGCGTGCGGTGGCCGACGGCACGCGCTCACGGGAGTTGCTGCTCGACGCCTATCTGTTGCGGGCCATGGGCATCGCCGGGTGGGCGCCCGCGCTCACCGAATGCGCCCGCTGCGCGGCTCCGGGGCCACACCGCGCCTTCCACGTCGCCGCCGGAGGCAGCGTGTGTCTGCACTGCCGGCCCGCCGGGTCCAGCACCCCACCGCAGGGTGTGGTGGACCTCATGATCGCGTTGCACGACGGCGACTGGGGCCACGCCGAGTTGTCCTCGGCGTCACACCGCAGCCAGGTCAGCGGCCTGGTGGCGGCACATCTTCAGTGGCATCTGGAGCGTCAGCTGCGCACACTGCCGCTGGTGGAACGTGCCTACCGGCCTGATCGCACACTCGCCGACAGCCGGGTTCTGCTGGTCGGGCAGGATATCCCCCATGGCTTTGAAACGGGAGAAGACCAGCTACCCCCAGCTGCCTCCGGCTCCTGACGACTATCCGATGTTCCCGGACACCTCGACGTGGCCGGTGATCTTCCCTGAGCTCCCGCCGAAGACCAACGGCAAGTTCTCGCGCCCGCCTCAGCACACGTCCAAGGCGTCGGCGCCGCAGATTCCCGCCGACCAGGTACCCAACCACGTTGCCGTGGTGATGGACGGCAACGGTCGGTGGGCCAAGCAGCGCGGGTTGGGGCGCACCGAGGGCCACAAGATGGGCGAGGCGGTGCTGATCGACATCACCTGCGGCGCCATCGAAATGGGGATCAAGCACCTCACGGTGTACGCGTTCTCCACCGAGAACTGGAAGCGCAGCACCGAAGAGGTGCGATTCCTGATGGGCTTCAACCGTGAGGTGGTGCGCCGGCGTCGGGAGAACCTGGATGCCATGGGCGTCAACATGCGCTGGGTCGGTTCGCGGCCGCGGATGTGGAGCAGTGTCATCAAGGAGTTCGACATCGCCGAGCAGATGACGGTCGACAACGACGTCATCACCGTCAACTACTGCGTGAACTACGGCGGCCGCACCGAGATCGTGGAGGCTGCGCGACAACTCGCGCAGGAGGCCGTCGAGGGCAAGATCAATCCGGCGCGCATCAGCGAGGCGGCCTTCGCCAAGCACCTGCACCGTGCCGACATCCCCGATGTGGACCTGTTCATCCGGACCTCCGGAGAGCAGCGGGCCTCGAACTTCCTGCTGTGGCAGGCCGCCTACGCCGAGTACGTCTTCCAGGACAAGTTGTGGCCGGACTATGACCGCCGCGATCTGTGGGCGGCGTGTGAGGAATACGTGTCGCGCAACCGGCGGTTCGGTAGGGCCTGATGCCCACATTGCTGCAGCGGCTCTCGAGTGCTCTGTCGGAGGTTCTCACCGTCGTCGAGGAGTCCGACGGTGCTCTGACCGTCAGCCAGCCGGGGGTGGTGGCGTCGCTGCGGGTAGTCACCATCGCCGAGGGCCTGGACATGGTGTCGCTGACGCAGCCGCTGGCGTGGGATCTGCCGCTGAACGCCAAGGTGCGGGAGAAGGTGGCGCGCCAAGCTGCCAAGACGCTGCTGGGGACCGTCGCTCTGGTGGAGAAGACGCCCGACCCGGCGGCCAATGGCTCGTCGTCGAAGAAGTCCGCAGATGTGTTGCTGCGCTACAACTTTCCGGGCGCAGGATTGACCGACGACGCGTTGCGGACCCTGATCCTGATGGTGCTGGCGGCGGGGGCGGACGTGCGCGCGGCGCTCAGTTAGCGCAGCCGCTGCAGGTACCGAAGATCTCGACGGTGTGGCTGACCTCGGTGAAGCCGTGCTTGGCGGCCACCGCGGCGGCCCAGGTCTCCACCTCCGGGCCCTCCACTTCGACGGTGGCGCCGCAGTGGCGGCACACCAGGTGATGGTGGTGGTGGGTCGAACAGCGGCGATACACCGACTCTCCGGTGTCGGTGCGCAGAGTGTCCACCTGGTTGGCGGTCGACATGGCCTGCAGGGTGCGGTAGACGGTGGTCAGCCCGATGTTCTCGCCGCGTCGGCGCAGTTCGTCATGCAGTTCCTGGGCGGACTTGAACTCCTCGAGGGTGTCCAGCAGTTCGGTGATGGCTGCGCGCTGCTTGGTGGCGCGGGTGCGCACTTCGGTTCCGGTCATCGATCGCCCTCCCCGGCGTGTGTCACCGCGTCCAGCACGATGTGGGCCAGATGGTGATCGACGAGGCGGTACATCACCTCGCGGCCGGCTCGTTCACCCGCGACCACGCCCGCGGCCTTGAGGATGCGTAGATGCTGACTGACCAGCGGCTGCGGCACCCCGAGAGCGTCGACGAGTTCGTGGACGCAGCGCTGCGACTCGTTGAGCTGCAGGACGATCGCGATGCGGACGGGGGCGGCGAGGGCGCGCAGGATCTCACCGGCCCCGTCGAGGATCTCCCGCGGTGGCAGCGCGACGGTGCCGCTGCCGTGCTGGTGTTCCAGCTCGTCGTGTGTCTCGTCGTGTGTTGCGGTGGACACGGCTGCAGCACCTCCCATAATGGAAATCGTTTCCACTACCACTCTTACATGCATGATCGTGCATGTCAAAGCCTTCGTGGGTGTTCGTGGCTCCGAGGTCCTCGACTACTCTGGTCGGGTTGCTTCCCCACCAACTCAGGAGTACTCGAGCATCGTGGCGTCCGTCATCGACACCATCGCCAACCTGGCCAAGCGTCGTGGGCTGGTCTACCAGTCCGGCGAGATCTATGGCGGCACCAAGTCCGCCTGGGATTACGGTCCGCTGGGCGTCGAGCTCAAGGAGAACATCAAGAAGCAGTGGTGGCGTTCGGTGGTCACCAGCCGCGATGACGTCGTGGGCCTGGACAGTGCGATCATCCTGCCGCGCCAGGTGTGGGTGGCCTCCGGCCACGTCGCCGTCTTCAACGACCCCCTGGTGGAGTGCCTGAACTGCCACAAGCGGCACCGGCAGGACCACATGCAGGAGGCCTACGCGTTGAAGAAGGGGCTCGACGACCCCGACGCGGTGTCGATGGACGAGATTGTCTGCCCGGACTGCGGCACCAAGGGCCAGTGGACCGAGCCCCGCGACTTCAACATGATGCTCAAGACCTACCTGGGGCCCATCGAGTCCGAGGAAGGTCTGCACTACCTGAGGCCGGAGACCGCCCAGGGCATCTTCGTCAACTTCGCCAACGTGGTGACCACCTCGCGCAAGAAGCCGCCGTTCGGCATCGGCCAGATCGGCAAGAGCTTCCGCAACGAGATCACCCCAGGCAACTTCATCTTCCGCACCCGCGAGTTCGAACAGATGGAGATGGAGTTCTTCGTCGAGCCGTCCACCGCGGGGGAGTGGCACAAGTACTGGATCGAGACGCGCCTGCAGTGGTACGTCGACCTCGGCATCAACCGCGACAATCTGCGGCTCTACGAGCACCCCAAGGAAAAGTTGTCGCATTACAGCGACGGCACCACCGACATCGAGTACAAGTTCGGTTTCGCCGGCAACCCGTGGGGTGAGCTGGAAGGCATCGCCAACCGCACCAATTTCGACTTGTCCACGCACTCCGAGCATTCCGGCGTCGACCTGTCGTTCTACGACCAGGCAGCAGACACCCGGTTCGTGCCCTACGTCATCGAGCCCGCAGCCGGTCTCACCAGGTCACTGATGGCGTTCCTGGTGGACTCGTACACCGAGGACGAGGCGCCGAACGCCAAGGGTGGCGTGGACAAGCGGGTGGTGCTGAAGCTGGATCCGCGGCTGGCGCCGGTCAAAGCTGCCGTGTTGCCGCTGTCGCGCCACGCCGACCTCTCGCCCAAGGCCCGAGACCTGGCTGCCGAGCTGCGGCAGTCCTGGAACATCGAGTTCGACGACGCCGGCGCCATCGGCCGCCGGTACCGCCGTCAGGACGAGATCGGTACTCCGTTCTGCGTGACGCTGGACTTCGACTCGCTCGAGGATCAGGCCGTCACCATCCGTGAGCGCGACGCCATGACCCAGGAGCGGGTGGCCATCGACAAGGTCGGTGACTACCTGGCGGTGCGGCTCAAGGGCTGCTGAGCCAGCAGCCCTTCCATCACCGCATCGGAGATGCCCGCGGACTGACCGCAGTCCACGGTGAGTTGTTGTCCGTTGATGCCCTTGCCCGCATCAGAGGCCAGGAACTCGATCACCGAGGCCACCTCGTCGGGCAGCGCCATGCGGCCCAGCGGCGACATGAGCAGGGTCAGGGTGATCTCCTCGTCGGCGTTGTCCTGCGCGCGCAGCATCGGAGTGTCCACACTGCTGGGCGCCACCTCGTTGATGCGGATCCCGCGCGAGCCGAGCTCCAGAGCAGCCGTGCGCACCAACGCCGACGTGGCCGCCTTCGACGCCGCGTACGCGGCGTAGCCGGCGATCGTCATGCGCGCCGCCAGCGAGGTGACGACGACGAACGACCCGCCCGACGGCATGTGGGGGACAGCGTGTTTGATCGCGTACATCACCGCCAGGGTGTTGACGTGATAGCACTGCAGCATCGCCTCGGTAGTGAGTTCTGTTGTGTGCGTGGGGGAGACGAAGGTGCCCGCGCTACACACCACCGCGTCGATGCGGCCGTACTCGGCGACCACTTCTGCCATGCAGTTGGCCACGTCGGCTTCCCGGCTGACGTCGGTCTGGATCGAGCGGGCGCCGATCGTCGCGGCAGTGGCCGAACTGTCGCGCCTGCTGGCGATCACGACGCGGGCGCCGGCGGCGGCGAAGCGTTGGGCGGTAGCCAGGCCGATCCCACTGGATCCGCCGGTGACGATGACGACCTTGCCGGACATCGATGACATGCAGTGATGGTCGTAGAAAGTTGTTTCCAGCACGTTTCAGTCGAATGATATGCAGGAAATTGCTGTGAAGATGGATAATCTGCAGACTCCACGATGGGAGAACAATATGCAGCTCGATGACCTGGACGAACAGATTCTGTGGGAACTCGCCCGCGACGCGCGAATACCGAACAACGAACTGGCCAAGAAGCTGCACGTCTCGCCGTCCACCACCATCAATCGGGTGCGGGCCTTGAAGGAGAAGGGGGTGCTGCAGTCCGCTCACGCCACCTTCGACCTCACGGCTGTTGGCCTGCCGGTACAGGCGGTGGTGTCGGTGCGCATCCACCCGCAGGCCCGCCGCGCGCTGAAAGAGTATGCGCAGCGGGTGATTCTGCTGCCCCCGGTGATGAACCTCTTCTGGATGGGCGGCCCCGACGACTTCCTGATCCATGTGCACTGCGCGTCGACGGCGCACCTGCGCGACTTCGTCGCCACCGACCTCAGCGCCGATCCCGCGGTGGCGTCCGCGCAAACCAACGTCGTGTTCGAGCATCTCCTCGGGGTGCAACACATGGACCACGTGTCGGGATTCGACGAGATCCGGGCCGGTTATCGGGACTGAACAAAATGTGTCCTCGATGCCGATTGTGCGTCTGATGCGAAATATTCTGCACGGATTAGTCAAAACTGGTGCATGTGATGCAGCCGAAACAACGCTGAAATCCAGGCTGTGCAATCTTCGTCGGTGCGGACGTCGCCGTCTCGCAGCACGTTCCCTCTGCACTCCTGAGGACGCCACACATGACCATCAAGTCCCCTTCGCCGTTCGAGCCGGTTGACGCAGGCCCGCACACTGCGCTCGAAGCCACCCACTCGCCGCTGCACCGCAACCTGGGCGTCGGCTCCATCGCGTTCATGGCACTGGCCGGCGCCGCCCCGCTCGGAGCGGTGATCGCCGCCTTCCCGATTGTGGTCGGGGTCAGCCAAAGCCCGGCCATCCCACTGTTTTTCGTGCTCGCCACGGCGATTCTTGCGATCTTCACCGCGGGATTCGTCCGGATGGCCAAGTACGTCACCAACGCCGGCGCTTTCTACTCCTACATCCAGGCGGGGCTGGGTCGCATCCCGGGCACCGGCGCGGCCACCTTCGCCGTGGGCACCTACGTCATGCTCGCTGTGGCACTGGCCGCCTACATCGGTGTCGCCACCAGCGACGCCATCGCCCACTTCGGTGGGCCTGTCACCCCCTGGTTCCTGTGGACGGTTGTGTGGGTGCTCATCACCGGCGTTCTGGGCTACCGCGACATCGAACTCAGTGCCAAGGTCCTCGGCGTTGTGCTGGTGATCGAGATCCTGGTGGTGGTCGTCATCGACGTCGCGATCCTGGCCCGCGGCGGCGAGGCGGGCGTCACCGCAACCGCACTCAATCCCGTTCTGCTGACCGAGGGTTTCCCGTCGCTGGGCCTGATGTTCGCGTTTTTCAGCTTCGTCGGATTCGAGGCGACGGCGGTGTTTCGCACCGAGGCACGCGACCCGGAACGGACCATCCCGCGCGCCACCTACCTCGCCGTGGTGGGCGTCGGATCGTTCTACGCCTTCTCCGCCTGGGCGATGGCTGTCGGTGTGGGAACCGACGCCCTGGTGGCAGCCGCCACCGCTGACCCCACCGGCATGGTGCTGGGTCTGGCACAGACCTACGTCTCACCGATCATGGCCGACGTGGTGCAGGTGCTGCTGCTCACCAGCATCTTCGCCTGCATGCTGACCTTCCACAACGTACTGACCCGATACACATTCACCATGGGCGGCAAGGGAATTTTGCCTGCACCACTGGGCGCGGTGAACGCCAAGCACCGCGCCCCGTCACGCGCCTCGCTGGTCGTTTCGGCCGTAACCGGTGCGCTGCTTGTCGGTGTCTTCGCCGCCGGACTGGATCCCATCGCCGAGATCTACACCTGGCTCTCCGGCGCGGCCACCCTCGGTGTCATCGTGCTGATGGCGCTGACCTCGCTCGCGGTGCTGGTGTTCTTCCGGACCCGTCCCGAAGCCCGCGCCGGAATATGGTCCTCGACGATAGCCCCGGCCGTCGCTCTGATGTGCCTGGGTGCGGTGACGTACCTGGTGATCAAGAACTTCTCGGTCCTGGTGCCGACACCCGTGGTGGCCGATGTGCTGCTGGTGGTGCTGGCGGCCACCTTCGCCGTCGGCGTGACAGTGGCCCTGATCTTCCGTTCCCGACGCCCCCAGTCCTACGCCGCACTCGACGCCTGACAGGAGAGACGATGATATCCACACCCGCTTACCAGAAGACCTCGGATCTGAACAACTGGCGGCATTTCGCCGAAATGGGCGCTGCGGCAGACACGCCGCCCAAGGTGATCGTCAAAGGTGAAGGCTGCTATCTGATCGACTCCGACGGCAACCGCTACCTCGACGGGCTGTCCAACCTGTTCTGCGTCAACCTCGGCTATTCCTACGGTGAGGAACTCGGCGAGGCTGCACTGGCCCAGTACAAAGAGCTCGGCTACCACAGCAACTGGGGCAGCACGCACCCCCGTGCCATCGAATTGGCCGCCGCCGTAGCCGAATTGGCGCCCGGCGACCTCAGCCACGTCTACTTCACCCCGTCCGGCGGCGAGTCGGTGGAGGCCGCGTGGAAGATCGCCCGGCAGTATTACCGGCTGCGCGGTGAGAATCGCTGGAAGGCGATCTCGCGTCAAACCGCCTATCACGGAACCACTCTCGGTGCGCTGTCGCTGATCGGCATCCCGGAGTTCCGCTCCGACTTCGAGCCGTTGGTGCCCACCGCAGGCAAAATCCGCAACACCCGGCGGGTGGGCCGCCCCGCCGGCGAGACCGAGGAGCAGTTCACCGCGTTCCTGCTCGACGAACTCGAGTTCCGCATCCAGGCCGAGGGCCCGGACACTGTGGCGATGATCCTGATGGAACCCGTGCAGAACCATGGCGGCATGCTGGTGCCGCCCGCCGGCTATTCCCGAGGCGTCCGCGAGATCGCCGACAGATACGGCATCCTGCTGGTGGCCGACGAGACCATCACCGCCTTCGGCCGCGTCGGTGCGTGGTTCGCCTCCGAACGTTACGAGGTGCAGCCGGACATCATCACCTGCGCCAAGGGACTGTCGTCGGCGCACGCGGTGATCGGCGCGGTGATCGTGGGGGAGAAAGTGTATGAACCGTTCACCGGTGCCGGTACCTCGCTGTTGCACGGCAACACCTTCGGCGGACATCCGGTGATGGCCGCGGTGGCGCTGAAGAACATCGAGATCATGAAACGCCTCGACATTCCGAACACCGTCTTGGCCAACGAGGAAACCCTGCGCGCCAAACTGGACACGCTTGCGCAGCTGCCCGTGGTGATCGACGTCCGCGGCGCAGGGCATTTCTACGCCGTCGAGCTCACCCAGAACACCCCGTCGGGCCGCGCGATGACCGTCGAGGAGAAGAAGTTCCTCTACGGCGACGCACTACTGGCACATGCTCTCGAGGAGCGGGGGGTGATGCTGCGGATCTCGCTGGACGCCGGCGACCCGGTGGTGTGCGTGGCGCCGCCGCTGGTGGCGGGTGACGCTGAATTCAGCCAGCTCACCGACGCTCTGCGGGCGGTACTTGGCCACATCAGCACCGTCCACGCCGACATGTAGAGCTCACCTGTCCGCGGTGTCCTCGGCACTTCTCAGAACCGGCCGCCACCGGAGTAGCGGCGGCTCGACGAACGTGACGAGCCGCCGAACGACGACGGCCTGCCGGCCTGGCGGCCACCGCTGTAACCGCCGCCCCAGCTGCTGCCGCGGCGCGAGCCGTAGCCGCCGGAGAAGCCACCGTTGAACACGCTGCCGATGAGGATGCCGCCGAGCACCGCGCCCAGATCGTTGCTGTTGTTGCCGTACTGCCCGGAGTAATGCGACTGGGCGCTCTGCACGTCGTTATTGGCCAGCGACTGCGCTTGTGCGGCAAGGGTTGCCGCACCATTGGCGTGTGCGATGGCCTCGGCCGGCGCCGAGCTCTGCTTGGCTTCGGCGGCCTCGAGTTGGCGGCTGGCCTCCGACAGCCGGGTCCTGGCCTCAGGGCCCACGCTGCCGCGACGCGTGTCGATGAAATCGGACACCGCCTTGACCCGCGACCGCGCGGTGAACAACGACTGCTCCAGCAGTCTGGCCTGATGCTCGGCCTCCTGACGTTGCTCCACGACGGCCGCCAGGATGGCATCGAGGTCGGCATCGGCTCGTGTCACCGCGGTGAACACCCCCAGCGGGTCGTCGACGCCGTCGGTGCCGGCCCTCTCCACGGCTTTGACAGCGGCATCACGGGCAGCGGCCAACTCTGCTGCCCGTGGGGTGTCGTCGCGCCCCAGCTGGGCGGCGGCCTGGTCGATCCCGGACTGGATGTCGGCGACGGCGGCGGGTAGCCCGCTGATAGCCCGGTTGATGTCATTGCCCGCGGTGTCGATGGCATCCAGCAGCGTCTGCGCCTGCGCCAAGGCCGACTCGGCGCCGTGGATGTCGTCGATCAGCCCGTCCTGATTGCCGGCCGGTCGCGCGACCAAGCCCCGGGCACTGGTGATGTGGTCGTCGGCGAAGCCCAGGCGCTGTCGTGCCCCGTCGACATTTCCCGCCACCGATGCCAGCGCCGGCGCCGAGAATTTCTGGCCCAACCGCGTCAACGTCGCGGCGGCGGGTTCCAGTCGAGCGGTCAGCGCCACCATCTGCTGAGTCAGGGCATCCAGCCGGGTCGGGGCGTTGATCACCAGATCACGCAGCTTCTCGAACGCGTCGCTCTGTGTCTCGAGCTCGCGGTCGGCCTTCGCAGCTGCCACCACCACCCGGGTCAGCAGGTCGCGACGTTGCAGCGGTGACTCGGGAATTGCGTCATCGAGCGTCTGGCGGACATTGAACGCCTGCGCCAGAGTGGTTTTCGCGTTCTCCAAGGCCTTGCGGAACGGCTCGGTCTCCTCCGCGCCGAATTCCTCGACGGCCAACGCCAATTCGCCCTCGCTGGTGCGCACCGCATTGTCGACGTCCACCACAATCGCTTTGGACAATTCATCGAGCGCGTCGATCGGCACCGACGCCAGGGCATTCGGATCGGTGGGGTCCACCTGTTGGGCGGCGGCGAACTCGGCTTCCAGGCGCTTGCTCTTACGTCGTCGACTCCACACCCACAGCGCCAGCCCCAGTGCCACGATCACGCCGAACACCACAGCGAAGCCCAGCCAGGACGTCCCGCCGCTGCTGCCGCCCGGTGACGCCGGCGCGGCCTGCCCACCGAGGCCCTCGGCTGCACCGATCGCAGCCTGCGCCCAGTCACTGTCTCGCAGAGCCGGTTCGATCAGGTTGCGCTGAACGTCGGCTGCTCGGGACTGGGCCGCGCCGTCCACGTCGAACGAGAACTCGCGGTCCACGGTGGCCACCGCCAGTAGTGCGTCGTCGTCGCCGAGGCCGCTGAGTCGCCACGTGTTGTCCGCCCAGGTGCGGCTGTTCTGCCCGTCGAAGGACTCGACGAACACCACGAACAGTTGAACCCGCTTCTCGTCGTAGAGGGTGTCCAACGCCTCCTGCACGTCAGCTCGTTCCGAATCCGTCAGCGCCGCGGCGTTGTCGGTGATCTGGGAGGGCACCCGCAACGGCGGCTCGGCCGCCGACACCGGGGCGCTGAGCAGGCCGGCGACCACTGTCATCAGGACCACGCTGAGCAGACGGACAATGCGCATGCCCGCCAATCTAGTGCGACGGCGAGTGGCTGTCCGTCACCGCGACCTCGGGCTGGCAGACTATGCCCTGGTGAGTACGTCAGAGCAGGACCATTACAGCGAGTTCGACCGGGAACGGCGGGTGCCCGAGGCACCCAAGAGTGCCGCGATGCCGGGCACCAACACCGAGCATCGCGGAGACTTCGCGCGTGACCGCGCCCGCGTGCTGCACTCTGTCGCCTTCCGCAGGCTTGCCGACAAGACCCAGGTGGTGGGGCCGCGGGAGAGCGAGACGCCGCGCACCCGTCTGACTCACTCGCTGGAGGTTGCCCAGATCGGCCGGGGGATGGCGATCGGGCTGGGCTGCGACCCGGACCTGGTGGACCTGGCCGGGCTGGCGCACGACATCGGCCATCCGCCCTACGGGCACAACGGCGAGCGGGCGCTCGACGAGATCGCCAAGATCTTCGGCGGGTTCGAAGGCAACGCCCAGAACTTCCGGATCCTCACCCGGCTGGAACCCAAAGTCCTTGATGCCGAAGGTCGTTCCGCTGGACTGAACCTGACTCGCGCCGCATTGGACGCGGTGGCCAAGTATCCGTGGCGGCGCGGTGACCGCAAGAAGTTCGGTTTCTACGACGACGACGGCGAGGGCGCGGACTGGGTGCGCAAGGGTGCCCCGGTCGACCGTCCCTGCCTGGAAGCTCAGGTGATGGACTGGGCCGACGACGTGGCCTACTCCGTCCATGACGTCGAAGACGGCGTGATCTCCGGCCGGATCGACCTGAGGGTGCTGGCTGATCCCGATGCCGCCGCATCGCTGGCGCGCCTGGGCGCCCAGTCGTTCCACGCCGTGCCCGAGGACCTGCTCGAAGCCGCTGCGCGTCTCTCGGAGCTGCCGGTGGTGGCCGACGTCGGCAAATACGACGGCACGCTGGCCGCGTCGGTGGCGCTGAAACGACTCACCAGCGAATTGGTGGGCCGATTCGCCAACGCGGCCATCACCGAGACCAGAGCCGTTGCCGGCGGCGGACCGCTGGGCCGCTTTCAGGCCGATCTACACGTCCCGGCGCTGGTGCGCGCCGAGGTGGCGGTGCTCAAGATCTTGGCGCTGCAGTTCATCATGTCCGACCACCGGCACCTGGGAATCCAGACCGAGCAGCGCAACCGCATCCACGAGGTGGCGCTGGCGCTGTGGGCACAGGCTCCAGGCAGCCTCGACCCCCAGTTCGCACCCGAGTTCGTTGCCGCCGCCGACGACGGGGCCCGGCTGCGGGTGGTGATCGACCAGATTGCGTCGTACACCGAGTCCCGGTTGGAACGAGTGCACGAGGCGCGCTCGCCCCGACCCCTAGACTGATCAGATGGCCGGCCGGATTTCTGATCGCGATATCGCGGCCATTCGTGAGAAAACCCGCATCGAGGACGTCGTCGGCGACTACGTGCAACTACGCCGGGCGGGAGCGGACTCCCTCAAAGGGCTGTGCCCGTTCCACGACGAGAAGTCACCGTCGTTTCACGTACGGCCCAACCACGGTCACTTCCACTGCTTCGGCTGCGGCGAGGGCGGTGACGTCTACGCCTTCCTGCAGAAGATGGAGCACATCAGTTTCGTCGAGGCCGTCGAACTGCTGGCCGACAAGATCAATTACACCGTCACCTACACCGGCGCCTCGACCACCAATGTGCAGCGCGACCGGGGCAGCCGCAGCCGGTTGATCGCCGCCAACGCCGCCGCCGCCGAGTTCTATGCCGAACAGTTGGAGAGCCCCGACGCCGCCACCGCCAGGCAGTACCTGACCGAGCGTAACTTCGACGCCGCCGCGGCCAGGATGTTCGGCTGCGGGTACGCGCCCGCGGGTTGGGACACCCTGACAAAACACCTGCTGCGCAAAGGTTTCGAGTTCAAGGAGCTCGAGGCTGCCGGCCTGTCGCGGGAGGGCAAACGCGGCCCCATGGATCGGTTCCACCGCAGGCTGCTGTGGCCCATCCGCGGGTCATCGGGTGAGGTCATCGGTTTTGGTGCCCGACGATTGTTCGACGACGACCAGAACCAGGCCAAGTACGTCAACACCCCCGAGACCACGCTGTACAAGAAGTCCAACGTGCTGTTCGGCATCGACCAGGCCAAGCGGGACATCGCCCGCGGTCACCAGGCTGTCGTCGTCGAGGGGTACACCGACGTCATGGCGATGCACCTGGCCGGCGTCACCACCGCGGTGGCCTCGTGCGGCACCGCGTTCGGCGACGAGCACCTGTCGATGCTGCGGCGACTCATGATGGACGACAAGTTCTTTCGCGGCGAGCTCATCTATGTGTTCGACGGTGACGCGGCCGGACGGGCCGCGGCGCTCAAGGCTTTCGAGGGGGAGCAGAACCTGGCCGGGCAGTCGTTCGTGGCCGTCGCCGCCGACGGAATGGACCCGTGCGATCTGCGCCTCAAGAGCGGCGACACCGCGCTGCGTGATCTGGTGGCCCGGCGAACCCCGTTGTTCGAGTTCGCGGTTCGCGCCACCCTGGCCGAGATCGACCTCGACACCGCCGAGGGGAGGGTGACGGCGTTGCGGCGCTGCGTCCCAACGGTGGCGAAGATCAAGGATCCGACGCTTCGCGACGAGTACGCCCGCCAGCTGGCCGGATGGGTTGGCTGGGATGACGTGGCTCAAGTGATCCGGCGGGTGCGTGAGGAAGCCAAGGACCCCAGGGCGAGGGCCGACGGGAAACGGGCGGCACCGGCACGGAAGGCGCCGGTGGTGGGCCGGCCCGACCCTCGTGACCCGACACTGCGGCCGCAACGCGAAGCACTCAAATCGGCGCTGCAGTACCCGGTGTTGGCAGGTCCGGTGTTCGACTCCCTGGCGCCCGAGAGCTTCACCCACCCCGCGTATGCGGCGGTGCGCGCCGCTCTCGACGCGGCCGGCGGCACCGCCTCCAGCGTCGGCGGCGCGCAGTGGATCGACCAGGTGCGCCAGCAGACCACCGCGCCTGCCGTCGCCGCACTGATCAACGAACTCAGCGTCGAAGCCGTCACCGCCACCACAGATGAAGAGAAGTTGCCGCGCTACATCTCCAGCGTGTTGGCCCGCCTGCAGGAAGTGTGGATCGGGCGCCAGATCGCCGAGGTGAAGTCCAAGTTGCAGCGCATGTCGCCGGTAGAGCAGGGCGATGAGTATCACGCTCTGTTCGGCGATCTGGTGGCCATGGAGGCCTACCGGCGCAGCTTGCTGCAACAGGCCAGCGGGGACGATCTCACCGCGTGAGAGGTTGTCGCGGCGGCAAAGGAGTTAGGCTCTCGGGTAGGCCGGGGGGCCGCAGGTCCGAGTGAAAGGCAGACTGATGGGATCCACGCGACGCATGGTGGCCGTCGGCGCATTTGCTGCTGCCGCAGTTGCAGCGCCTCTCTACGCTGCGCTGAGCACCCCCGAACCCGTCAGCACCCAGGCAGAGTGCCTGGCCTGGCTCGGCTCGAAGGCTGACGGCGTGTGCATCGGCAATTCGCTGGGCAGCCAGGGTCCCACCCTCAACGGCACCGGAGTCGGGCCAAGCAGCCCCGGACCCGGCATGGGTGGCATCGGCGTCGGCACCCCCGGTGTCGGTATCGGCAACGGTGGTTTTTACACCTCGCCGCTGATGCCCGGCACGTCGGTCAACATCCCGCTCGCCTAAATCCTGCGTTTTTCGGGTCCGATCACCGAGGTCTTGTTGTCGATGTCGGTGAGCTTGACCATGGCCGGATCCGGCGACACCTGGTCGGCGATCTTACGGCGACCCGCGTCCAGTACTGCCTTGGCTGCGGGGTGCCCGGTCACCGCCTTGTAGGTGCCGGCGATCTGTTCGTAGCGACGACGGCCGGCCTTTGCACCCAGCACATAGCCGACTCCCAGTACGACGACAAAGCGGATCACTGCGTGGCCTCCCAGACGTTGACGTTGCCGTCCATCCTGCCTCATTTCGATCGGTCTGGATCCGGGCACGCCTGCAGCTCGCATCGACGTGGTTGCAGGGGCCGTTCAGCGGGATCCGATAATGCCGCTGCCGTCCTGGTGAACGGTTCGAGGATGTCCCAGGGGACTGTTGCTGGATCTTCGGCCGATGTGGCCGGGAAAGAAAAGCTCCCCCGCTTGGACTCGAACCAAGAACCGTCCGATTAACAGTCGGAAGCTCTGCCAATTGAGCTACAGGGGAATGCGCTCGATGACTTTAGCGTACGAGGCACGTCCACTGAAAATCGCCAGCGTGCAGCCACCTGTGCCGTCCATCCAGCCCTGTTCGGGATCAGGTGTCGTGTCATCGGGCCGGCGCCGGTAGCAGGTGCCTTCATCCCGGCAAGAACAGGAACAGCCCCGACAGCACCGCCCACAGCGCCACGCAGTAGGCCTCGAAGAGCACGCGTAGCGGGATCGGTGCATGGCGCAGTTCCATGAAGTCCAGGCCCACCAGCCGGACCTTGGCGGCCGCGATGGCCAGCACCGCCACCGCGACCAGAGATCCGGCACCGTGGTCCGCGCCGACCAGCCAGGAAGCCACGGTCGCGGCCACCAAGATGAGCCAGCTGAGCCCGGCCCGGTTCTGCACGTAACGCAGCATCAGCTCACCAGATACAGCAGCGGGAACAAGACGATCCAGAGCAGGTCCACCAGATGCCAGAAGCATCCTCCGCCTTCGATCAGCGCCATCCGGGTGTCGCTGAGCTGGATCACTGTTGGGCCGGCCCGCTGTCGCCCTCGTGCCTCGGGCTCGGCGACCGGCCCGGTTGTTGTTGGGCCGGCCCGCTGTCGCCCTCGTGCCTCGGGGTCGGCGACCGGCCCGGGTTTGTTTGGGCCGGCCCGCTGTCGCCCTCGTGCCTCGGGCTCGGCGACCGGCCCGGTCAGTCGCGCCTGGGTCGCCAGCAGCACCAGAACCGCCATGCCCACACAGACGTGGAACAGATGCAGCCCGGTGAGGATGAAGTAGTACAGATAGAAGTCGCTGGCGCCGGGTCCGTGTCCGGCCCCGGCCAGCGAGGTGTACTCGTAGAGCTTCAGCCCCACGAACAGCGCGCCACAACCGATGGCCGCTACCACAGCCCGGAACGCAACCGCCGAGTCTCGAGCGCGCAGGGCCGCGAGGTACACCACCACGCACAGTGAACTGGACAACAAGACCAGGGTGTTGACCAGCCCGACATCCAGATGCAGGGTCCGCCGGCCGGCGTCGAAAACCTCAGGAGCGGAGGCTCTTTCGACCAGGAAGGTACTGAATATCACCGCGAACACCAGCATGTCACCGAATAGGAACACCCAGGTGCCCTGTTCGCCCGGCACTCGCCGGGTTGCCAGCGAAGTCACGCGGCGGCGGCCGACAACTGTTCTGCGCGTTGTTGCGCGGAAACCGCTCGCAGCAGCACGTATGTGGTGGTGAACATCCACAGCGTCAGCGCCACCCCTGGGATGTAGAACGCGAACACCCCGTGCCACGCCAGCGGCCCGTCGTTGAACACCACGACCACGCAGCCGGGCAGCGACAGCAGTGCCACCCAGAGGTTGAAGTAGCCGTACCAACGCGGGAAATCGCTGCCGGGCATGAAGGACGCGATGGCCAGCGTGACGTTCTGCACCACAATGGTCCCGACGATCCCGATGAACATCAGCCAGAACACATCGTTGAGGGCAAGAGTGATCTCGGCGGGCCGGGTCTCCGGACGGAACGCGGCCGCGGCCATGATGAGGAACGGAAACAGCAGCGCCGGAACAAAGATGGTGGCCGCGAACAACTGCGTCATCGACAGCATGCCCCACTGGCCCTCGATGCGGCGAATGCGCAGCACGATGGTTGCCAGGAACGGCAGCGCGAGCACCGCCGTGAGGATGCACCCGGCCACGCCGAGACGCACCAGGATCTTGTTGTCGACGTAGAACTCGGCGATCTCGTCGGCTGACGCCACCGGTGACAGCGGCGGGAACATGCCTGCCAGGCCGGAGAAGCAGGTGCCGTAGAGCACCAGCATGACGGTTCCGCACCATGCTCCGACGCGCTGCAGCCTCAGCTCCACGGCCCAAAGCTACTGCGCTGAACCTCTAGTTATGACAATTTTGTCAAAACTAGTGCAGCATCTCCGCGTCCCGCAGTTGAGCCGGAATGCCGAAACCGTCAACCAGCAATTCGGCATGTGGGCGCAGCTTGCGGCAGCGGTCGTTGATGGCACGGGTCACCGCCTTGGCCCGCTCGGTGGACAGGAATCGGTGCTCGACGAACCAGGCCTTGTCGCTGTTGATCACGTCGAGTGCGTACAGGTCACACACCAGGTTCAGGACCTCACGGGCGCCGTCGTCCTCGCAGGTGTTGATGCCCGCGACGAAGGCTTCCAGGATGATCCGGTCGATATGGGCTTGTGCGGCATGGAGCACGTGGTCCTGCACGGAGTTGAAGGCATCGAAGGCCGACATCTCCTTTGCCTTGGCCTGCAGGCGCCGAGCCACCGACGCCAGCATGTACTGCTCGCGGTCCTCGAACATCTTCACCTGGGTGCCGCGGTTGAAGAGGCTGCCCTCTTCCTCGTTGTCCTGACGGGTGTCCAGGATGGTCTGCATGATCGTCTCAGCCGCGGTGCGCTTGAGCACCCGCTCGCCTGCGAAGTTGGCCGCGAACCGCACCCACTCCACCGGGCTCATGGTCTTGATGTCGTCGGCGTAGGCCGTCAGCAGTTCCTTGGCCACCAGCTGGGTCAACACGTGGTTGTCGCCCTCGAACGTGGTGAACACGTCGGTGTCGGCCTTGAGGGCGATCAGCCGGTTGTCGGCCAGATAGCCTGCGCCGCCGCATGCTTCGCGCGCCTCCTGAATGGCTTTGGTGGCATGCCAGGTGTTGGCGGCTTTGAGCCCTGCGGCGCGTGATTCCAGTTCGCGCTGTTCCTCGGCATCGGGGTTGTCGGCCGTCTGCAGCTCGTGACATTTGGCCACCAGCTCGTTCTGCGCGAACTGCAGCGCATACGATTTCGCGATCAGCGGGAACAGCCTGCGCTGGTGCACCAGATAGTCCATGATCAGCACCTCGTTACCGTCGGGTGCTTCGAACTGCTTACGCTGCAACGCATAGCGGGTGGCGATATCGAGAGCCACCCGGGCCGCGGCACCTGCGCTGCCGCCGACGGTGACCCGCCCTCGAATCAGGGTGCCCAGCATGGTGAAGAAGCGGCGGTTCGGGTTGTCGATCGCCGAGGAGTAGGTACCGTCGGCGGCGACGTCGGCGTACTTGTTCAGCAGGTTCTCCCGCGGAACACGGACGTGATCGAACATGATGCGACCGTTGTCCACACCGGGCAGTCCGCCCTTGTAGTGGCAATCCGAGGTGGTGACGCCCGGCAGGTCGTTGCCGGCGTCATCGCGGATGGGGACCACGAGGCAGTGCACGCCGTGGTTGGTGCCGCCGGTGATCAACTGCGCGAAAACCGCTGCCACCCTGGCTGTCTGAGCGGCACCGCCGATGTAGTCCTTGCGTGACGACGGAGTGGGGGAGTTGATCACGAACTCCTCGGTCCCAGGGTCGTAGCTGGCGGTGGTCTCGATGGACTGCACGTCGCTGCCGTGTCCGGTTTCTGTCATCGCGAAGCATCCCAGTACTTCGAGGTCGATGAGCTTGCGGACGTAGGCTTTGTGGTGCCGTTCGGTGCCCAGGTTCTCGATGGCCCCGCCGAACAGCCCCCACTGAACTCCGGCCTTCACCATCAGTGACAGGTCGCTCATCGCCAGCATCTCGATCCGGGTGACGGCCGCACCGACGTCGCCGGTGCCGCCGTGCTCCTTCTTGAACCCGTCTTCGGCGGCACCGTGCGCCGCCATGATCCGCATCTGTTCGCCCACCTTGGTCCGGGCGATCACCGTGTTGGGCGTGTAATGCGGCTTGAAGACTTCGCCCGACAGCTCCTTGCGCATGGCGTTCTTGCAGTCACGCCAGCGGCCGTCGAGGGCATTCCGGAGATGCTCCGCAGTGGTGGTCATACTCGACGGTAACCCGTCGCGGTCCCGAGAAAACTGTGATGTCGCAAACCACCGGGCAAATGGCGTTAGATGACCTCATGTCCGAGCAGATCAGGCTCCCTCACGAGCACGACCACAAGCACTCCGATGTCAGCGGCGGTTGGTTGCGGGCAGCGACGTTCGGAGCGATGGATGGTCTGGTGTCCAACACCGCGCTGATCGCAGGTGTGGCCGCTGCGGCTGCTGCGGATGCCGTTGTGCTGGCCGGCGTTGCCGGGCTGTTGGCGGGGTCGTTCTCGATGGCGCTCGGCGAGTACACGTCCGTGACGACGGCCAATGAGCAGATCGATTCCGAAGTGAAGGTGGAACGCCGGGCTATTCAGGCAAACCCGCACGGCGAGAAGGCCGAGTTGGTGCAGATGCTCATGCAGATGGGGCTGAGCGAGCCGACCGCCGCCCAGGCCACCGAGGAACTGCATCGCGACGAGAACAAGGCCACCAACTTCCATCTGGTGCAGGAACTCGGCGTCGATCCCACCGAGAAACCGTCGCCATGGGTGGCTGCGGGGTCGTCGTTCGTGATGTTCGCAATCGGCGCCATCATTCCGCTGATCCCGTTCCTGCTCGGCTTCGAATCCCTGTGGGCGGGGCTGGCGTGCGGCGGGCTGGGCTTGCTCGTAGCAGGAGGTCTGGCGGCCCGCTTCACTGGCAAACCGTGGTACTTCGCCAGCCTGCGGCAGCTGGCTTTCGGCGGATTGGCCATCGCGGCCACCTATGTCGTCGGCCATCTGATCGGTGCTGTCGTCGCCTGATGTTCACCTGCCGCATCTAAGTTGCCCCCATGCATCGCCGAATCGTGCTGGTCGCTTCCGCCGTCGCTCTGTTGAGCCCGCCTGTCGCCCATGCCGAGGAGCCGGTGCTGACCTATCTGGGCAAGGTCGAGTTCCCCGCGGACACGAGGTATGACGGCACCCTGGTGGGCGGGCTGTCCGGGATCAGCTACAACCCGGTCGACCAGCTGTATTACATCGTCAGCGACGATCGCTCCGAGCACAATCCGGCCCGTTTTTACACTGCGCGGATCACGCTGTCCGACAACCGGATCAGTGACGTCCAGTTCGTCGGCACCACTGCCTTCCAAGGTTTGGCCGCCGACGCTCCACCGGACGCCGAAGGCATCGCCGTCGACCCCGGCCGGCACCGGCTGTACTGGTCCAGCGAAGGTGCCCGTGATGTCGACGGCGGACTGCTGCTACACCCGCGGGTCCGGATTGCCGGCTTCGACGGCGCCCCGCTCGGGGAGTTCGACTTACTGCCCGGTCTGCGTGTCTCGCCGGATGAGCAGGGCCCCCGCGAGAACCGCGCGCTGGAGGGTTTGACGCTGACTCCTGGTGGTGCCTCGGTGTTCGCCGCGATGGAGGGGCCGGTTTACGCCGACGGCCCGCTCCCCGACGAGAATGCGGGCGCCCTGACCCGAGTGACCCGGTACGACGCTCAGACCGGCATGGCGACAGGGCAATTCGCCTATCCACTGGATGCGGTGACAGCCGGGCCCGGTGGCGACAACGGCCTCAGTGACCTGCTGGCTCTCGACGACGGGACCTTCCTGGTGCTGGAGCGCGGCTTCGGCACCCACTCGGAGGTACGGATCTACCGTGCGAGCATCGCCGACGCCGAGGATGTGCTGCACCGGCCGAGCCTGATCGGGGCACCGGTGGGTGCCATGACCAAGACGCTGCTGGCCGATTTGGCGACCATTCCGGGGCTGGATCCCGATAACGTCGAAGGCTTGACGCTCGGGCCGCTGCTTCCGGACGGTCGTCAGTCGATGGTGCTGGTCAGCGACGACAACTTCAGCGACAGTCAGGTCACCCAGTTCCTGTTGTTCGCCATGTGACGTGCAGTTTCTGCCACCTCGCGATCAATCACTGCCAACGGAAATCATCGGTCTCCTGGTCTGGTTGTGAGAAGTAGAACCGCGACTCACCGAGAGCCACGATTCCCAGGCACTCGAAGAGAGAAGCAGGATCATGAAGAAATTCACCGTCGCCACAATCGTCGGAACAGCCCTCACCGCAGCTACTTTGGGCTTGGCCGCCCCGGCGCTGGCCGCCCCCACGGGAGTGGGCAACGCCCAGGACACCATTTCCTCGCTGGAGGCGCAGGGGTACAAGGTGATCGTCAACCGGCTGGGCAACGCCCCGCTGAACGAGGCCAACGTCGTTTCGGTGGGGGAGGGCCCCAGCTTCAACCATCCGGCATCGGGTCTGCGGTTGCGCGACAACTACACCGGTCATGACCGCAACTTCGGTACACAGCAAGTGCAGTCGGTGTATGTCACCATTCGCTAGACATCACAGCCGACACGGCACCCCACATGGGGTGCCGTGTCGGTGTCTAACTCGTTGACGCCAGAGTCTCGTCTTCGGCGAACTCCACTTCCGTCTCGGGTTCGTCGATCCCGGTCAGCCAGCGTCGCGTGACGAACAGCACCGCCGCGCCGATCAGCACAGCACCCGCACCCACCCAGTACGGCAGGTGTGCGCTGACCTGCTCGCCCAGCGCACCGGCCAGCCACGGCGCCAACGCCGCGCCGGCGAAGCGCACGAAACTATATGCCGCAGAGGCAACTCCGCGCTCCACCGGAGCGGCCTTCATCACCGTTTCGGTGATCAGCGTGTTGTTCACACCGATCCACAGACCGGCGATGATCACGCACACCGCCAGTACGGCCTTGGAGTCGGTGAGCACCGCCATCACTGCCAGGGTGGCCGTCATCAGCAGCAGGTTCGCCACCAAGGTGGGCACGGTGCCGAATTGGCGTTGCAATCGCGGTGCCACCACAACCGAGGTGAACGCCAGTGCCAGACCCCAGCCGAAGAAGATCAGCCCGATGCCATGGGCGTCCATGTCCAGTGGGAAGGGCGTGAACGCCAGCAGGGTGAAGAAGCCGAAGTTGTACAGCAGCGCGGTGATGGCCACACCCAGCAGTCCGCGGTGTCGCAGCGCGCGGAACGGGTCAAGCAGCGACGTCGAACGGGCGGCGGGGGGAGTGGCGGGTAGCAGCAGCGCCGTCACCAGCACCGCCACCGCCATCAGCGCCGACACCCCGAAGAACGGCCCGCGCCAGGAGATCGACCCCAGCACGCCACCCACCAGCGGGCCGACCGCGATGCCCAGCCCCAACGCCGCCTCGTAGAGAATGACCGCCTGAGCCACCGATCCGCGGGCAGAGTTGACGATGGTGGCCAGTGCGGTCGCCACGAACAGCGCGTTGCCCAGCCCCCACAGGGCGCGCCAGCCGACGATTTCGAGCACTGTGTCCGACAGTCCGGCCAGTCCGGCGCCGGCGATGATGATCACCAGACCCAGAATCAGGGTGCGCTTCGGCCCGATGCGTGAGGACACCACTCCGGTGATGAGCATCGCCACTCCCATCACGGCCATGTAGCTGGTGAACAGAAGTGAGACCTGTGACGGCGTGGCGTCGAGGTTGTCGGCAATCGGTTTGAGGATGGGATCGACGAGTCCGATGCCCATGAATGCCACGACGGAGGCGAACGCCACCGCCCACACCGCCTTTGGTTGGCGCCACATATAGTTTTCCTATCTATTTGGGCAAAAAAAGGGCTCAGCGGGGAGGCCCGCTGAGCCCGGCCTGTCTAACTGTTCTGTGCTGTCCGCAGCATCTGCCGCATCACGTCGACCGCGGTGCTCAGGGCGGATCGCTCGGCGTCGGTCAACTGCTCCAGCAGGGGATCGATGACGGCTGCGCGATCCACCCGCGCCCGGGCCAGTACCTCGATTCCGGTCTCGGTGATCCTGATCAGGACGGCGCGCGCATCACCGGGGTCGGGGGTGCGTGTCACCAGGCCGGCGTCCTCGAGGCGGCGCACCTGGGTGGTCATGGTCGGCTGGGAGCAGTGGTCCAGCTCGGCGAGATCGGAGATCCGGGCTTCGCCCCGGTCTTCGATGGTCGAGAGCAGCCGCGCCTGCGCCCAGGGCAGGGGGAGTTGGGTGCGCTGTGTCGCGAATCGGTTGAGTCGAGCCACAACGCTGAGTAAGTCGGCGCCCAGGCCGGTAGTGTCTGGGGCGCTGGCAGTCGTCATGAATCATAGGTTACATAGAAACCCTATGCATTTCAATCTGTGGAGTCACTGGCAGAATCGAAGAATGACCTCGAGCCCCGCGGCCGCTGTGCCCAGATCGGCCAGGTCACTCCGTCCGGCAGAAATCGCGCAGGCCGCCGTCATGGCCGCGTTGTGCGCCGCCACCGCCATCATCGCCGTCGTCGTTCCCTTCGCCGCCGCACTCTCGCTGTTGGGCACTGTTCCCATGGCGCTGCTGGCGTACCGATATCGGGTCCGGGTGCTGCTCTCCGCCGCCGTCGCAGCCGGGATCATCGCTTTTTTGATCGCGGGGCTGGGTGGCTTCATGACGGTCGCGAACTGCGCCTACATCGGCGGCCTCGCCGGCGTGGTGCGTCGCCGCGGTCGCGGGACCCCGACCGTGGTGGCTGCCTCGTTCGTGGCGGGCGTGCTGTTCGGTCTCTTTGTCGTCGGTGCCCTGGCAGTGCTCTCCCGCCTGCGAAATCTGATCTTTGCCTCCATGACGGCCAACGTCGACGGCACCGCCGCGATACTGGCGCGCATTCCTGCGCTCGAGCAGACCTCGCAGGATCTCAAGGACTTCTTCCAAGTCGCGCTGAGCTACTGGCCGTGGCTGATGATGGGCTACGCCATCTTCGCGATCATGAGCGTCACGCTGATGGGGTGGTGGGCGCTGTCGAAGGTGCTGCACCGGCTGCGCGGACTTCCCGACGTCCACAAACTGGACCTGGTCGACGTCGCCGAAACTCCCGCGCCGGTTCCGGTACGACTGCGCGACGTGTCGTTCCGCTACCCGAACGCCGACCACGACGCTCTGGCGCCGGTCAGCCTGGATATCGGCACGGGCGAGCATGTCGCGATCACCGGCGCCAACGGTTCCGGAAAGACCACGCTCATGTTGTTGCTCGCCGGGCGTCAACCAAGCTCGGGCGTCATCGAGCGCGACGGCGGGGTCGGACTGGGTGCCCTCGGTGGTACCGCGGTGATCATGCAACACCCCGAGAGCCAGGTGCTGGGCACTCGGGTCGCCGACGACGTGGTGTGGGGTCTGCCGCCCGGGACACACACCGACGTCGAGGCGTTGTTGTCCGAGGTGGGGCTGGCCGGGATGGGTGAGCGTGACACCGGCGGGCTCTCCGGCGGCGAATTGCAGCGGCTGGCAGTGGCCGCGGCGCTGGCCCGCCGGCCGGCCATGCTGATCGCCGACGAGGTGACCTCGATGGTCGACCAGGCCGGACGCGACGCACTGCTCGATGTGCTCTCGGGACTGTCCCAGCGCCACGACATGTCGCTGGTGCACATCACCCACTACAACAACGAGGCTGACAGCGCCGACCGCGCCGTAAACCTCAGCGCCTCGGCTGACAACACCTCCATGGTCGCCACCGCCGCGGCCCCGGCCGCCACCGTCGCCAACGGCAGCCAGCCGAAGGGCACGCCCGTCCTCGAACTCGACCGCGTGAGCCACGAGTACGGCACCGGCACCCCGTGGGCCAAGCCCGCACTGCAGAACATCAGCTTTGCCGTGCACGAAGGAGACGGCGTGCTGATCCACGGCGGAAACGGGTCGGGCAAATCAACGCTGGCTTGGATCATGGCCGGCCTGGCCGTGCCCACCTTCGGTACCGCACTGGTGGATGGCCAACCCGCTCACGAGCGGGTGGGATCGGTGGCACTGGCCTTCCAAGCGGCGCGGCTGCAGCTGATGCGTGCCCGCGTCGACCTCGAGGTGGCCTCGGCTGCGGGGTTCGAGCCTGGTGACAAGAAACGGGTGTACGCGGCGCTCAATTCCGTCGGCCTGGACTCGTCGCTGGCGCGGCGGCGCACCGACCAGCTCTCCGGCGGCCAGATGCGTCGCGTGGTGCTGGCCGGACTGCTGGCTCGTGAACCCAAGGCGCTCATCCTCGACGAACCGCTGGCCGGTCTGGACGCCGAGAGCCAGGCCGGGTTGCTGCGCCTGCTGGAAGACCTGCGCAAGAACAGAGGCCTGACCGTCGTGGTGATCTCGCACGATTTCGTGGGGCTCGAAGAGCTGTGCCCACGGATCCTGCATCTGCGCGACGGCGTGATGGAGCCGGTGTCGACGACGTCGGCGGGAGGCATGTCATGACCACTTCTGAGTCCGCGCCGCCGCGGAACCCGACACCGCGTTCGGTGGTGTTGCTGCGGCCGGTGCCCGGCGACTCCGTGATCCACCGGTTGTGGGCGGGCACCAAATTGCTCGTGGTGTTCGTCCTCGGGGTGCTGATGACGTTCTATCCGGGCTGGGTGCCCATCGGGCTGGTCGCGGTGTTGGTCGCCGTGGCGGCTTACCTGGCTCGCATCCCGCGTGGGGTGTTGCCGTCGATTCCGTTGTGGCTGTGGATCTTCCTGTTCATCGGCGGGTTGACGGCCTCGTTTGCCGGCGGGGCCCCGGAGTTCGTGGTGGGTTCGGTCACGGTGGGATTGGGTGGCCTGCTGAACTTCCTGCGCATCACCGCGCTGTCCATCGTGCTGCTGGCGCTGGGCGCCATGGTGTCGTGGACGACGAACGTCTCCGACGTGGCACCTGCCGTGGCCACACTTGGCCGACCCTTCCGGCGGCTGGGGATCCCCGTCGACGATTGGGCTGTGACACTGGCGCTGGCGCTGCGGTCCTTCCCGATGCTGATCGACGAATTCCGCGTGTTGTTCGCCGCCCGCAAACTGCGTCCGCGGCCGCCGCTGACCACGCGGAAGGACAAGCGCCGCCGCTGGGGTATCGAGCTGGTCGATCTGCTGGCCGCCGCCATCACCGTCTCGCTGCGTCGCGGCGACGAGATGGGTGACGCCATCACCGCCCGCGGCGGCACCGGGCAGATCTCCGCGGCCGAATCCAAACCGGCGCGCCGAGACTGGATCACCATGGCCATCGTCGTCGTGGTCTGCGCGCTGGCGCTGGTGGCAGAGCTGACCGTCCTGGGCACCAGCTCGGCCCGCTGAACAATCGCACGACAGCGCTCTCGCGCGCTTGTTGGCTCCTTGCTCCGGCAGTCGTACCGGCCGGGCGCCTGACCTGGGGCGCCACCGATGTCGGCGCCCGCGTTGACGTTCGGGGCAATAACCGACGTCGGCGACAGGCTGACTAATCCGACTCACGGTGGGAGGGTGGGCTGATGGCGATTCACCAACAAGACACGTCGCGGACACTGTTCGGCCATCCCATCGGGTTGACCAACCTCTTCGGCGTCGAGCTGTGGGAGCGCTTCTCCTTCTACGGCATGCTCACCATCCTGGGCTATTACCTGTACTACTCAGCCACCGACGGCGGGCTGGGGTTGCCGCAGGCCACGGCGACGGGCATCGTCGGCGCCTACGGCGGATTGGTCTATCTGGCAACCATTCTCGGCGGTTGGATCGCCGACCGGGTGCTCGGCATGGAACGAACCGTGTTCTACGGCGGCATCGTGGTGATGGCGGGGCACATCGCACTGGCGGTCCTGCCCGGTATGGCCGGTGTCGGGGTGGGGTTGGTGCTGGTGGCGCTGGGTTCCGGAGCCTTGAAGGCCAACGCGTCCTCGCTGCTGGGCACCCTGTACGCCAAGGGCGATCCCCGCGCCGACGGCGGGTTCACCCTCTTCTACCTGGGCATCAACCTGGGCGCCTTCGTGGGCCCGCTGCTCACCGGGCTGCTGCAGACCAGAATCGGCTTCCACGTCGGGTTCGGCGCCGCAGCTGTCGGCATGGCTCTCGGTCTGGCGCAGTACGTGGTGTTCCGCCGCAACCTCGGCGCCCACGGTCGCGATGTGCCGAACCCGCTGCCGCGCAGTGCCATCGGCAAGGCCGTCGGGACCTTCGCAGCCGCGGTGGTGATGGTCGCTGTGGTGATCGTCGTGGGCTGGGTGACGCTGGACAACCTGTCGCAATTCACCACCGGCGTCATCATCGTCGCCGCAGTCGCCTACTTCGTGATCATGCTCCGTAGTCAGCGGGTGACCGCCCCGGAGCGCACGCGGGTGCGCGCGTTCATCCCGCTGTTCATCGCCAACGCGGTGTTCTGGTCGCTGTTCCAGCAGATCTTCACGGTGTTGGCGGTGTACTCCGATGAGCGGATGGACTGGTCGATCTTCGGCTGGACGGCGCCCTCGAGCTGGATCGGTTCCATCGAACCGGTGTGGGTCATCGCACTCTCGCCACTGTTGGCCGTGCTGTGGACCCGCTGGGGTGAGCGCGCCCCCACCACACCCCGCAAGTTCGCCTACGGTGTCATCGGGATGGGTCTGGCGTTTCTGTGCTTCGTGCCGCTGGCCGGTGTGGCCAAAGTGCCCGGCCTGATTGTTTTTGTCATCCTCGGCGTGTTCGCGGTCTCCGAACTGCTGCTGTCGCCGATCGGATTGTCCGTCACCACAAAGCTTGCGCCAGAGGCGTTCCGGGCCCAGATGATGGCACTGTACTTCCTGTCGGTGGGACTGGGCACGTCGATGTCCGGGGTGCTCTCCGGGTACTACGATCCGGACCACGAGGTGGCCTACTTCGGCATCCTCGGCGTCATCACCGTCGTCGTCGGCGTCATCACCTTCACCATCGCTCCGTGGATCAGCAGGCACATGGAAGGAGTGCACTGATCAGTCAGGACCGGCACCGGCAGCACGCGTCGAGCAGCGGGTCCGATTGGCGCTCAGTCACTTCAGCGGTCGCGAAGTACGTCGTGATGTCGTCACGCAGCTTCGGTTCCTTCCAGTACTCACCGTGACCCAGCGTTTGGCTGTCCATCTTCTCGGTGACATCGACGTTGTTGCTCTCTGGTTCCAGCGGTAGCGGCGGCGTGCACGTGAACTACCTGTGTTGAGAGCTACTGCATGATGACGGTGTTGTGGTCCAACTCCGCCGTCGCCGACACCAGCGCCTGTGCGTCGTCCGCGGGCCCGGTGGCACGCACCTTCAACACATAGGTGCCGCCGGCGCTCTTGAGTAGCAACGTCTTCTGTGCGATGAGGGTGGTCACGCCGTTGTTGTCGAACTGTCCGCCGATCTGGTAGGCCTCCACGCCGCCGAGCTGGCCTCGGCCGCCCTGGCCCAGCGCCTGGTAGCCGGGAAGGTTCTGCAATTCGCCTGCGGCGTAGGTGAACATGGTGTCGACGGAGATGTCCTGGCTGAGCTTGCTCAGCACCGCCTGGATGATGCCGGGGTTGTTCGGGTCGCGCGGCGTGGTCGAGATGATGGCCCAGAACGAGTCGCCGGGAACGTCGATGGCCTGTTCCCAGCCGGCGGGCATCGGCAGTTCGATCTGCGGCGCACCGTCCTCGCCGGGGCGTGCGGGTGTCTCGGTGATGCCGACGGTCTGCAGGTAGCCGCTCAGCGTCATCGAGCCACCCGTGGCGGGGGGTGCGCTGGGCTGCGGTGTGGGGATCGTCGAACCGGGGGAGCCAGGTGCTGCCGATGACGCGCTCGAGGCGGCGGTCGATTCTTCACCTGCGCTGTCCGACCCGCAACCGGCGAGCCCCACGGCAGCGGCGGCGGCCGCGGCCACGGCGATCGTCTTCAGTTTCACGGGCCCCAGCTTAGGCGGCGGTGGTCACCGGCCGACGCCGATGGCCCGCTTGGCAGGCGTGAACCGGCGCGTCGGTGGCAGCTCGCAGGGTCCCTCACCGGCGCGTTTCACCGGCTCCATGTACTCAACCGGTGTGGTGGCCGGCGAAGACATCGACCTCAGGATGTTCGGTGTGCGGGCGGTAGGTGCGCCAAATCGGGTTGTGCGCGAACGTCTTCGGACGGTGGCAGGCCCAGGGTGGGCGGGGGTAGAGGTGGGTGAGCTCCCAGCCCGGCCGCGAAGTCACGTCCTGGTGGTCCGCGCTGCTGCGCCCGGTGTCCTCCAGCACCGGGCCCGCATCGGAGTTCCAGCAGCACGTGGCACACCAGCTGCTGCCCGGGTGGTGAGATGCGCGCACCGCCGCCGGTTACGACAGCGGACTGGCCACCGTGGTTCAGTAGCAGTCACCGGCGTGCACGGTGAAACACTGTGGGCACATCTTGTCCCGCGTCGGCTCCGGAACAGCAGTGCGCGTGGGTTTGGTCGTCGACTTCGGCTTGGTGACGCGAGCGCGCACCGGTGCGGCCGCCACCCGGGTGGCGTCGGGGTTGATGGCCAGCAGTCGTTGCAGTCGCTCCTCGGCGTAACTGCGCAACTCCAGGGAAAGCTCGCGGGCCAGCAACTCCCGGTACGCAGCCGCATTGGTGCGTGCCGCAGATCGACTGGCAGGGATGGTGCCCACCAGCAGATGCTGCAGGCTCTTCATGTACGCCTCGACGTCGGCGGCGGTCCTGCGGTGCTTGGCCGCGATCTGCTCGACTGTCGCGCCTGCTTCGATGTTGCGCAGCACCTCGCCGTGGTTGAAAGCGGGATCGCTGGTGTGCAGCAGTCGGTCGATTTCCTCGCGCAGGGCAGGTGTCAGCGCGCTCATCACGGGTGCCCGGTCTTTTTCCATCGTGGTCCAGTATCCGCGTCGATGGGGTGCGGAGGCTAACGTGGGGACCCGTGAGCGCCCGTCCGGTCGACCCCGATTTCCTGGCCCTGCCCCGCCGCGTATTGGCCGACGCCGCGTTGACGGCGGCTGTCGAAGCCGGCGCCAGTTACGCCGACCTGCGGATTCACCGGATCACCAGCGAGAACATCCAGATGCGCGACGGCGAACTCGAAAGTGCGGTGGAATCCCGTGAGATCGGGCTGGCGGTGCGGGTGATCGTCAACGGCACCTGGGGTTTCGCCTCACACGCCGAACTGTCCGCAGATGTCGCCGCTGAGACGGCGCGCCGGGCCGTGGCGGTGGCGACAGCCCTGGAACCGCTGAATGCCGAGCACATCGAGTTGGCCGCCGAGCCGGTCTACCGCGACGCCACGTGGGTGTCGAACTACGAGATCGACCCGTTCGACGTGCCGACACCGGACAAGATCGCACTGCTCGGCGAGTACGCCGGACGCCTGCTCGCTGCCGACGGCATCGACCATGTATCGGCCGGGATGAACGCCGTCAAAGAGCAGACCTTCTACGCCGATACCTTCGGTTCGTCGATCACCCAGCAGCGGGTGCGGGTGATGCCGATGCTCGACGCGGTGGCGGTGGACGCTGCCGCCGGCTCGTTCGAGTCGATGAGCACCCTGGCCCCGCCGTACGGGCGTGGCTGGGAAGTGCTCGCCGGCGACGAGGTGTGGAACTGGTCCGACGAGCTGGCCCAGCTGCCGAGCTTGTTGGCCGAGAAGGTCAAGGCGCCATCGGTGACGGCCGGGCCGACGGATCTGGTGATCGACCCATCCAACCTGTGGCTCACCATCCATGAATCCATAGGCCATGCAACCGAATACGACCGCGCCATCGGCTATGAAGCAGCCTACGCCGGGACGTCGTTCGCCACCCCCGACAAGCTGGGCACCATGCGCTACGGCTCACCGGTGATGAACGTGACGGCCGATCGCACCGTCGAACACGGTCTGGCCTCCATCGGATACGACGACGAAGGAGTGCAGTCACAGAGCTGGGATTTGGTGCGTGACGGGATCTTCGTCGGTTACCAGCTTGACCGTGTGTTCGCCCCGAGACTGGGCCAGTCGCGTTCCAACGGCTGCTCCTATGCTGATTCGCCGCACCACGTACCGATCCAGCGGATGGCCAATGTGTCGTTGCAACCGGCGGCCGAGGATGTCTCGACCGAGGACTTGATCTCCCGGGTGTCCGACGGCATCTACGTTGTCGGCGACAAGAGCTGGTCAATCGACATGCAGCGCTACAACTTCCAGTTCACCGGGCAGCGGTTCTACCGGATCCGTGACGGCCGGCTGGACGGCCAGTTGCGTGACGTCGCCTATCAGGCCACCACCACAGATTTCTGGAATTCGATGGAGGCCGTCGGCGGACCGAAGACCTGGGTGCTCGGTGGTGCGTTCAACTGCGGCAAAGCCCAACCCGGTCAGGTGGCCGCCGTCAGCCACGGGTGCCCGTCGGCCTTGTTCCGCGGCGTCAACGTGCTCAACACCCGCATCGAAGGAGGCCGCGGATGAAGGTCGAGGCGCGCGAAGTGGACGTCCGAAGGATCGCGCCGCGTAGCGCGAGAAGTCCTGAGTCCCTCGAGAGGTGTCGTTCATGATTCCCGCGCCATTGGTTGTCGAGATCGCCTTGGCCGCGGCCAGTCAGGGCAGCGGGTCGGACGAGACCATCGTCCTGGTCACCGACACCACCGACGCGTCACTGCGCTGGGCGGGCAACTCCATGACCACCAACGGTGTGTCGGTCAGCCGTAACACGACCATCATTTCGATTGTGCGCCAAGGTGATACCGCACACGTCGGATCTGTGCAGTCCTCCGACGTTGACCCTGACGCCATCCCGGTTCTGGTCACGGCGGCACAGCTGGCGGCACGCTCGGCCCCAGAAGCCGGCGATGGTTTCCCACTGCTGGTGGACAGCGCCATCCCGGACGACTGGGACAGCCCCAACCCCGGCACGGGTGCCGAGGTGTTCGGCTCGGTGGCAGGTTCGCTGGCCCGTGGATTCGCCGGCGCCGACCAGCTGTACGGATTCGCCCACCACGTCGTGGAAACCACCTGGCTGGCCACCTCCACCGGTGTGCGGCGGCGGTTCACCCAGCCCACCGGCACCGTGGAGATCAACGCCAAGCGCAACGGGGCCAGCGCCTGGGCCGGCGTCAGCACGCCGTGGTTCATCGATGTCCCCACCGAAGTGTTGCTCGAAGATCTCAACCTCCGGCTCGGGTGGGCTGCTCGCACAGTCGAGTTGCCCGCCGGCCGGTATGAGACCCTGATGCCGCCGTCCACAGTGGCCGACATGATGATCTACCTGGGCTGGACGATGGACGGCCGCGGCGCCCAGGAAGGCCGCAGCGCACTGTCGGCGCCCGGTGGCGGCACCAGGGTGGGGGAGCGACTCACCGACCTGCCGTTGACCCTGTACTCCGATCCGGTGGAACCTGGCCAGGAGTGCGCGCCGTTCGTGCATGTCGGCAGTTCCACCGAACGGCTGTCGGTCTTCGACAACGGCCTGGTGATCCCACGGGTGGACTGGATCCGCGACGGCGTGATCAACTCACTGGCCTACCCGAGGGCCGCGGCTGCCGAATTCGACGCTCCTGTGGCTGTGGGTGCCTCCAACATGTTGATGACCGGTGGCACCGCCGACCTCGCCGACATGGTGGCAGGCACCGAGCGTGGGCTGTTACTGACCACGCTCTGGTACATCCGCGAGGTGGACCCCACCACGCTGCTGCTCACCGGCCTCACCCGCGACGGGGTGTACCTCATCGAGGACGGCGAGGTCACCGCAGCGGTGAACAACTTCCGCTTCAACGAGAGCCCCCTGGATCTGCTGCGCCGCGCCACCGAGGCCGGGGTGGCCGAACCCACGCTGCCGCGCGAGTGGGGCGACTGGGCCACCCGCGCCACCATGCCGACGCTGCGCATTCCCGACTTCCACATGTCCTCGGTCAGCAAAGCGCAGTAGCGCCACGTTTCTTCGCCGCGGTGTCGGGTATTCGCGGACGATGAGCACATCAGCACGTACGGTATTCGCCCTGTTCACCGGTGCGGCAGCGATGACGCTGCTGGTTGGCTGTGGAGGCAGCAACAGTACCGAGGAAACGTCCACCACCTCGGAGACCACGACCGAAACCACCGAAACCACCATGACGACCACCACCACCCCGGCACCCGCCGAGACCACCGCCGAGGCTCCCGGGGGCACCGGCGGTACCGAAGGTGGCGGTGGTTCCATCCCGGGTGGACCCACGGGTGGCGGCGGTCCTGAAGGCGGTGGCGGCGGAGTGCCCGGCGGACCGACCGGCGGTGGTGGACCCGAGGGCGGCGGTGGTTCCATTCCAGGCGTCGGCGGCGGCAGCGGTGGCCCGGAAGGCGGCGGAGGCTGTGTCGGCGGCGTCTGCGTGACGGTCCCGGCTCCCTGACCACAACACCAACACGACGAGTCTGCCGGCGGCAGTCTGCGAGGCGTGATCTCCAGCTCACCAACCTCGCGGATTGTCGTCGGCACGGTCTGGACGCCTAGAAATCAAGCTCTCGATAGACCAGTCGCAACACCGACGGCAGCAGCGCGTTTGCCGTCGTCCTACCGTCAGGCGAGAGAGTCAGATTGGTCCAGATCACCAGCGACACATCATTGTCCGGGTCGTAGCCCATGAACGAATTGAATCCAGGTAGCTCGCCGCCGTGGTAGTACATCGCCGCCTGTGGACCGAACCGCTGGTGGCTGATGCCATATCCGTACTTCTGCCCGTCCGGAGCCGCGGGATCTTCGGGTACCAGACTGTTGCGCCAGCGCTGTTGCCACTCGGCGTTGAACACTCTGCCGGACACCAGCTCTCGGATCCAGACTCCCAGATCGGCTGCGGTGGAGACGGCGCCGCCAGCCGCGCTGGCATAGGACGGGTTCTGGAAGCTGTAGTCGTCAGGCAGCAGTGTTCCGGCGTGGGCCGCGTTCTGCATGTCCACGGGATATTCCGAATCGACCAGTGCGTACGACGTCCCGCCATACATGTATCCGTGTGAAAACGGTGTCGGCATGTCGGTACCCGCGGGCAGCAGTGTCTGCGTCAACCCCAACGGGCCGTACAACCGCTCCCGGAACAGCACCGCGAGAGGTTGACCCCCGACCTTTTCGGACACCAGCCCCAGCAGTGCGTAATTGGTATTGCTGTAGTCGTATTCGGCTCCGGGATCGAACAACGGCGCACGCGCGAAAGCCAACGCCAGCACCTCCGCGGGCGTCCAGGTGCGGTCCGGGTCGGCATCCAGCGCCGACGAGAGTTCGGGGGCGTCGGTGTAGCCGTACAGTCCGCTGCGCATCGTCAGCAGTTGGGCGAGCGTGATGTTCTCGCCGTTGGGTACATCTGGCACATACGCCGACACCGGATCATCCAGTGCCAGTGCGCCGTCCTGCGCCAGCAGCACTATCAGCGCTGCTGTCATGGTTTTGGTGTTCGACGCGATGCGGAAATGGGTCTCGGGCCGGGGCAGAATCGACGTTCCCAGTTCTGTGGAGCCGGCGGCGGCCGTGTAGGTCCCCTCGGGCGTCTGCACCGACACGAAGACGCCGGGAATCAGCATCTCCTGCGAAGCTGTGTCGACGACAGCCTGTAATCGGCCGGGCTCAATCGCCCGTAACGCGGACGGCTGTGCCTCTGCTACTGGTGCACACACAAGGACCGCGGTGCACACAGCCGCCGCCACCGTAGTGAGCTGGGATTGCGGCATCGTTGCGCCTTCCCCGTAGGCGGAGCAGTTGCCGAAGTGTATCGCCGGGTGGCTCTCGGTAACGCCGAATCGGCAGTCGACGATAGGAAGTTTGCTGAAAGTTCAGCACGATCCTGTCGTCGGTGTCATCCTGATGCCACTCTCTTCGGCAAGCCCGGGGTGTTCGTCCGAGAGTCTTACGGTCGGGGCGTTCCTTGGAGGGGGAGTCATGCGCGCAGCGGAACATATCGGTGGAGTGGGCGGTCTTGCGGTTGCCCTCGGGGTGGGATTCGCTGTGGTGGCGGGCGCGGGGGCAGCTGCTGCCGACACCGCCGACACCGGCACGGGCACCTCGGAACAGTCGAAAAAGAAGTCCGAGACCGCCAAGGTCGACAACTCCACGGCAGACAAAGACGACAAGCCAGACAAAGACGACACTGCCACGGCAGACAAAGACGACACTGCCAAGGCAGACAAAAACGACAGCAAACCCACCCGCCGTTCAGCGTTGCGCTCCGAGAAGAAGGACAGCTCCGAGAAGAAGGACAGCGCCAAGGCGGACGCGGCAGCCGACGACGAACCCGACGACGAACCCGACGACAAACCCGCCAAGACGCCGAAGGCGGTCCAGCAGATCCGCACGGTCGCAGCCGAAACCCTCTCAGCACCAACACGTCTGGTGACTCAGGCGCTGGACGGCGTCAGACTCGAGGCGCCGAAGGACCTCCGCCCGTCGGCCCCGCAGCAGTCGTCGCTGCTGGTCTCACTGCTGACCTTGGGCACGCGCCGAGAAACTGAGACCCAGGCCCGCACGCTCAGCACTGCCTCAGCTCCGATCGCCCAGGCTGCTGTCACCACCCCGGTGACCACTCGCATCGGTTGGCTCACCGGAGCCAACAGCATCAACGACACGGTCAAGCGCTTCGGTATCGCCGGCACCGACGTCGGCGTCATGTGGGACAACGGCATCACCAAGGACAACCCGGCCACCGCGATCGTGGAGCAACGCCAAGTGCTCATCGCCTTCGGCGACACCTTCTCCAAGCCCGGGATGACGGGCGACTGGCGCAACAACGTCCTGCTGCGCAGCGCCGACAACGTGCTGTCCAACGGCCTGTACGTGCCCAATGGCATCATCCATGACCCTGGTGCCTACAGCGGTTCACCGATGACCAACCCGAACTTCTCCCGGGAGATCATCGGTAAGTACGGCTACGCCGTGGGCTCCGAGGTGACCATCATCCCGACCGCGGCGATCTCCGTCCCGGGTGCGGGCGCCAACGGGGCGACGCGGCAATACGTCAACTTCATGTCGGTGCGGTCCTGGGATACACCGGGCCGGTGGACCACGAACTATTCGGGCATCATCTGGTCCGACGACAACGGCCAGAACTGGACGGTGGTGCCGGCGTCGAGCATCAGGGCCGCTGCCGCGGGACGGTCCACAAAGCCCTTCGTCAACGGCAACCAGAACTTCCAGCAGGGCGCCTATGTCAAAGCGGCGGACGGTTCGGCCTGGGTGTACTCCTATGGCACCCCGGCGGGCCGCGGCGGCACGATCTACCTTTCGCGGGTCAACGACCAGCAGATCCTGGACCAGACCAAGTACGAGTACTGGAACGGCACCAGCTGGGTCAAGAACAACCCGGCGGCGGCCAAACCGATCCTGCCGGGCAAGACGACCACCAGTTTTTTCGGCCTGGTCAAGAACACCACGTACCCCTCGGCGGGCGAGATGTCGGTGCAGTACAACCCGTATCTGAAGAAGTACGTGATGCTCTACACCGACAGCGGCAACAACGTGGTGATGCGGACGTCGTCGACGCCGCAGGGCACCTGGTCGACACCGACAACGCTGGCGACGTCCTCGCAGTACCCGGGCCTGTACGCGCCGATGATCCACCCGTGGTCGGGGTCGACGCTGTTGAAGAAAGCGGACGGTTCAGCCGAGGATCCGCAGATGCTGTACTGGAACCTGTCGCAGTGGAACGAGTACAACGTGGCGTTGATGCGCACCGACCTGAGTCGCGTGTAGCACCCGGCCGCTTGGTGGCGATAGGACCGTTATGAAGTACGTGGTGGCAGCGGTGGTCGCAGCGGTGACGCTGGCTCCGGTGGCGTCAGCGTCACCGCAGCTCGGTGGTCAGTGCCCGGCGGGTGCGTTGACAAAACAGGCGGACGCCACGGTGCTCACCTGTTCGGGTGGCACCTGGGCGCCGTTCGACGACCCCTACCCGAACAGCGGCATCTGGGTCAGCGATTCCGCCGGGATCACGCTGCACGGCCAGGGTTTGCGCAACCCGGAGATCATGTCGGGCCCGTGGACTGCCACGCCCCTGGATCCATCGGCGGTGTGCAGTGCCGAGCAGGCTGCGGTGGTGTCCGCCGGTGAGGTGGGCCCCGCCCAGACCACAACCGGCCAGCCTGGCCAGCCGCTCGATCTCGAGGTGCTGCCAGTGGTCTTCAACATCACCCTCAGCGGTGACTGTCTGTGGCAGAAGCATTGAGGGTCACGGTCACCTCATCGGCGACGCGAAGTGAGCCCATCATCATCGAGTAAGGCTTGATGCCGAAGTCGGATTGCCGGACTCCGCTGCGCGCCGTCACGGTGGCGCCGGCGACCGTCACGTCGGCGACATGCTCGCGCCGTTGTCCTCGGATCTCCAGTTGGCCTGTGAGTCGATACCCGTTGTCGATGGACTCGATGGTCGACGATTCGAAGGTGATGTGTGGAAACCGTTTTGAGGACATCGTTTTCAGTGCGTTCGTTCGTGCCACCACCCGCTCGGGCGGGGACAGCGGCGTGACGCCGCCCTCGCCGCCTTCGACCGAGAACGAGTTGACGTCCGCAGTCAGGGTGAGTGTGGCCGGTTCGTCGCCGTCCCAGGTCAATTCGGCACTCCAGGACTGCACCAGAATGGTCAGTCGATGACCCATCCGGGCGGCCACCCCGTCGACGCCGGTCAGCACTTCAAGTCTGCCCGTCGACGCGTCGAACTTCACCGGGTGACTATCCCACGCCGGTCGCCAGATCACGCAGCCCCCAGGGCGCGGTGTCGCCGTCATCGTGGCCGGGATCACCGGCCGGGGATGTACTCCAGCGCTACCTCGCCGTGATATCCCAAGTTGCTCAACAGCGTCAGATAGCCGTCGATGTCCAGGGTTCCGGTACCCAATTCGTGGCGGCCGGGGAAGTCCGCAACCTGCACATGCACGATCTTCTGAATGTGCGTCCGGAGCACGGCGTCGATGTCTTCACCGTTGGCAGCGAAGTGGTACAGATCGGCCAGCAATCCCACCGGGACGCCCACCTGCTCTATGACGGCTACGGCCTGCGCCGCGGTGGTCAGGGGAAAATCGGGGATGCCGCTCATCGGCTCCAGCATCGGCATCGCACCCAGGGGTTGCAGATGTGACGACGCCAGGACCAGGTTCGCCAGCGCGGTGTCGGCGTCGCTACCGTCACGCAGTCCGTAGGGAGCGTTGCAAAACCGGATGCCCAGGGTGTTGACGATCCCGGCCACCACGTCACAGTGCTCGCCGAACTCCGCAGCGCGTGCCGGGTGCGAGAGGATGCCACGCTCGCCGTCGTCGCCCAAGGTGAAGTTCATCGCGTGCAGTCGCACGCCGGACTGCTGCACAGCTTCGACCCAGCGGGCCACCTGCGCGTCTGCGGGCACCGAAACCGGGAAAGGCCACCAGGTTTCGATGGTCTGGTAGCCGTCGGCCGCCGCAGCTGCTGGACGCTCCAGCACCGGCTGGTCGCCGTACAGCATCGACACATTCGCGACGAACACGTGTGTCCTTCCTGACTGTCGAGCGTCACCGCCAGTGTGAAGCGAAGAAGTTACCCGCGTCCACCGAGGCGTCGAAGGCGTGGGTGGTGGGCCCGACCTGTTGCACTGACAGCACAGTGGGGGCGCCGGGCCAGGTATGGCCGCCGCCGTCGACCCGGGTGAAGACCACCGCGGTCTCGTCGGCACAGTCCGAGCTGGAGCGGAAGGATCGCATGCCGTCGCCGGTGTCGGGCAGCGGCACCTCGGTGGGCGGGGCGCAGCCATTGAGATTGCGCCACACGTCGGCCATCGCGGGGGCGGGCACGATGGTGCTGCCGCCGCCACGGCCCAGCATCGGGCCGCCGTTGAACGGCACCACAGGATCAGCGGTGCCGTGGGTGGCCATCACCGCAACAGGCTCCGACGGTGCGCACGCATAGTTCGTGCCCAGCGTGCCGTCGACGGGTGCGATGGCCGCGAACAGATCGGCCCGCTCACACGCCAGCCGGTTGGCCATGAAAGCGCCCGCTGACAGTCCGGTGGCGTACACCCGGTCGGGGTCGATGCCGAACTGGGCAACCAGCTGGTTCACCAGGGCCGAGATGAAGCCCACGTCGTCGACGCCCTGGCGGTCGGGGATCGAGGCGCCGCGGCCGTCGGCCCAGCTGAAGTCGATGCCGTCGGGGTAGGCAACCACGAACCCGTGTGCATCGGCGATGGCGTCGAAATGTGTCAGCGCCTGGTGTGATGCTCCGGTGTTGCCGCCGGAATGCAGGTTGATCACCAAGCCGTCGATCGCTCCAGGCGGCACGTGCAGCACGTAGGTACGAGGCAGGCCGCCGAAGTCGATGTGCGCCCCGGGGAAGGGTTCGGCGACCGCCGGCGCGGCAAAGATGCAGAGCGCAGCGGCCAACGCGCTTGCACTGCTGGTGAATGAGAAGAATCCCAAAGCGTTCCCTCACGCTGCGCTGGCCTGCGTCCCGTGACGCTAGTTGCTGATGCCGCCCTCGGGAGGGGTTTCGGACGAACTGGTGGCGGTGTTACCCGAGCAGGTCGAGCAGGGCGTCGACCTCGGCGGTTGTGGTCGCCCAGGAGCAGACGAACCGGTACACCGGCCGTGCAGGGTCGGGTGCGTGGACGGCGAACCGGGCCGACAGCTTGGTGTGTAGATCGGGGTCGAGGACGACGAACACCTCGTTGGCTTCGGTCAGTGAGTCCAGGGTCAGGCCGTGTTTGCGGAAACCGGTGCTCAACCGCGCCGCCATGGTGTTGGCGTGGGTGGCCAGGTCCAACCAGCGATGGTCGGTGAACAGGGCTTCGAACTGCGCCGAGACGAAGCGATGCTTGCTCGGCAGATGGCCGATCTGCTTCTGCACGAAGCGGATTCCGTCGAACAGTTCGGGTCTGCGCACCAGGATGGCGTCACCGAACAGCAGTCCGTTCTTGGTGCCGCCAACCGTCACGATGTCAGCGTCGCCTACCGCTTCTAGCGGTGATACATCCAGTGCGGCAACAGCATTGGCTATGCGCGCACCGTCGACGTGGACAAGCAGGCCCTGTGCGTGCGCCTGGTCGACGAATTGCTTGATGGCCTGCGGTGTCCACAGTCGTCCGTTCTCGGTGGACTGGGTGATGGTGACGATGCTGGGCTGCGAGTGGTGTACCGAACCTCGGCGAGTGCCGTGCGCGGCCAGCGATGCCGGATCGATCAATCCGTCGTCGCTGGGCAGCACCGTCAGCATGGCCCCGGACAGCCGGGTCGGGCCGCCTGCCTCATCCAGCAGCGAGTGGGCGACATCGCTGCACAAAATGGCGTGCCAGGGCCGGGTGGCTGCTGCCAATGCGATGACGTTGGCGCCGGTGCCGGTGAGAGCGAACAGCACGTCGGCGTCCGGGGAGTCGAAGGTCTCTCGGATGAGCCCTGCGGCGCGGGCGGTGACGGCGTCGTCGCCGTAGGACATCGCGGCGTTCTGATTGGCCGCGACCACCGCGTCCAGGACCGCCGGGTGGGCGGGAGCGGCGTTGTCGGAGGCGAAGGCGGCGGAGACACTCACCTCCGCCATGATGTCAGTCGCCCTTCTTGCCTTGACCGTGCCCCTGTTTGCCGTTGTTGCCGTTGCCGGGCTTTTTGCCGCCGGCGGGCCCCTCGACGACGGGCAGCGGGGCCGGTTCGCTGACGGGTGTCACCGTGGCCGGGGGAACCACGGCCGCGGGAGCGGGCAACGTAGTGCTGGTACTCACCGGTTCGGGAGCGGGAGTGCTGTCGCCGGTGTCCAGCGCGAAGGCCAGGGCGGAGACCACTGCCGCGGTCGTGATACCAGCTGCGGCAAGTGTTTTGCGGGTCCTCGAGGTCAACCGCGGGCGCGGTTGTTGTACCAGTTGGGTGGCCATGTCAGGTAACGGTTGGTCGAGCACTCGGGTGGCGGGCCGTGCACCGGCCAGGGCGGCCTGCATCTGCGCGGCCGAGGTGAAGTTGCCGGCGATCGCGCCGTCGATCACCGCGGCCAGCCCCGGGTCAGCGCCCAGCGACATGGCCGACGGCAACCGGTCGTCCATGATGGCGCGGGCCAGCGCGGCCGGATTGTCGTGTGGGAACGCAGACCGGCCGGCCAGCGCCTCGAACCCCATGAGGCCCACGGCGTACAGGTCGTCGGCCACCGACGCCGGCGCGCCGGAGATCCTGGCCGGACTCATGTAGGCCATGGTGCCGATGATCTGTCCAGTCATGGTGTGTGCGGCACCGCCGGTCTTGGCGATGCCGAAGTCGGCGACTTTGAGGCTGCCGCCGTCGCGGGACAGCAGAATGTTGGCAGGTTTGATGTCGCGATGCAGGATGCCCGCCGTATGCGCGGTGCCCAACGCTGACAGCACCTCATCGAGCATTCGTCGCACCAGGTCAGGCGGCATCGAACCGCGGTCCATGACGTCGGCAAGCGTCTGACCGGGCAGGCGCTCCATCACGATGAAGGGTGCTCCGTCATGCTCGCCGTAGTCGTAGATCGCCACGATGTTCGGATGTGCCAGCGGGGCAGCCGCCCGGGCCTCGCTCTCGAAGCGCGCGCGGACATCGGACTGGGCAGCCATCCCGGGGCGCAGCAGCTTGACCGCCACAGCCCGGCCCAACCGGTTGTCCCAGCCGTCATAGACCTCAGCCATGCCGCCGCAACCCAGCAGACCATGCAGCTGGTAGCGGTCGGCGAGCAGTTCCTGCTCTTTCACAGGGCTGTGATTGCCAACTCGGCGACCGTGTAAACGCAGGTCATCCTCAACTCAGCCATTTCCAGGGCTTGTCCCAATGACCAGGCGGGACGCCCACCACCTGGCCGATGTGCCCTGGAGGTACGCCTATCCGTGTGGCGACCTCACCCGGTGCGGGCGGCTGGGGGATCCAGGGGTTGGGGTGCGCCTGCGCGGAGCCGGCAAATCCCATGCCTCCCAGTGCCAGTGCGCCGACGAGAGCGGTCGTGGCGGCTGTCTTCTCCAGCATCAGGGTCTCCTCCTGTTGGCAAACCGGCCTCGTGGGCCAGTCACACACATGTTGACCTGTCTAGTGGTTCATCGGTCCGCACGCGGCGGGTGTTAGCGCTGTGGGTTTCGGCGCACCCGCACCGCACATCCGTGAAGATCAATCTGGCCGACGCCAAACGCAGACGGTTCCTACAGCGCTGACGTCAGTTCGGTGAGGATGGTCGCGGTTGGCGCGTTGCGGGCCTGCCGGTAGCCGGTGCCTGCCCACAGGTGTACGTCATCGGCCACCCCGGCGGCGGCTGCGGCTTTGCGCAGCGGGCTGGTCAGGTAGTGAATCGCCGGATACCCCAGCGGCGCTTGGCTTTCGAAGGTGTTGATGAAGTTGTTGCGTAGCCCGCGGGCGGGCCGGCCAGTGAAGGACTTGGTCAGAACGGTCTCGGTGAAAGCCGGATCCTGCAGTGCTGCTTGGTGAGTGGCTGAGATGCCGCTCTCGTCGGCCAACAGCAGCAGCGTGCCCACTGCGGCGGCCGACGCCCCGGCCTGTAGCACGGCTGCGACGGCGTCCGACGTCACGAGCCCACCTGCCGCGATCACCGGGAGGTTCACCGCGTGGGTGATCTGGGTGATCAGATCGACGATCGGGACGTCGGCGATGGGTTGGGATGGAGTCAGTGTGCCGGAATGCCCGCCCGCGACGCTGGCCTGCACGGCCAGCCAGTCGACGCCCGCCGCCGCGGCCAGTCGGGCTTCCTCGGCGTTGGTGACGGTCTGTATGACGACCGTGCCCTGCTTCTGCAGCTTGGCGATGACATCACGACCGGGCAGGCCGAAGGTGAAGCTGACCGCCGGCACCGGGTCGGCCACCAGCAGGTCGATCTTGGCGGCCCAGGCATCGTCGTCGTCTTTGGGTTCGACGGGCAGGGTGAGGCCGAAGCGGTCGGCCTCCTTTTGCACCTGCGCGGCATAGGCCTGGTAGTCGGCGAGACTGATGGGTATCGGATTAGGCGCAAAGACGTTGACGCCGAAAGGAACTGACGCCTGCCGCACGGTGGCGATGTCGGACTGCAGTGCCTCGGCTGATTTGTAGCCGGCGGGCACAAAGCCGACGCTGCCCGCGCCGGCGGCGGCGATCACCATGGCCGGGGTGGTGGCCCCACCTGCCATCGGGGCGGCGATCACGGGGATATCCAACCCGAGGTTGGCCAGAAGTGAGATCACGGGTCGACGGTACCGCTCGGTCGCCGAGCCGCGTCGGGTTCTCTGGCGATGCGCTCACCGATCTGCATGACGCTTGGTCCGGCTGTTGCTCGAAAGAATGTCGCAAAGTTGTGCGCCGGTGTCGAGAGCGAGGGACACTTGGGCCGAGGGTTGCACGAGGGGGGCTCGCATGACATCCGATTCGGGGGACGGCGTCGATCCGGCGCATGCGCCGGCGCATCGCAACTCAGATATCCCATCTGTGTCATGCCCGAACGGGCATCCGAACGCGTGGGATTACAAATTCTGTGGTCGCTGTGGTGCTCCGATCGGCGTAGTCGCTTGGCCGGCCGAACATGAGGAAGAACCCGAGGCGTAGGCTTCATCAACCCCAGGTAGAGCTTGCCTCCGTCGGTGCGGTGCTCGGTGATGTCGGCCAGCCAGATCTGGCCGGCAGCCTGGGTGCTGAACTGGTGTTGGACGAGTCGCGAACCTAGTTTGGCGGAAAGCGGTTGTCAGCTAACGAATACGGACGGTTGGCGAGTATTCCGCCGTGGCGCAACCAGTCGCATCGAGCCCAGCGCAACTCACCGCTGTCTGGCCTCTTCACTGCTGGAACGAATGACTTCTGTAGTGCGCTCCAGGTGCAGATCTTGGCGTTTCTCCGCGCAGGGGTTGGTCACCCGCGGAAAGTTGGCCGCTGATGTTCGTCTCGGAATACGTCATATGCTGCAGCGATCATCTCGGTGGATACGTCGGGATGGCTCTTTGCCACTTGCGCGATCGCCTCTTTCGTGTTCGAGCCGATGCTTGAGGTAGCTAGAGGCGCATCGGCCCCCACTAGTGCCGCGTTGAGCAGAGTCCGAAACTGCTCCAGGACGGAACCCTCAGCCCGTTCTTTACTCATAGATCCCTCCCATGGGTCGTTTGTGCTCGCCTGTGAGTGAAGACGGCCCGCTCCGCCGCGGTTGACGGCGGTGCGGTTGCCTTGGCGGATGGCCAGTCCGCGCCGTCACTTGGTGAGGTTGACGCCGTGTTCGATCACGCTGCGCATCCTGGATTTCGCCAAGCAACGTCGATGGTGGACGTGCTCGTGGTCCGCGATGCTTTCGGCTGACAGCGTGGTGGCAGGGTTTGGCAGTAGTCACCTCCAGTACGCCGGCGGGACCGCACCAAGTTCGACATTCGGGCGTTTTTAACTTGGTAGCTCGAAGGGTGGCAGAGCGTTGCAGTTGGGTGTGGTGGGCACACCGTTGAATCTGTCGGTGATCCACTGGATTCCGCGCTCGCCGTCGACGTAGTAGGTGAGCAGATTGTTGATGTGGGTTTTGTTGAGGAACGGGGGTTGTTCGTTGGTCCAGAATTGGACGTCGGCGCCTTGGCCGCACCAGTCGGCGGCGAGTTGGCGGGCTCCGACCCAGGGAACAGCGGGATCAAACCTGTTGATATCTATGAAGACTGGAGCGTTGGGTTTCAGAGAGCCCAGCTTTTCCGCGGCGAACGCCGATTTGATGGGTTCAGATCCGAACAGCTGCAGTAGATCCTGGTTGAAGTAGGGTTGTAGGTGACGGAACATGAACTTCATGAGCACCTCATCTGTGCAGCTGTAGCGGGTCTTTGCCAGGAAGTCGGCGCCGCGGGGCGTGAGTGTGGCCCTGAGCCCCTGGTCGGCTTCAGGAAAGGCTGCGATGAAGGCATTCAGTGCAAAACCCATGGTTCCGACGAACATTGATCCATCCAAGTGTGGTCCCGACAGAGCTGGGTTGGCGATGGGGGCTCCTACAAACGATCCGACGACTTTCAATTCGGGGGCGTAGCTAGCCACCATTTCTGCAGCAGCGCCGGATGCTGCGCCACCAGGGCTGTAGCCCCAGAAGGCCACGGGGCCGTTCGGATCCAGCGAGGTGTTCGGCAGTCGCTGGGCAGCTCGGGCTGAGTCGATCACCGCTCGTGCGGTGGGTATGCGGATGCCAGCGGTCGGGGGTCCGTAGGTTCCCACGCCCTGGTAGTCGGAGAGGACCACGGCGAATCCACGGTCCAGCATGGTTGCCCAGAAGCCTTGTTCGAACAGTACGTTGAAGTCGAGGTAGCCGCCGTAGTGCATGCCTCCCTCCCCGATCAAGCGAGACAGAGCACACTGGTCTCCCAAGCCGGCCGCCCACGGTGCGAAGGCGATCAGTGGTCGCGGACCCTGTCCCGGCCAGGGCCGTTCCGGTTCGAAGTAGGTCCCGGTGACTGCAACCGGCTCACCTCTCAAGTTGGTGCTTTGGTACATGATGCGGGTGGCGGTCGCCGAGTAGTTGCCGTGTCCGGCGGGGTCGAGTACGGCGCGCATCGGTTCGGTGCGGATGATGTCTCCGGGAACACCCGGGGGAGTGGCGCCGGTGGGGTGTAGAACGGTCGGTACTGACACTCGGGCTGATAGCCGATGTTTGGCGGGCAATCATCGGCATTCGCGGTTTGCGTGTGTGAGACCGCGACCATCGCGAGCGCAAGAATCGCGGTCGTGGCCATCACTGCGACGCTGCGGGTCAAGGTGCGCAGGGCGCCCCAGCTGGCAGCGAACCTTCTCGGGTTGGTGCAACGCGGGGAGGCATTCTTGTCGCACTTGGGCTTAGGCGCTGGGCTCATCTGCGTCCTCTGGGTCGGGAACGATCGGGAAAGCGCGAAGAGGGTTGGTTCTCAATGCGCGTCTCGGACTGGCGGCCAAACGTGCTAGCCGACACATCACGGCGGTTCTGCGGTGAAAATCACGTCCGTTGAACGTATCGATTGGGGCATTTCGGTTGACTCGTCGAGGGTTCTTCGGTAAAGCCGCCGCGCTCATCTAAAGTGCGCGTTGGGGGAAGAAAACGCGGCGAACCCGAATCGTTGTAGGCGGTTACAACCGACACCGGAATGACCGAGCCCAACCCCGGTCCAGTTCATAGCGTCAACGCTGAGCGAGACCGTCCATGGTCGTCGCAGTGAGGAGACAAGGGGCGATGGGCCGAGTCGGCGGCACGTGTCAGGACGCTTTTAGCGGTGTTCAGACCGTTTTTGAAGAGTTGTTCGATGCCGGCGAGGTCGGAGCCTCGGTTGCCGTGTTCGTCGATGGGACACCGGTTGTCGATTTATGGGGCGGCCTGGCGGACCGCGATGCAGGGACACCGTGGACGGCGGACACCATAGTCTCCACCATGTCTACGACCAAGACGATGACGGCGCTGTGCGCATTGGTGTTGGCTGATGACAAAGAGCTGGATTTGGATGCCCCGGTGGCGCGCTACTGGCCGGAGTTCGCAGCCGCTGGTAAGGATGCGATCGCGGTGCGGCACTTGCTCAGTCATACCTCAGGCTTGGCTGGATGGGACTTACCGATGAGTGAGGACGATCTGTACAACTGGGATCTCGCGTGCTCGCGGCTCGCGGCGCAGGAGCCGTGGTGGAAGCCGGGTACCGCATCGGGCTACCACGGGCTCACCTTCGGGTATCTGGTCGGCGAGGTGATTCGGCGGATCACGGGAACTTCAGTTGGGCGCTTCTTTGACGCCCGCATCGCGAAGCCGTTGCAGGCTGACTTTCAGATCGGAATTGACTCTTCAGACGATGTGCGCGTTGCGCGACTGGTTGCACCTGAGCCCGTCGAGTACGAGCTCGATCCGAATTCCATTATGTTCCGAACTACAACCAATCCGGCGCCGACCGTCGAGTGGATGACACACGATGGGTGGCTGCACTCCGAAGTTCCTGGAGCTAATGGGCACGGTAATGCTCGGTCTGTAGCCAAGATTCAATCGGTGATGTCGCTGGGGGGCGAGGTCAACGGCGTCCGAATCTTGTCGGAGGAAGGTTGCCGCCAAGCTTGGCGGCAACTGTCTTCGGGGGTCGATCACGTGCTCGGGATTCCGGTTCAGTTTGGGCTCGGATACGCAGTAAGCACGGAGGGGATGCCTTTCACGGCGGGACACCGGGCGATCTTCTGGGGCGGTTGGGGCGGATCTCTGGTGGTCAACGACCCCGAAGCTCGGATGACCTTCGCGTACGCGATGAACCGCCTCGGGCAGGGAACTGTTGGCGACGGGCGGACGGCCAAGCTCTTGGCCGAGGTGTACCGCAGCCTCGGAAGGGCGTAGGTCCATCGGTCGCAGTTCGCGCCGGCGGGGCTGTGCTTGTCATGTCCGGTGTACGCGTGGGGGCGATTGTCGATGGTGCGGCTGGGTAGCGGCTTCTGCCCGGTCCACACCAACCGTTGTCGGTAGTTGTTGACTGTGACCTCGGGTGGGTTCTGGCTATGGCGAGAGGGCAACGTTGCCAGTCACCGTGCTGCGGATACGGCCAGGGACCGCACCACTTGATCATTTGGTATACGGCTGCCGCTCCGGCGTCCGTCGGGTTGCGCCGCTTGGGGTTTGGGCCGAGGCCTCCGAGCGCTGATGCAGTCTTGAACACGAAACCCCTTGCTACCCAGTGCCTGTGTTGATTGAGGCAGGTGTCAGTGCTGTGCACTGGTCGCATCGTCGGCACGGCGCGGGCGTTCGATAGCCTGAGGAGGCGACAGTATGCAGGCTGTGGTGATGGGCGAGTACGGGAGGGCAGATGTCCTTCGCCTCGGCCAGTTTCCGGATCCAGATCCGCGTCCTGGTTGGGTTGAGGTCGACCTGGCGGCGAGTGCGTTGAATTGGCATGACGTCTTGGTTCGTCAGGGGGTGTACAGCTCGCCGCTGCCGCACGTGCCTGGTGCCGATGGATGCGGGTACCGGCGCGACACCAACGAGCGGGTAATGATCGTTCCGTCGCTGTTCTGGGGATCCAGCCAGAGTGCGCCAGCCCGGGACTGGGAGATTCTCGGTGACTGCCGTCCTGGTACCTACGCAGAGCGCGTCAGCGTGCCGGAGAACTGCGTGGTTCCGGCCCCGGCCAAGTGGAGCGTCGAGCAGTGCGCGGCACTGCCGCTGGTGGGTATCACGACGTATCGAGCGCTGTTCGACCGCGCACGCTTGCGGGCGGGTGAGTCGCTGCTGGTCCTTGGCGCCAGCGGGGGCGTGGCAACAATGGCTGTCAGTCTCGCCACTGCTATCGGGGCCAGGGTGGTGGTCACGTCCGACAGCCCCGGCAAGATCGCTTCGGCACTCGAAATCGGTGCGAAAGAAGGGATCTCACACACTGGGGCAGACTGGGTGGCCAATGCCCGAGACCTGACCGACGGCCAGCAAGGCTTCGACGTGGTGCTCGACCCGGTGGGACGGTGGTCGGAATCGGTTGCGTGCCTTCGGCCGGGCGGTCGTTGCGTCGTGCTGGGATCGTCTGCGGCGCTGAACGCCACCTTGGAGATCCGCCCCTTTTACTTCGGCCAGTATCAGCTGATCGGGACGACGATGGGAAGCACCGCGGATATGCGCGGGTTACTGGATCTGATCAGCGGACATGGTGTGAGGCCGCCGGTCATCGACAGAACGTTCCCACTTGGGGAGGCCGCCGAGGCCCATCGCTACCTGGAAACAGGGATGGCCTTCGGCAAGGTTGTCCTCAAGCACGGCTGACGGCCATCGGGGATGCGTTGGGAGATCGGCATGACTTGGGTGTTCCTCGGTCGGTGTGGTCGAGGCAAACAGTAGCGAGTAGGTCGCTACTGTGTTCCTCGACCACAGCTCAGGCTTTCGGCCCTACCAGCCGTTCCAATGCAGGACATCCTGCACCGGCCCGCGGCGTGCGGGCTTGAAGCTGGTGCCTTTTGTGTAGGCGACGGGGAAAAGCCCGACCTGGGTGTTGTCGGGGGCAGACCGAGAAGGTCGGTCATGTCTTTGTCGCACCACAGGTGGCCGGTGGTCCAGGTACTACCCAAGCCGCGTGACCGCAGTGCGAGCATGAAGTTCCACGCGGCGGGAAGCACCGAGCCCCAGGCCGACGCAGCTTCGAACAGCCTGAACGTGTCGAAGCGCGCTTTCAGGAGGGGTACTACCAGAACCGGGGCCTCTTGGATGTGGTGATAGAGGTGCAACGAGGATTCCCACACCTTGCTTGTCCCAGCGGCATCGGTGACTTCCATACCCATACGCGCGACGGGTCCTTCATCTTTGGCCTGGGACTGATCGTAACTCTCGACCAGGTCCTTGACGTCGATATCGTCGGCTGCTTGCGTGGATTCCTTGACGAAGGTGTCCACGCCGGCGCGGTAGATATCGCCCATCTGGGCGCGGATTTTGGGGTCGTCGACGGCTACCCAGCCCCAGGCTTGCAGGTTCTCTCCGCTCGGGGCTTGGAAACCGATTTGCAGACACCTTTCGATGGTTTGTCGGCTGACCGGACGGTCGAAGTCGAGCCGCTTGCGCACCGCGCGGGTGGTGGTGAGCAGCTCATCGAGTGAGAGGTCGAGAACATCGTCCATGATGTATTCCTTACGGTTGTCGGTCGTCGTTAGTCGCCGGTGCTGTGTGATCCTGGGCAGTGATGGGCTGCACGCGGATCCCTTGCGCCCGCCGTCAGGCGGTCACGAAGGCGTTGAGGCCGGTCTGCGCTTCGAGAGCGAGGGTCCGGTAGTTGGCGAATCCGCCGCTGTAGGCCAAGCCCTGGCGGGGCTTGCCAGGAATGTTGGAGCCTAGCCACCAGCTGTCGGTCTTCCAGATCAACGTGCCCGCGTACAGAGCGGTAACGTGCTCCGTCCACTCGACCTCAGCCTCCTCGCGCGCCTCGATCTCGGTCAGCCCCTTGTCGGCCATGGTCTGGAGCACCTCGTCCACGTAGGTGCTCTGGAAGTCGGCCAGTGTCGGCGGGGAGAAATGGAAGGCTGGCGACTGAGGGCCGAGCAGCATGAAGAGATTCGGGAATTTCGAGGTCATCATGCCCAGCACGGTGCGAACGCCGTCCTTCCAGTGCTCGCGCAGCTGAACGCCGTCGCGGCCGCGGATGTCGATACGCAGCGCCGCTCCCGAGCCGCCGTCGAATCCGGTGGCGAAGATGAGGACGTCCAGTTGGTGCAAGGCCCCTCTCTGCAGCCGCACACCTTCAGCCACGATCTCGGCGATGGGGTCGTCAGCAATATCGACGAGTTCCACGTCTGCTCGGTTGAAGGCCTCGTAATAGCCTCCCTCACCAGGGGGGCGACGCGACAGAGGCGGGTGCTTGGGTATGAGTTTCTCGGCGATCTCTTGGTCGTGAACCATTTCTCGAATTTTCCTCTCGAGGAATGCTCGCAGTTCGTTGTTGGCAGCTTCGTCACGAACGAGATCAACGAAGCTGCGCCCGAGATGGACGCCGCCTGCCTGCCATCTCCACTCAAAGTCCGAGATACGTTCACCGCGACCGATATCCATGGCATTGCGCGTCTCGGGGCGCGCTATCCGGCCATCCATCAGTACCATTCCGGGACCGCGGCACTCCTGCTCGAGGGCACGGATCTCGGCGTAGTTGTCCTTGACGAACCGTTCATAATCAGGGTCCATAGGTTTGTTACGCAGTGGGAAGCACCAATTGGCTGACCGCTGGAAGACTGCCAGGTGTCGGGCTTTGCCGGCACAGGACTGGACAACCTGGACTCCGCTGGCGCCGGTGCCGACGACACCTACTCGTTGACCATCGATCTGAGGTCCGGGCTCCGGCCACTGGCCGGTGTGGACGAGAGTACCCCCGAAGCTGTCGAGGCCCGGGATGGTGGGGAAGGTCGGAACCGAGAGGAAACCGGTCGCCAACACGACGTTCGGCGATTCGTACACTTCTGTGCCGCCGCCGCTAACCTCGGCCACAGACCGCCACAGCTTGGTGGTCTCGTCGTACTCCATCGATGTAACGCGTCGCCCGAAACGGATGTCCGGCCGAAGATCGAGCCTATCGGCGATCCAGTTCAGGTAACGCTCAACCTCCGGTTGGCCGGCGTACTTCTCCGACCAGCTCCAGTCCTGCTGCAAGTCATCTCGGAACGAGTACGAGTACTCCAGGGACTCGACATCGACGCGAGCTCCGGGGTATCGGTTCCAATACCACGTTCCACCAACGCCTTCTCCCGCCTCGAGGAGAACGCTCGAACGTCCGCGTTGCCGCATGACATCCAGCGCCCGGAGGCCCCCGAAGCCGGCGCCGACGATCAGGACCTGAACTGCTGTAGGTGTTTCGCTAGAACTCATGAAATCTCCTGTTTGGCGCACGAACTGGCGAGCTAGACGACATTTCAAGGCCGGGTGCGCAACCGGCGGACCAGCGGGCAAGTATCTCGACGGCCGTCAGACGGCTACGGTAGCCAGCTCAGGCGAGCGACCAGCGGCGTATTTTGGGCGGCTTGTGCGGATCTCCATTCCGCGTACGGGTGAGAGGGCAGTGCGGGTCCGGAAATCTGTTCCAGAGCCTGGGCGCCACCGATGACGAATGCACATGCGGGGATGAGGGGAAGCATTGGACGTGTCCGCCGTGCAGGGCGTGCGGCCTCTACTGTCGCGGGCTGGCCCGCCACGGGCAGAGTCAAGCTTTGTGCAAGGCCACAACGTCCAGCCGCCGGCTGGTGCGGCATTTCAATCACCTGCGGCATCGGCTGCGCCGTACGAGGCCGCGAAGCCGGATCGGTCGCAAGCATCAACCGGAGGTCAGTGTCCCGGGGACGGATCGGCCGGTATTCCGAGTCGGGAGGGCGAGATGGTCAGCGGGCGTTGGTAGCTCACATCCTGAAGATCTCTACGACTGAGTTCTTTTGTACGGGCGAGAGCCTGTTGGCGGGGCGGCAGGCTGTCGATGTTCGGGGAACCGCTTGCTCGAACGCGTCGCCGGCCAGCGGTAGCTGCCAGTCCGTGAGTACCACCCGTTTGGTGATCGCCCATCCACCGTTGTGACGAATGAGCTGGTCGATGTAACGGCCACCCGTCATCCCGAACGGCTTTCCCTGTTTGTTCACGCTGCTGTTGATGAAGTAAGTCTCCACATGTGCGATGTCGCCATCGATGTCCACGTTGTGATTGGCCAGCAGGTGCTGTGTGCTGTGCCGCTGCTCGATGAGCATTTTCTGCATCCATTCGTAGAACTCGTCACGCCCGCCGAGGAAGAACCCGTAGTCGAGTACAACATCGGGATGACAGGCGGACTCGTACAGTTCGCGGTCGAGTCGGTCAGCGCCGCGCGCGAAGGAGTTGATGGTGTCGTAAATTTGTTGGCGGTCGCTGAAACGCCGAATTTCTTTCTGCAACGAATCAGACATCGGGTCGCTCCTTCTTCGGCAGCCTCCGGCAGGCCGCAGTATGGGTTACAGGTGAATCCGCTGAGCCTAGGAACCGCGACTCTGTTTTGGCGCCCCCGCTGCGAACAGATTGTGACGATGTACAGCGAGGCTGGGATCAACCAGTTCGAGGTGTCGGCAGCCGGCTTGTCGATCCGAGGCGGAGGCTTCGACCCTGGTGGTGTAAGTGCATGAGTCTGGAACGATTGCCACCGCACGGGCGACGCTTCGACCTCGCCTCGAAACCTGTTGTTCGTTCCTGGCCCGGAGCTGGCAGACCCGGCGGTATGCTCTGCGAGGTCGGGCCCACGTTCGGGTGTTCGCACTGAGTCCACGGGGTTGAGCGAGTAGCGCTTGGACTGTTGGTTTGTCCGGCCGCGTTGCCGGTAAGCATCGATTCTCACAGCGGAGGGATATGGCACAGCCCGCGTTGCGCTCGCCGGTTCTCGATCCGGCACGAGTTTCTGCACATGAAATGGCTGACTACATAGATACGGTGTTAGTCAACCGTGACCCAGATCTCGACAGCGACGCACTGAGGTTATCGACCAATCTGAAGCGGGCTTTGACATTGCTCGGACATCGGGAATCTGAGGCGGTGCACCAACAGATCGACTGTCCGACCGCTGGGTTCCGTGTCTTGGCCATGCTGTGGATTTTTGGTGACATGTCCACCCGAGATATCTGCAAGCTCTCCGGGGTATCCCGCCAGGCTCTCGCCGGTGTGTTGAAGACTCTGGAGAAGCGGCGTCTTATCGAGCGCGACAGGTCCACCGGTTCTGATCGCCGACAGTACGAAGTCGGTATCACTGCTGATGGAGCGAGGTTGATAGAACCGGGCCTGCAGATGCAAAACGATGTGCACAGTCGGTTCTTCGCCGTGCTTGAACCTGAGGAGCAGCGACAGCTGTCCTCGCTGCTGACCAAGCTGGTGGCTGAACAGAGCCACCCCGTTGCGGGCCTCTAACGGGGGTTGAACCGCCCCAGCGACGGGGTTCAAGAGTCGACGTGACTGCGGTCGAGCCGGTAACCCAGTAGCGCTCTAAAGCACGCGACTGTTGTCTCAGCTGCCCTTCGAAGTAATGCGCCGTTGTAGCGGGCCACAACTCGCCGCGGACGCGGGCTAGGGCCGGCTGCGCGAGCGAAATAGCGTCGCTTGCACACGCCGCGGCTGTGCCGCACCAGTGCTGCTGTGAAGGAGCGTCTTCTGATGATCACCAAACTTCCCGTTTCCGGCCTCCCCATTGAGGTCGACTTCGACCCGGATCTGGTCCGCCAGAAGTACGCAGAGGAACGGGCCAAGCGGCTACGTCCGGATGGCGCAAACCAGTGGCTGGGACTCGGCGACACCGTGGAGATCGACTCGTCTGACCCGTGGTCAGAGCCGATCGACCGGGAACCGCAACATTTGCATCTCGACGCTGTGGTTCTGGGGGGAGGTTTTGGCGGTCTGCTGGCAGCAGCCGAGCTCACCAAGCTCGGGGTGACCAGTTTCCGAATTGTGGAGCAGGGCGGTGACTTCGGCGGAACCTGGTACTGGAACCGGTATCCGGGCTTGCAATGCGACATCGAGTCCTACCTCTACCTGCCGCTGTTGGAGGAGACGGGCTACATACCGACATCACGTTGGGTGTTCGGCCCCGAGATCCTCGAGCACGCCCGTCGCATCGGCCGGCACTTCGAGCTCTACGAACGGGCACTCTTCCAAACCACCGTCAGTGGAGCCGAGTGGAACGGTGCCGACAGTGTGTGGGTCGTGCGTACCAATCGTGGGGACGTCATCGAGGCACGCCACTTGCTGCGCGCCAACGGACCGCTCAACAAGCCGCAAATACCGCGTGTGCCCGGCATCGCCGACTTCGCCGGCAAGATCATGCACACCGCTCGCTGGGATTACGAGTACACCGGAGGTAATCCCGATGGTGGCCTCGACAAGTTGGCCGACAAGCGGGTTGCCATCGTCGGTACGGGTGCCACAGGCATTCAGGCGGTGGCCCCGGTTGCCACCTCCGCGGACAAGCTCTATGTGGTGCAGCGCACGCCCACCAATGTCGGCCCGCGGCACAATGAGCCGACCGATCCTCAATGGGCGGCGTCGCTGCGGCCGAACTGGCGCGCTGAGCGGATGCACAACCACATCCAGATCCTCAATGGCTATCCGCAGGAGGAAAATCTCGTCGCAGATGCCTGGACCTGGATCTTCGGTGAGGCCAACGGCCAACACCTCGTTGACGTTCCAGTCTCCACACTGGCTTTGGAAGATCAGATCGCCGTTGCCGAGCTGGCCGACATGATTCGAGTGCAGCAGGCGCACAGGCGGATCGAGGAAGAGATCGACGACCCGCAGCTGGCTGAACTCCTCAAGCCGTGGTACGGCGTCATGTGCAAGCGGCCGTGTTTCAATGACGACTTCTATCCGGCGCTCAACCGCGACAATGTGGAGCTGGTGGCTTCCCCGCAAGGGCTTGAGCGCATTACCGCGGACGGGTTCGTCGTCGATGGTGTTCATCACGAGGTGGACCTGATCATCTTCGCCACCGGCTTCGAAACCGGCACCTCGCACGCCAGCCGCTACGGCTACGACCTCATCGGTCGCGACGGGATCTCGCTTCGTGAGTACTACGCGGACGGGAACATAACTCTGCACGGTTTCTTGACTCCGAACTTTCCGAACTATCTCGAGCTGGGAGTCAGTCAGAACGGATTCACCGTCAACGTGGTGTACATGCTCGAGCAAAAGGCTCGTCACGCCGCCCGCCTGGTCGCTCACGCGGTGGAGCACGGCATCGCCCAGATGGAGGCAACAGAGGATGCAGCCCTGCAGTGGCGGTCGGTGTGCATGGAGGTCTACAACATTCGCTCGGGTTACTGGAGCATGTGCACCCCCGGTTACTACAACGGACAAGGAGACGCCGATCACGCGTTCTTCCTCAACATGTACTTGGGCAACGAGGCCGACTACTGGGTGATGATCGACAACTGGTGGGACCAAGGCACTTTCGCCGGTGTCACACTCACGGCAGCTCAGCAAGACACCGCGGCGGCCCGATCGTGAAACTCGAGGGCCAGATCGCACTCGTCACCGGGGGTGCCGCGGGACTCGGGCGGGCCGCTGCGCTGCAGCTAGCACAGGTTGCTGCACACGTTGTGGTGGTTGATCTGCCAGGACACAGTGGTGATGAGGTTGCAGCACAGGCGGACAACGTCACCTTCGTAGCGGGCGACGTCACCAGTGCCGAGGACATGAACAAAGCCTTCGGTGTGGCCGACGAGTTGGGAGCGTTGCGGGCTGTGGTCCACGGCGCCGGAGTGGCAATGCCCATCTCCGTGCACGGTGAGCAGCCAGTGGAGGCACTGGCGAGTTTTCGTCGGATTGTCGACATCAACATCACCGGAACGTTCAACGTGATGCAGTACGCCGCCCGATCGATGTCCAGGCTCGAACCTCGAGACGGCGATCGAGGCGTTATCGTCACAACCTCGTCGATTGCGGCGTATGACGGTACCAATCCGGCGTATGCGGCCACCAAGGGTGCGGTCGTATCCCTGACTTTGCCCGCGGCCCGCCGCCTGGCATCCTCGGCGATTCGGGTGGTCAGTGTGGCTCCCGGCGCCTTCGACACTGCCATGCTTCGCGGTGCCGGGGCCACGCAGGTGGTGGAGCAGGTGCCCCATCCACGCCGCCTCGGTGACCCGGTGGAGTTCGCCACCTTCGTGCACCACATCATCGAGAACCCCTATCTCAACGGTGTGACACTGCGCATCGACGGCGCTGCGCGACCGCATCCTTACTGAGCGCGCCTCCAGACGGGTGGGGCGCGTGTGCGCCGGTTCAATCGACCAACAAGCCAAGGAGAGCCACAAACCAGTGAGTGTGCATGGGGCTGACGAGCCGAGCTGGGAGCCTGATAAATCTGGGATCGACGACGCCGCGATCACCGATTTCGCAAAATGGGTCGGGTCGCGTACCGGCCGTGACGTTTCTGAGTACGCGGATCTGTGGGCGTGGTCGACGGAGGACGTCGCTGTCTTCTGGGCCGCGGTCTGGGACTACTTCCGTGTCGAAGCTTCGGTGCCGGCCCTCGCGGCCATGGGTTCTCGAGCCATGCCGGGTGCCGAATGGTTCCCGGGTGCGCAGTTGAGCTACGCCCGCCACGTCTTTCGCGACCGCGCTGACGACGCCATCGCGCTGCAACACGCCTCGGAGCTGCGGCCACTCGATGCCTGGACTTGGGGACGACTCAAAACCGAAACCGCTGGAATAGCGCACACGCTGACGTCATTGGGTGTCGGGCCCGGCGACGTCGTTGCGGCCTACCTGCCCAACCTCCCCGAGACCGTCGCCGCGTTCCTGGCATGCGCGTCTATCGGCGCGGTGTGGTCCAGTGCGGCACCAGAATTCGGTGTTCGCGCGGTGCTTGACCGCTTCACTCAAATCAGGCCCAAAGTTCTGCTCACCGTGGATGGCTACCGCTACGGGGGCAAGGACTTTGACAGACGAGATGCCCTGCGAGAGTTGATGGGTGGGCTGCCCACGGTGCAGGCGGTATTCGGACTGCCGTATCTCGATGACGCCCCCATCCCGGGGACGCGACCCTGGTCGACGCTGGTGGCGCCGGCCTCACCTGAACAGCTCGAGTTCGCCGAGTTGCCGTTCGAGCACCCGTTGTGGGTCCTGTACAGCAGTGGTACAACCGGATTGCCGAAAGCGATAGTGCACAGTCAAGGCGGCATTCTTCTCGAGCATCTCAAGATGATGAGCCTGCACGTCGACGCTCGCAGCGGAGACCGAATCCTGTGGTTCACGACCACGGGTTGGACCATGTGGAACTTCCTCGTGGGGTGCTTGCTGACTCCGGCGTCGATTGTGTTGTACGACGGTAGCCCAACCCACCCCGGACCCGACGTTCTCTGGGGCTTGGCCGAGCACGCCGGCGTCACCATCTTCGGTGCCAGTGCGAGCTTTCTGTCAGCATGTGCGAAAGCTGATCTGGCCCCCGCGAGCAATTCGACCTGTCCAGTGTCCGTGCCATCGGCTCCACCGGCTCGCCGTTGACACCCGAAGGTTTCGACTGGGTGTACCAGCGTGTAGGACAACATATTTGGCTGTTCTCCACCAGCGGTGGTACCGACGTCTGTACCTCCTTCCTGGGCGGGGTTCCCAGCCTTCCTGTGCGTCGCGGAGAGCTGCAAGCCCCCGCACTGGGCGCTGCGGTCGCGGCCTGGGACGTACGCGGGCTGCCGGTGCGGGGGGAGGTGGGCGAGTTGGTCATCACTGAACCGATGCCCTCGATGCCAATCCGGTTGTGGGGCGACGACTCGGGCGAGCGTCTGCGTGACGCGTACTTCGAGACCTACCCGGGAGTGTGGCGGCACGGAGATTGGGTCGAGATGACCCCAAGCGGCGGTGCGATCATTCACGGTCGCTCTGACTCCACAATCAACCGTGGCGGTGTCAGAATCGGCACGGCGGAGGTCTACCGGGCTGTTCTCGGCCTGGACGAGGTGGTCGATGCGCTGGTGGTGGATGTTCCGCGCGAAGGCACTCAAGGGTGGGTCATGCTGTTCGTGGTGCTGCGGGATGCCGTAGTGCTCGACGATTCGTTGACTGCGGCGATCCAAGCGCTGATCCGACGGGAATGTTCACCTCGGCATGTGCCCGATGAGGTACACGCTGTTGCTGATGTGCCGCGCACACTCTCCGGAAAACTACTCGAGGTTCCGGTCAAACGTATCCTCATGGGCGCACGAACCGACGCCGTGGTCAGCGCCGACGCCCTGGCTAACCCGGGCGCTCTGACCTACTTCGAGGAGCTCGCCCGTGCCACGATGGACGCCGGTGCACAGCGCGTAGCGGGCAATGCGCATGCCTAGCGCGGTGGAAGTGGGGCCGCTGCAGGGCCTGCGTGTAATCGAACTGGGGACAATCCTTGCAGCGTCCACGGCCACGCGGATGCTGGCTGATCTCGGCGCCGAGGTCATCAAAGTGGAGGCACCGGATCGGCCGGACCCGATGCGCTTCTGGGGGCGCGGCACCTACGAAGGTCGTGCGTTGTGGTGGGCGGTGCAGTCCCGCAACAAAAAGTTGGTGACAGCCAATCTACGCACCGCCGAGGGTGTCGACATCTTCACCCGACTGTGCGACACCTGCGACGTCGTCGTGGAGAATTTCCGGCCCGGCACGTTGGAAAAATGGGGGCTCGGCTATGGCCGCCTGTCCAGCTCGAATCCAGGACTGATTCTGGCCCGCATCTCTGGCTACGGTCAGACAGGTCCCTACGCTGCTCGGCCGGGATACGCTGCGGTGGGCGAGGCGATGGGTGGCATGCGCTACATCAACGGCTACCCCGACATGCCCCCACCGCGCACCGGTCTGTCATTGGGGGACACCCTGGCGGGAATGTTCGCGTCCCAAGGCGTGTTGGCGGCGCTGCACGAGCGGACTCATAGCGGCCGCGGTCAGGTCATCGACGTCTCCTTGGCCGAATCAGCCATGGCGATGATGGAGAGTGCCTTCGCCGAATTCGACAAGCTGGGTCAGATCCGGGGGCCGTCCGGCACCGGGTTACCCGGGGTCTCACCGTCGAACCTGTTCGCGTCGCGCGACGGCAAATGGATTGTGATCGCGGCGAATCAGGATCAGATCTTCACGCGATTGTGTGAGGCGATGGGCCGCCCCGACCTGGCGACCGACCCTCGCTACGACACCCACGTCGGCCGTGCAGCCCATCAGCAGGAACTGGAACAACTTGTTGCCGAATGGGTTGCCGCCCACGATGCAGCCGAGCTTGATCAGATCCTCACCCGACACGAAGTCGTTGCGGGTCCGGTCTACTCGGTCGCCGACATCGTGGCCGACCCGCACTTCCGCGATCGCGAGTCATTGGTCGTCCACCACGACGTACATTTCGGTGATTTCTTGTCCCAGAACGTAGTTCCGCGCTTAGACCGCACGCCGGGGCGGGTGCGGTGGACAGGTCCTTGGGAGTTGGGGGCGCACAACACCGAGATCTACGGCGCGCTCGGTATCGGCGACGAGGAGTTGAAGTCGTTGCGCGCGGGCGGTCATGTATGACCGCCGGGGTTCTGACCACCCAGCGGCTGCGACGTACGGGCCCGGCGCACCGGCAATCTGCAAAGGAGTGACAGTGGCAGGCAACCTCGAGGTGAGTCCAATGATGACGCCCACACAGGGACTTCTCGCGTACATGTCGGCATTTGAAGAGCTCGACCTCAACGGTCTGTTTGCGATGTTCGACGACCATCTGACAATGAGGTTTCCCTACATCGTCGACGGCTATCCCAAAGAGCTGCAGGGTCGTTCGCAATGCGAGGGGTTCTTGTCCTCCGTTGCAGCAATCTTCCGACAGGTTCGCTGGGTCAAACGCGACGTGTATTCCACGAGTGATCCCGAGCTCGCGATGGCGATCGCGGAGTCTTCTGTGATCTTGTCCGGCGGCGGCACATACACCAACGATTACGTGCTGCTGCTGCGGATGCGCGAAGGAAAAATCATCGAGTACACGGAGTACTTCGACCCGAACCGCGCGCACTCGGTGTTCAGCGCCGCAGCCGGCTGAGCGGATTTCACTGCAGACTCTCCGCAGACGCGAATCTGGCATCAACGTCGCGACAACGACGCCCGCTCAGCGGATGGCCAGCGGTGTGACGGGCGAGCCGACTGCTCCGGTGATGTTCAATGGCGGGGCCACAACCAGGAACTCGTAGGTGTTGTCTGCAGCGCAGTCCGCGGCCAAGGCTTCCATATCCCACATCTCGCCCAGATGTATCCCGGCATTGACCATCAGCAGGACGTGGACTGGATTGACCAATCCTCCTTCAGAGGGACGTACTTCCAAACCCCAGGTATCGGCGGCCACGGCTGCGACGTCGCGGGAGCACAGGAAGCGCGTGGCGTCGACGGATAATCCCGGGGCGTCTCCACCGGCGTAATCAGCCCACGATCCGCGGTCGCGCACCTGGGCGAGCTGCCCGGTACGGACAAGCAGGAAGTCGCCCGCGCCGACTTCGACGCCTTGTCGATCGGCGCAGCGTTGGAGGTCACCGCTGTCGATCCCTGTACCCGGCTCCAACCACTGCACACCCTCGTCGCGTGCTACATCGAGCAGCACGCCGCGCCCCACCGCCCGGTCAGCCAAGCCTGTCACGGCGTTGCGTGCGGCCCCGGCGCTGGTTACGTCGGTGGTGGGGCGGCCGTTGTACATCTGGTTGTCATAGAAGGCGTGCGCCAAGGCATCCCATTGAGTGCCGGCCTGTAGGTAGAGCTGCACCACATCGTCGGTGCCGTCGAAGCGTGGCTCCAGGCCGGCTGCGGCCGCGATGTCACCGCCGTCGCGCGCCATGTAGTGCTGGATGTTGGATCGGCCCGTCAAGCCTTGCCCAGTTTGAGGGCCGTTGCGGTCCAGAGGCAGTGCCAGCGGGTAGACCTGTCCGGTACGGACCAGGCTCGCGGCCCGCAGGACAGTGCCAGGCTCGATCAGGTTGGCGGTGCCGATCTCGTCGTCGGGCCCCCAGCGGCCCCAGTTACGGCAGTGCAGCTGTAGTTCGTGGTATTGCTCCGAGGTCAGGTCATGTCGCATCGTCGTCGCCGTTCGGGTGCTCGTCGCGGCTGATCTCGAAGGACGTTACCGTGATGCCACCCACTTGTTCGGGGCGCAGTATCACGGGTGCATCCATGGTCGGTTGCCGTCCGGTGAGCGTGCTGATGAGGCGAGGTCCTTCGTCGAGTTCGATGATCGCCACGGTGTACGGAACGCGTTCGCGGAAGAACTCGTGGGGCGCGTGGTGGTAGACCACCCAGCTGATCAGGCGGCCGGTGCCGGCGGAGGCTTCCCACTTCACGTTTGGCTCTCCGACCAAACACCGTGGGCATTCTTCCCGCGCGGGCAGCCAGGCATGCTCGCACTGTGAACAGCGCTGAAAAAGCAGGCGTCCCTCGGCCAGACCGGTCCAGTAGGGCTCGGTCAGGGGTGTGATCTCCGGAAGTGGTGCCTCGATCACCGGTCACCCAGAATGAGGGTCGAATGGGTCGTCATGATTCCTCCCTGATTACTGATGATGCAGGTCGAGGCGTCTGAGACCTGTGCGGTGGAGGTGGCCCTCAGCTGGCGGACGCCTTCGATGACAAGTTGCATTCCCGGCATTCCTGTTTCGGAAAGCAGGCCGCCGCTGGTGTTGATCGGTAGTGTCCCACCGCGCTCGATGGCGCCGTCGCGCACGAACTTGCCGCCCTCACCTTTGGCACAGAATCCGTAGTCCTCCAGGGTCATCAGCGGCGCGATCGTGAAACAGTCGTAGAGCTGGGCGACGTCGATGTCGGCGGGCGTCATACGTGCCATCTCGAACGCCGTGCGCGCTGATATGGCCGCAGCGGTTGTCGTCAGGTCGGGTCGCTGCGCGACATCCCATGACGTCTGACCTTGGCCGAATCCAAGGATGGGTACGCCGTGGGCGCCGAGTGCTGTTGCGCGTGTGCTGCTCATCAGCACGACCGCCGCGCCTCCGTCGGAAATGAGGCAACAATCGTCGCGGCGCAGCGGATCGACGACGAGTCGGGACTGCTCGTATTCCGCGAGTGAGAGCGGTTTACGCAATTGGGCATGCGGGTTGAGCGCCCCATGCGCACGGGATGCGACAGCGATGGCACCCAGATCCAAATCGCTTGTCCCGTACTGCTCCATATGCCTGCGTGCAATCATGGCGTAGCCGGCGGGCGTCCCGAACCAGCCGTACACGGCGTCGTCTCCCCAGCCTTTCTCATAGGCTTGGCGTGTCCCGGTGCGGGGATTGTCGGCGATGGTGACCAGCGCCACCTCGCATTGCCCGTGCTCAATAGCCATTGCGGCGTAAGAGATCATCGAAATGTTGGTGGCACCGCCCTGGTCCCACACACCACCGATGCGCGGGTGCAACCCGAGCGCCTCAGCGATTGTCTGTCCGTACATCATGCGGTACTGGGATGTCGGATACTTGACGAAAACAGCGTCCACGGCCTCCTTTTCGATACCCGCATCCGCCATGGCCTTTCTCGAGGCTTCGACGTTCAGCGACGTCGTTGAGCGGCCTGGAAGCTTGCCGTAGGCGGTGTGCCCGATACCGGCGATGACGATGTTGCCGCGCATGGAATCCTCAGCGACCGGTGAAGTTGGGGGAGCGCTTCTCGGCGAAGGCTCTCGGGCCTTCGAGCGCATCCTCGGTATAGCGGAGCAGTTTGAGCATGGCTTCTTCCATCCGCAGGCCGGTGGCCCGATCCACGTCGCGGGACCGCAGCGCCAGCTCTTTGGTGGCCTGAACCGCCAGGGGGGCATTGGTGCTGATTTGTTCGGCGATGGCGAGCGCTTCATCGAGGAGGTTGGGCGGATCGACAACTTTGTTGATCACGCCCCATCGCAACGCGGTATCGGCATCGAAGGTGTTCCCGGTGAGCAGCAACTCCATTGCCACCGCGTGGGGCATCTGCTCGATGAGGCGCTGCGTGCCACCGTTGGCAGCCAGCACGCCGCGCTTGACCTCGCCCAGACCGAACGACGCCGAATGGGTGGCGATACGAATATCGGTGGCCAGCATCAGAGTCAGCCCGCCGCCGAGGCAGTGACCGTTGACGGCGGCGATCACGGGCTTCCACATCTCGATGCCCCGGTTAAGCAGCTGCCCCTGCTGGGTGAGCCAGAAATCTGACAGGTCAGTGGTGGTGCCGAGGAAACTCTTCAGATCGGCACCGGTACTGAAGGCTCGGTCCCCGGCGCCGGTGACGATGGCAACCCGGATCTTCGGGTTGTCACGGATGTCCGCCCACGCGTCGGAGAGTCCTTGATAGTCGGCTGCATCCATGGCGTTGAGCCGATGCGGACTGTTGAGGGTGACCAGCGCGATGTGGTCAGTGACCTCGAGATCGATTGCCATATCCTCCAACTCCAGCTCGGTTGGCGCCGACGGTACGGAGAACTTCTCGCGAAGGCGCAGCGCGTCACTACGGGTGTTGTGGGAATCTCCACCCAGCTCCGTCAGAGTGACTAGCGGAAACCACCGGTGAGCGGCCCGCCGGATCACACGTCCACTGGTGTGTACGTCAACTCATTGACGCTTTAATGTGTCGTGGGTCATACTCTGGGCCTCGTACCGCTGTAGACCGAAGGATCTGTGTAGATGACTGTGGTCGTACCCGTGTACCGCACCAGCGAACGGGCCGATGTTCTCCCTTCTGTCATCGAAGGCGTGAACTCCATCGCCGAGGCCGCGCACGAGGCCGCTGATTTCGCTACGGTGCTCCGCAGGGTGGCGCAGGTATTTGCAGCGTCTACGGGTGTGAGCCGGTGCTCACTGCGGCTTCCGGATCCCTCGTCATCGGGCTATCGGCTTGCCCTCTCGCTGGGTAAGTCGGATTACACCGCGCAAGGGCAGCGAATGTTGGATGGCTCGGACCCCTTCTCTGCGGAGGTTCTCGCCCGCCGAGCCCCAGTTGTTGTGGAAGACACCCGCGGTGATCCACGGATGTCTCCTATCGCCCGCGCTTCCACGGCGCTCGGCGTCTACTCGATGATCGGCGTTCCGATCATGTTCGGCGAGAAAACCGTCGCTTTGGCCTTCCTCGACAATGAGTTCGAACAGGTGACCTATTCGCAGTGGCAGATAGAGGCCGCGCGCCAGCTGGGAGCGCTGTGCGGTTCGGCATTGGTGTCGGCATCGGTGCTGATCGAACGCAAGGACGCGCTGCAGTGCGCGCGTAAGGAGAACGAGGCACTGCGGCGGCTGGCTCGCCTGGAATCTCTTCTAGAGGGAGTGACGTCGGAGGGGTTGGCGCCGCCACTGTGTGCGCGTAATGCCGCTCGACTCCTCGGTCGCCCCGTCTCGTTGTACAACTGGGCGTGGAGGACGGTCGGGACAGCAGGCGTCAAGGGTGTGCCACTGGATCTCGGCAGCAAGGCTGTCCGTTCGCACCCAAAGATCGCCGCTGAGCTGGAGCACGTGCGCCGCGGTCAGACCCGCATCGTTGGTCCGCTACCCGCGATCGGCGTGCACTCAAAGAGCATCATCGCCCCAGTGGGCCTGGGCGCCGAGAACTGGGGCGTTCTGGTCGTTCATGAGGCCGGCAAGACGTTCCAGCCCTTCGAAACCGAGGTATCAGCACGCGTTGCGACGCGGTACGGCGGAAGCCTGGCAATCGCTGGCCACGGCGCAACCACGGTGGCGGCGCTGCGCTCAGCTGTCGCCCAGGACATCGTGGGCGGAGACACCGACGACGCCGGACTGGAGGGTCGCGCCCAGGCGGCGGGTTTCGATCCTGATACGGCGCGCATCCTGGTCCTGTTCGAACCGCTGTCGGCGGAGCTGCGACCGGCGGCGGTGGAATGCCTTACTGACTCAATGAGCACGGTGTTGGGTCCCGTTGTCGCCGTTCCGTGCGTGAACAGAGCTGGTCTGGCTGTCCTTGCCACGGCGCCGTCGGCGTCGCGCGACCTCGCCGCTGCCCTCAGCGACATCTTGGAGAGTCAGCCAATGCTTGCCGACGTGTCGGCAGTGATTTCGGGGCCCTTCACGGCACTGGGTGCGACTATGGAAGCCAATGCAGAGTGCCAACAGGCGATGCGTTGTGTTCATCGCTTCCGGCACCTTAAATTTCCCCGAGTAGCCAGGGTGTCCGACTTCGGGCCGGCTCTGCCCTTCATGGCGTCAGCAGACGTCCACGAAGTCCGCGCGTTTGCCCGTAAACAGATACAGGGCCTCGACGGAGCTGCGGGTGAAGACGACCTTCTGGTGACCCTGCAGGTATTCGTGGAGTCCTTCAACGTACGACGGTGCGCGCGCGCGTTGAGCGTGCACGAAAACACCGTGCGCTACAGGCTCGCCCGCATCGAAAAATTAACGGGACTCGATCTCCTCAACGACCCCGGGGGACAGCTGCGCGCCGAGCTCACCGTTTCGGCCATGCGTCTCGTAGGCGACCTGCCCTGGACGTCTCCCTGCGCGGGGTGAGACCGCGCCTGGCGCGAGGGAACGCGGTTTGGAGTTTTCCACAGCGCGTCTGGTAATCCGCGCCGGTTGTCGCGCCCGCTACGTAGCGTTGGCGGTGAGCACTCGCGCCGGGACTGTGAGGCGACGGTGCCGCTCACCTCCTTCGACCCGAAAGAACCGATGAGTGCAGCGTCCGAATTGCCCTCAGCAGCCATGGATCCTGACGCCGAAGCCGTTGTCGCCGCACGTGCGAAGATGCCTGCGGCGAATCTCGAACAGTTGAGGCTGAAGTACGCGACCGCCGGACGACTATTCGCACCACCGGTGCCAGCACGCATGACGACCGACGACATCCACATCGACATGCAGTCCCGCGGATTCGTGAGAGCTCGGCTCTACACGCCTGCAGACGTGAGCACAGCCGGTCTACTTGTGTGGGCGCACGGTGGAGGATGGATCTCCGGGTCCGTCGCGGGATTCGACGGAACGGCGGCAGCCCTTGCCACCGCCAGTCACACCAGAACACTGTCGATCGACTACTCACTGGCGCCGGAAGCCCCTTTCCCGCGTGCAGTCGACGAAGTTCGCGCCGTCATCGACTGGACGCAAACCACAGCGGGTACAACCGCTCTCGGGCATCGCCTTGACCGCGTCGTGGTCGGCGGCGACAGTGCCGGCGGCAACCTGGTCACCCTGGCGGCCGCATCCGCCAGCGGGCCCATGCCGCTGGCAGGACAGGTGCTGGCGTACCCGGTGACGAATCACTCGGTACCGGACGTCACGCCGAATGTCTACTCACCTACATTGACTGCCGAGGCGCTGTCCACCTGTTGGCGGCTTTACCTCGGGAATGCTGAAACGGCAGCGCCCCAGCTCTTCTCACCGCTGCACCAAGAGCTGAGCCGTCTGCCCCCCACGCTGATCGTGTTGGCCGGTCTGGACATACTCCACCGCGACGGAGTGTCGTACGGGAACGCGCTGAACGCTTCGGGCGTCAGTACCCGGCTCGCCACGTACCCGACCATGCCACACGGCTTCCTGGAATGGGCCGACAAGGTGCGTGCCAGCCGGCACGCTCTTGCGCATATTGGGAAGTTCGTACTCAGCCGCGCGACATGAGCCCGAGGTGGTCAGCTCACACCTCACAGCGCCAGTAACGCCGATCTGGTCATTGGAATGCCCCACAAGCGCGGCCGCGGTGGTGAGCGGGATCCGACGCGCAGCGCCCTAGCGTTGGTGGGGCACACCGACTTCTGGAGGAACCACTATGGCCGCGCTCGTCGCTGACAGGCCAACACCGAAGGTGTTGCACGGACGAAGGAACTCTGGAGTGATGGGATGACCGTTACGCCGGAAAGCCTGCCGCTGTACGAGTTGTTCATCGATGGAGAATTCACCGCGTCATCGACCGGAGCCATCTATGAGTCTGAGGATCCGTACGCGTGCCGCAGTTGGGCGCGAGTCGCCGATGCCAGCAGCGCGGATGTCGACCGTGCGGTGGCGGCGGCGCGCATGTCGCTGGCCGGGGAATGGGGACGGACACCGGGTCACGAGCGCGCCCGCCTGATGCTGCGTCTGGCCGATATCGTCGAGCGCGACGCTCACGACCTGGCCGAGATCGAAACCCGTGACAATGGCAAGCCCTACCGGGACGCGAACGCACAATCGGCCTACGTTGCCACCTGGCTGCGGTACTTCGCCGGCCATGCCGACAAGATCGAAGGTCGGTCCTTCCAGGAGGCGCATCCCAACTTTCACGTCTACTCCCTGCGACAACCGGTCGGAGTGGTCGCCGCAGTCCTGCCGTGGAACGCGCCCCTGATCCTGCTGGCTTTCAAGCTGGCGCCGGCGCTTGCGGCGGGGTGCACGTTCGTGGCCAAGCCGTCGGAGTTCACGCCCGCATCAACACTCGCTTTCGCCGCCCGAGTTCAGGAAGCGGGCTTTCCCCCGGGCGTATTCAACGTCCTGACCGGGCAGTCGCGGGACGTAGGTGCACGTCTTGTGTCCCATCCCGATGTCGACAAGGTGGCATTCACCGGCTCCACACGGACCGGCGTAGCCGTCGCGCAGGCCGCCTTGGGTCATCTGGCCGCAGTGACTCTCGAATTAGGTGGCAAGTCACCCCAGGTCGTCTTCGCCGACGCCGATCTGGACCAGGCCACCAACGGCGTGGTGGCGGGCGTGTTCGCAGCCTCTGGCCAGTTCTGCACTGCGGGATCACGAGTACTCGTACATCGCAGGATCTATGACGAGTTCGCTCACCGCCTGGCCGCCAGGGCCGCGACGATCACTATCGGCGATCCCAGCGATCCCGCCACCGATATCGGTCCCATATCCACCGCTCCCCAGTTCGCGCGGGTATCGCAGATCCTGTCTGCAGCCGTCGACGATGGTGCGCAGATCTCGCCCGGCGGGGGCCTGGACCCGACTGTGGGCAAGTACTTCGTCCGTCCGGCCGTCTTGACCGGAGTCACGCCGACGATGGCGGTGATGCAGGAAGAGGTCTTCGGTCCGGTGGTGGGCTTGCTTCCGTTCGACACCGAAGAAGAGGCGATCCGGCTTGCCAACGACACGCCTTACGGTTTGGCGGCCGGTGTATGGACCAGCGACGTTCGCCGGGCTCATCGGTGCGCCGCTGCACTCAAGGCCGGAACGGTGTGGGTAAATGCCTACCGCACCAACGCCCCCGGGGTGCCATTCGGTGGAATGAAGGCCAGTGGACTCGGACGCGAGAACGGGCAGGAGGCGCTCGATTCCTACCTCGAAACGAAATCGGTGTGGATCGAACTCGCCGGCGAAACCCGTGACCCCTTCCGTATCGGCTGATCTGCCCATCGAGCGAGGAGAAGACCTGTGGATTTAGGTATTTCGGATGCCGCGGGGCAGCTGCGCTCCGAGGTTCGCGCCTTCATCGGCGCCCATGTCGGTGCCGACTGGGCCGGCGAGGGCGCGCTCGACCCAGCGGCGGCGCAGGAGTTCAGGACCGCGTGGCGGGCGGCGCTGGTTGAGCACAACTTTCTGGCTCCGCACTGGCCCACCGCCTATGGCGGTCGGGGCTTGGGTCCTGTCGAGTATTCGATTGTGATCGAAGAGTTCGTCGGCGCTGGCGTGCCGCAGTACCCGGCCACCAACGACGGGATCGGGATCACCCTCCTCGGGCCCGCGGTGCTGGCCTGGGGGACCGAGGAGCAGAAGCAACGTTTCCTGCCGGCGACATTGAGCGGTGAGATTCGCTGGGCGCAGGGCTATTCCGAACCGGAGGCGGGATCTGATCTGTTCGGGCTCAGGACTCGTGCGGAGCCGACCGAGGGCGGTTTTACGCTCACCGGTCAGAAAATTTGGCAGACGGCTGGTTTGACCGCCAACTGGATCTTCCTTCTGGCCCGTACGAGCGTAGAAGAACGTAAGTCGCGTGGGCTGTCGTTCCTGGTGGCAGAGCTCGATCAGCCTGGGATTGAGGTGCGGGGCATCCGAAACCTCAATGGCGAGAGTGAATTTTGTGAGGTCTTCTTCAACGGTGCCTTCGCATCGGCCGATGACGTCATCGGCGGCGTGGGAAACGGTGCCAAAGTTGCCCTGACTCTGCTCGGGCATGAGCGGGGCGCCAATGGGCTGTCGCTGGCGCTGGCCAGCCGTATCGAGATCGAGAGGCTGGGCAAGCTCATCACTGCGTGCGGACTCGGCGGTGACGACGAGATTCGTCGCAGGCTGGGTAAGCTGGCGGCCGACGTCGAACTCCAGCGGGCATTCGGTCTGTGGTTGTTGGGTGAAACTGCCAGTAGCACTGAGGTCGGTCCCGTCTCGTCGATCGTGAAACTGCGTGTGTCGCAGCATCGTCAGCGCGTTCATGAACTGGCGATCGATGTGCTGGGCGCTACGGCCAACAATTTGACTGGCCACCCGGGACTGGAGAATCTGCGCGCGCAGCCTCTGGGGACAGATCCGCTGTCCACCACGACGTGGGCAAGAGATTTCCTGTTCACCCGCGCGGCAACGATCTACGGCGGTTCTGAACAAATCCAGAAGAACACAATCGGTGAGCAGCTGCTGGGGCTTCCCCGCGAGCCGGTCGCCGCGAAAGGCTGACCGAACGCGATGAACCTCGATCCGAACGATGAACAGCGGGCTCTCAGCGGTGCGCTCCGTCAGTTCCTCGATGCCGCAGACCCTCTCGCAACAGTCCGCGAAAGTGGCTCGACGGAGGGCCCGTTCGATGCCAAGATCTGGCGTCGCCTGGCTACGGAGATCGGCCTGCACGGAATGCTGCTACCCGATGCGGTCGGCGGTTCCGACGGCGACCTTCTCGACACGGTGGCCACTTTCGAAGAACTTGGCCGGTACCTTCTCGCGGGGCCCTACCTCGCATCTCTGGTGCAGGCGCCGATCTTGCTGGCAGCCTCCGCAGACGATGAAGGTGCGAACATTTCGGCCCGTCTCGCAAGCGGGGAGCTCGTTGTGTCGGTCTCGGCGAACAAGGCTGACGGTGTAGAGCTAGGTACGCACTCGCCGGGACCGACAACCGTGAGCGGAGCCGTAGGTCCCATTCCCTACGCTGAAGACGCTCAGCTCTTACTGCTGGTCACCGGCGCCGATGAACTTGTTGCGGTGCAACTGGGTTCGCAGTTGTCCCTGCACACTCACGAATCGATCGATCCGACCCAGAGGTTCGGTGACGTGATCTTCGACAGAGCCCCCGGATACCTACTGGCGCGTGGGTCTGCAGTGTCTGATGCATACGATCGCTGCGTGGCCTACGCTGCAACTGCTTTGGCCGCCGAGCAGATCGGTGCGGCCCAGAAATGCCTCGAAATGGCGGTGTCCTATGCAAACGGCCGCGTGCAATTCGGGCGGCCGATCGGATCTTTCCAAGCTATCAAGCACCTGCTGTCCGATGTGTTCGTTGAGGTGACGCTGGCTCGACGGGCCACGTGGCTTGCCGCGTGGGAACTCAGCGGCGGAACGGCGTCTCGCGCACCACGCGCTGCGTGGAGCCAGGCTGCCGCTGCGCTGCAGCTGGCCGCAACCACCAGTGTGCAGGTGCACGGCGGCATCGCGATCACCTGGGAGCACGACGCTCATTGGTACCTCAAGAGAGCGGTGGCGACCAAAGCACTGTTCGGGGCGCCGTCGGAGCATTACGACGCATTAGGAGCCGAGCTTGTCCAGTCCTGACCTTCACACCCCGGCGCGGAGGCATCACGCGCACGGCGGACAAGCGGCAGAGTTTCATTTCGCCGATGTGCTCGAAACGATCGCGTGCGACCGTCCGGCCCTGCCGGCATTGATTTCGGGGGAGGTCGTGCGCAGCTGGGGAGAGTTCGACGACCGTGCGTCACGCCTTGCCGGCGTTTTGCACCAGGCCCAGCTCTCGCGGCACGGTGCGGTAGGAATCTGTCTGCGCAACTGCAACGAGTACCTCGAAAGCTACTTCGCCACCTTAAAAGTCAGAGGTGTGCCGATCAGCATCAACTACCGGTACGCAGAGGAGGAGCTGGCGAGCCTCCTGCAAGGTAGCGACTGTGAAGTGCTGGTGTTCGGCGCAGCATTCGCAGAACGGATTCTCGCGATCATAGATCGCATCCCGAGTCTGTCGCTGCTACTGATGGTGCAGGACGGCACCGAGGGAGGGATATCGTCTTTGCCACCAGGGGTTCTCGACTACGAAGACGCCCTCGCGGCTGTGGCTCCGATGACGCCGGTCGAACGCTCCGGCGACGACCCCCTTGTCGTCTACACCGGGGGCACCACCGGGCTGCCCAAAGCGTTGACCTACCCGATGCGTTCCCGCGTGCAGGGAAGGGTCGGCGAGTTTGCCCGGCTGGTCGGGTTGGACGACCCCGGTGCTTCGAGTTTCGCCGCTGCCGCTGAGGCACTGGCCGTGCGAGGGGCAAGCCCGGTCGGGTTACCTGCCTCCCCGCTCATGCACAATGCGGCCCTGGTCACCTGTGCGCTGCCTACCCTGTTGCTCGGCGGCACGGTCGTCACGGTGCCGACCCCCGGATTTGAGGCTGCGGCCATATGGAACGCCGTGGTACATCGGAGCGCCACGTCGATGACCATCGTGGGTGACGCCATGGGCCGCCCACTGCTGCAGGCCCTCGAAGACCGAATCCGACGCGGCGAACAGTCACCGACAAGCTTAAAGACGATCACTTCGACTGGTATGGCCTGGAATTCCGCAACCAAGGCGGGCCTGCTCGCCCATTCCCCGCAGCTGCGGTTGGTGGAGGTGTTCGGGGCAACCGAGGGCCTCATGGGAATGAACATCTGTACCGCCCAGACCGCCAACCCATCAAGCCCCCGATTCACCCCCGTGGCCGGGCTCAGAACTCTGGACGACGACTTCACCGACACCGCACCGGGGGAGCCCGGGCGCATAGCCTTTCCGGTCGCCGATGACGTGTGCTACCGCGATGATCCTCAGAAGACAGCTGAAACTTTCCGCGTGATCGACGGCCGGCGCTATGCGGTGCTGGGTGACCTGGGCCGGCTGCTGACCGACGGGAGGTTGGAACCATTGGGGCGCGGTGGCCAAGTGGTCAATACCGGTGGGGAGAAAGTCTTTCCGGCAGAAGTCGAGGATGTCATACGGAGCCTGGATGCAATCACCGACTGTCTGGTGGTCGGGGTGCCGGACCCCCGCTGGGGTCAACGCCTGGTCGCCGTTGTGTCCCGCAAAGATGACACCCTCAGCGGTGACGACATTCGGACGGCGATCCGATCGCGGCTGGCCGGGTTCAAGGTACCCAAAGACGTGCTGTTCATCCCCGTGGTACCGCGGTTTCCGAACGGAAAGCCCGACCTGCTGCAGGCAACGCACATCGCACAGGCCGCCACCGTCAACGGCGGCCCGACAGACTCAGAATCCCTCCCGATCAGGAGAATTGACCATGAATGACCTGGTGCTCATCGACAACCCGAGGGCTCGCGTGCGGCGCCTCACGCTCAACCGACCGGCCAAGCGCAACGCGATGTCCAACTCCTTGCGCAGCCGAATACTCGAAGAGCTCAGGGCTGCCGACCTCGATGATGACGTTTCTGTCATCGTCATCCGAGGAGCGGGAAAGTGTTGGTCCGCAGGATACGACTTGGCTCAGGATCACTCCGAGCCGCTTTCGCGCCACTCGAATCGCCGTCATGGCCATTGGCCACGACACATCGTCGACGGTTGGATCGATGTGTGGGATTTCGACACTCCCGTCATCGGTCAAGTGCATGGCTACTGCCTTGCCGGCGGCACGGAACTGGCGATGGCGTGCGATCTGGTTTACGTCGCCGACGATGCCATCATCGGCTACCCGCCCGTGCGCGACATCAGCCCTCCCGATATGTGTTGGCAGCCCTGGATCTACGGGTTGCGAAGGGCTATGGAGGCTGTGCTGACCGGAGATTCGGTCTCCGGTACGGAAGCCGCTCAGATGGGGTTCGCCAATCGATCGTTTCCGATCGACGAACTCGAAGAAGCGGTACTGGCGGTGGCCGAGCGGATCAGTTCGGTACCACCGGAGGTCCTGGCGCTTAACAAGCGTGCAGTGCACCGCGCGATGGACGTCATGGGAATCAGAACGTCGCTGCGCGTCACCACGGACTCACAGACAATCGGCGGCATGCTGCCATCGTCGTCGTCGCGCAAGGAAGCCTACCGCGCGGGCGTGACGTCGGCGCTTACCGCCCGTGACGCAGGTTTCGGTGACTACCGTGTGAGTGGAAGTGCCGATAAGGCGCCCTGAACACATGAATCAATCGCAAGCAGGCCAACTGAACTCGGACGCTGCATCACTACGTCGTGCGTTGCGTAGAGCCCGCGACGGAGCAACGCTCGATGCTACCGAGGCTTCGGTTCTCATGGGTGCGCGGGGAAACCAGCTGGAGATGCTGCTCGAGGCCGCATCCGGTGTGCGAGATGCCGGCCTACTCGATGCAGGCCGACCCGGGGTGGTCACCTACTCGCGAAAGGTGTTCATCCCGCTGACCCGGTTGTGCCGCGACCGTTGTCATTACTGCACTTTCGCCACTGTCCCGCATCGCCTACCCGCACCGTTCTTGGAACGAGACGAAGTGCTCGAGATCGCGCGCGTCGGTGCGGCCCATGGCTGCAAAGAGGCGCTGTTCACACTCGGGGACAGGCCGGAAGAGCGATGGCCCGCTGCCCGGACCTGGTTGCGTGACAGGGGTTTCGATACGACACTCGATTACCTCCGGGCATGCGCGATCGCGGTTCTGGAAGGTACGGGGTTACTTCCACACCTCAATCCCGGTGTGTTGAGCTGGGAAGAGCTGTCCCGGCTGAAACCCGTTGCGCCGTCGATGGGGATGATGCTGGAGACGACCGCGACACGATTGTGGTCAACCAAGGGCGGGCCACACTATGGCAGCCCGGACAAGAATCCTGTGGTGCGGTTACGCACGCTCACAGACGCAGGACGGGTCGGAGTTCCCTTCACCACCGGCATTCTGATCGGCATTGGCGAGACTCGAACCGAGCGCGCCGAGTCGCTCTTTGCGATTCGCTCCGCGGCGCGCGCACACGGGCACATTCAAGAAGTGATTGTGCAGAACTTCCGGGCTAAGCCCGACACTGCGATGGCGAACGAACCGGACGCTGCCCTCGAGGAGCTCGCGGCAACGATCGCGGTCGCCAGACTGATACTCGGTCCGAAGATGCGCCTACAGGCACCGCCCAACCTGGTCGGCGACCAGTTTGCGTTGTTGCTGCGCGCAGGAATCGACGACTGGGGTGGTGTCTCGCCTGTCACGTCCGATCACGTAAATCCGGAGAGGCCTTGGCCGGCGATCGACGAACTAGGGGCGCGTTCAGCCGACATGGGCTTCTCGCTGCGGGAGAGGTTGGCCGCGTACCCAGCCTATGTTCTTCAAGGATCGCCATGGATCGATCCGCGCCTGCATCCCCACGTGCAGGCTCTGGCAGATCCCCAGACCGGGCTTGCAGATGAGGCTGCCGTGGTCGCCGGACGTCCCTGGCAGGAACCTGACAACCAGGTCGAATCCAGCGGCCGCATCGACCTGCACCTGAGCATCGACACCAGTGGCCGTAACTCGGATCGGCGAGCGGACTTCTCATCGGTCTATGGCGACTGGGGGAACTGCGCAAGGAGATCAACGCTGCGCAGCACCGAGGGGCACCGCAAACGGTGTCGCCGCAGCGCATGAGCCAGGACGTTCGCGCAGGACTTGCCGTGGCGGAATCCAATCCGGCTGCGCTGCTGGAGGACTCCAACCAGGCGGCAGCGCTGGCGCTGCTGACCGCCGAAGGCCCGGCTCTCGACGAACTCGCTCACCTGGCTGACCAACTTCGGCGCGACGTCGTTGGAGAGGACGTTACCTATGTCGTCAACCGAAACATCAACTTCTCGAATGTGTGTTACGTCGGTTGCCGGTTCTGCGCCTTCGCCCAGCGCGATCGCGACGCCGATGCCTACCGACTCTCACTGCCCGAGATTGCAGCGCGAGCGGTCGAGGCGGCTGCTGACGGGGCTACGGAGGTCTGTATCCAAGGCGGCATCGACCCCCAGTTGCCGGTCACTTTCTACGCGGACATCGTTCGCGCCGTGCGCAACGCGGCGCCAGGTATGCACGTGCATGCGTTCTCCCCGATGGAGATTGTCTCAGCGGCCTCAAAGGCCGCTGTGCCGGTCCGCGAGTGGCTCGCCGAACTCAAGGAGGCTGGCCTCGGGTCGATACCCGGAACGGCGGCCGAGATCCTCGACGACGAGATCCGCTGGATTCTAACGAAGGGGAAACTACCTGCCGCACAATGGATTGACGTGGTATCGACCGCGCACGAGCTAGGGATTCCATCCTCCTCAACGATGATGTACGGCCACGTCGACCGGCCGCAGCATTGGCTCGGGCACCTGCGTGTGCTGGCGCAGGTGCAAGACCGGTCCAGAGAAGCCGGGGCGGCATGGTTCACCGAATTCGTCCCGCTGCCTTTCGTGCATCACAACGCCCCGATCTATCTGGCGGGGATAGCACGTCCGGGACCTTCGGTGCGCGACAATCGTGCGATACATGCCTTCGCGCGACTCGCTCTGCATGGTCGCATCGACCACATTCAGTGCTCATGGGTCAAACTCGGCAACGAGCAGGCTGTCGACATCCTGCGCGGCGGGGCCGACGACATGGGTGGAACCCTGATGGAAGAGACGATCTCGCGGATGGCCGGTTCAGAACACGGTTCGTCGCGCTCTGTTGCCGATCTGACGGCGCTCGCCGCGGCGGCGGGTCGCCCGGTTCGGCAGCGCAACACAACGTATGCGATGGGCCACGAAGTCATCAGTCATGCCCACCACTCATAACGAACCGACGCCGGTGGTTCTCTTGATCCCCGCAAAACCCCTGCACCAAGCAAAGACTCGCCTTCGGACAAGCCTGCATCTACCCGTCGAGGTAGAGAGCCTAGTCGCCGCAATGTTCAACGACACGCTGACCGCGGCCCTCCAGTGTCCCACCGTGGAAAACGTTGTCGTCCTCACCACCGATCCGCGCCTACACGAGAACGCGCGCGACAGCGGCGCGCAAGTATGGGGTAAAGAGAATCCCCAGGCTGGCCTCAACGCCACACTCCGGCGCGCATCATCTGAGTTGCACCGCAGGGGTTCACGAATTGCCGTCATTCCTGCTGATCTACCGGCTCTGCGATCCAACGACCTCGAAGCTGCACTTGTCGCCGCAGGTTCGCACCGTTCTTTCTGTGCTGATCGCCGCCAGGAAGGCACCACGTTGCTGGTCACAGGTGGACGCCAGCTTCATCCGGAGTTCGGGCGGGGCTCCGCGCTCGCGCACGCGCTCTCAGGCGCCAGGGGGCTGGCAGTGGCCGGAGAGTCGTTGCGCACCGATGTCGACACTGCGGAGGACTTGTTAGCGGCCGGAGTGTTGGGACTGGGAGAGCACACCGCAGCGTTGCTCCGAAGTCGGCTTGCGCTCGCCAGCTTCGACCCTTCCGCTGCTCCCTGGCTGGCGCCGTAGCGGAGTCCCAGGGAGCCGCCGCCGAACGTCGATCCAGCCATCCATGTTGGATGCCGGTATCTGACGGTGTGGGCCAGCTAGGCGAGTGCGCCACGCTTCGAGGAGTGCACGTACTCCAGTGCGAGATCGAGCCGCGGGTGCATCGGCATCAACTCGTGTAACCCAACGAGTTTCATCGGACGGCTGGTGGTCGGTCCGTCTGCGACCACGGAGAACGGCAGACGCGGTGATACTCGGTCATGGGTGGCGATGAGGATGGCCATTCCGTGCGATGCGAGGAAGTCGATGTCGGTCAAGTCGACGATCACCGCCGCTGGGTTGTCAGCAAGGGTGTGGGCCAGATGGCGCTCAAGCACAGGTGCCGTCAGTATGTCGAGTACGCCTCGGCAATGGACCACCGCTGTGTTGTCGTACCAGCGGTCTTCGATGACGCAGTGCCTTGGTTCGGATGTGGATGTGATTTGCGAGAACATGAAACGACCTGCTTGCCGTTGTAGTCGACGCTGATCTCGCGGGGCTTGTGCTGAACCAGGCAAGCGATGCGCGTGTTGTACGGCAAGCCTACGCGTCGATGACGCCGCAAACCAGTTTCGGAGGACTTCTAGGCCGTGGCCGGCAATCGGGTGTCGGTGGACAGCTCGGCGTACTGACGCATCAAACGCAAGGCGTCGGCCCGGTTGATCTGCGGATCTCGGGCGACGATTCGGTAACCGAAGTAGTCCTCCATCGACATCAGCGTCATCGCGATGTCGCGTGCGGGCTGGCGCAGGGCGAACGCGCCGGCTTCGGCGCCGGCGGTCAGCAGGTTGGTGTAGAGATCGACCTGGCGGTGGTAGATGCCCTGCACGTCGCGACGCTGGTCCAGTTCGAAACCGGCAGCCAATACCGCTCGCCAGATGGCGCGCCACTCGGCGTCCTCCGGCCCGGTCGGGAGGCCGGCGGCGATGGTCAGTGCTAACTGGGTCGCCACGTCGTCGGTCTGGGTGCCCAGTTCCAGGCGCGCGTCGTAGAAGCGGACATCGGAGCGCAGTGCGAGCTCGGACAGCAGCTCGGCCATGTCTTTGAAGTAGTAGCGCAGTGCGTTGGTGGTCAGGCCCAGTTCGGTGGCGACGTCGGCGAGCTTGAGGGTGGCCAGGTCATGACGCTCGATCAGGGCGATGGCGGCATCGAGGATCTCGCCGCGTCGCTCCACCTGGCGGTTGGGCCGTGCCACGCCTGCTCCTCTCGCTTTCGCACTGATTTTGCCGTTCCTGTTGCGTCCCCGCTCACTCGGGCGCATAGTTCTTTTCCAATTAGGAAAATAACTCCTGAACGAGAAGAAACCAATGCGTGCCAGAGATCTCGGCGTGGTCATCGGGGAGCACCCCACCGGACCGCACAACGCCATCACCGACGTACCCGGCGTCCGCGTCGGCCATACCACCCTGCATGACGACGGCATCAACACCGGAGTCACCGTCGTGGTCCCGCACGACGACATCTGGACCGAGCCATTGTTCGCCGGTTCGCACGTCCTCAACGGCAGCGGTGAACTCACCGGCCTCGAATGGATCCGCGAATCCGGTGAACTCACCACCGCGATCGGCCTCACGAACACCCACAGCGTCGGCGTGGTACGTGATGCGCTGGTAGCCGAACAGGTCCGAGTGCGCGGCGACGGTGCGTACTGGTCGCTGCCGGTGGTAGGGGAGACCTACGACGGATTCCTCAACGACATCAACGGCTTTCACGTCCGTCCCGAACATGTCCGGGCTGCGCTGATGTCGGCTTCCGACGGGCCGGTAGCAGAAGGCAATGTCGGCGGCGGCACCGGGATGATCTGCCATCAGTTCAAAGGCGGCATCGGCACGGCATCGCGGGTGCTCGGTTACACCGTCGGCGTGCTGGTTCAGGCCAATCACGGTCGCCGCGAACGACTTCGGATCAACGGACAACCCGTCACCCAACCGGCTGTCCCGCTGCCGGCACATCCGCCGGGCTTCCAGCCGGGCTCGGGGTCAATCATCGTGGTGGTTGCGACCAACGCCCCACTGTTGCCGCACCAGTGCCAACGACTGGCGCAGCGCACGGCGCTGGCGGTGGGACGTCTGGGCGGCACCGGTGAGCAGTACAGCGGCGACCTGATGCTGGCCTTCTCCACGGGAAACCGCGGAATCCCACCCTACGGCATCGTTTCCGACGTCACCTCGATCCAACCCGAGATCCCGGTGCGCATGGTCGGCCCCGCGCTGATGGATCTGCTGTTCGACCTCACCATCGAGGCCACCGAAGAGGCGATCGTCAACGCCATGGTGGCCGCCAAAACCGTCACCGGCTACCGCGGCTACACCGTGCACGCCATCGACCACCACCAATTGACCGCTCAATTCCAGGAGAACGCATGACAACTCAGACCGAAGGGCGGCGCCTTACCGGGCAGCTGGGCCCCATCGGCATCGTCTTCATGGTGGTGGCCGCGGCCGCCCCGCTGACCGTGATCGGCGGCAACATGCCGCTGGCCATGGGACTGGGCAACGGCGCCGGTGCGCCGGTCGGATTCGTGATCGCCGCGCTGGTACTACTGGTCTTCAGTGTCGGCTTCGTGACGATGACGCCGTATGTGCCCGAGGCTGGGGCGTTCTTCTCCTACGTAACCCTTGGTCTGGGCGACCGGCTGGGCAAGGGCGTGGCGGTGGTGGCGCTGATCGCCTACACCGCCATCCAGATCGGCATCTACGGCTACATCGGCTGGGCCATCGACGACACCGTGCGCTTCTACGGTGGACCAGAATTGCCTTGGCCGCTCTACGCTTTCGCGATCTTGGCGATCGTCGCGGTACTCGGCTACCGACACATCGACCTCAGTGCCAAGGTGCTCGGCATCGCGCTGGCCCTGGAGATCGGCATCGTCGTCGTACTGGATCTGGTGATGGTGGCCAACCCCAGCCCGGCCGGCGTCACGTTCACCTCCTTCACCCCGTCCGTATTCACCCAGGGCACCATCGGCATCGCAATCCTGTTTGCGCTCACCGGATTCATCGGATTCGAAGCCACGGCGGTGTTCCGCGACGAAGCCCGCGATCCCGAGCGCACCATCCCCATCGCCACGTACGCCGCAGTGATCATCATCGGCGCCTTTTACGCCATCACGGTGTGGGCGTTCGTCGTTGCCATCGGTCCCGACAACGTCACGGCCGTGGCCAACCAAACTCTCGACGGTGAGGGCAACATGCTGCTGGACACCACCGAGTCCATGCTGGGCACCATCGGCCGCGACATCGTGAACGTGCTGCTGTTGACCAGCCTGTTCGCCTGCGTGCTGTCATTCCACAACGTGATCGCGCGGTATCAGTTCGTGTTGTCCCGCAAGGGGCTGCTGCCGGCTCGGCTGGGCGCTGTGCATGGCGGGCATCACTCGCCGGCGTTTTCCTCGGTGGCGCAGACGGTGACTGCCGCTCTGATTGTCGGTGTGCTCGCGGTACTCGGGATCGATCCGCTGGTCGGGGTGTTCGGCTCGATGGCCGGCGTAGCCACCGTAGGCATGGTCATCCTCATGCTCACGACGTCCATCGCCGTGCTGGTGTTCTTCCTGCGCAACCGGGACCGGGTGTCGGGTGTGTGGCAGACGAGGATCGCGCCCACCGTGGCCGTGCTGGGGCTGCTGGGCTGTCTGTGGCTGGTGCTGTCCAACTTCACGCTGGTCACCGGCGGTAGCGTCGGGTTGAGCGCGGTGCTGGCGGCCATCCCGTTCCTCGGGTTGGTGGTCGGTGCGCTGGCGTGGAAGCCTTCGACGTCGATCTCGTCCTGAGTGCTTTGGCGCGCGTGCGCGGTCGCATGCGAAGATAGCGGCCGCGCATACGCGCTTGGGGGCGGTAGCTCAGTTGGTTAGAGCCGGGGACTCATAATCCCTTGGTCGCGGGTTCGAGCCCCGCCCGCCCTACAACGCACTACCTGGATGACGGCGTATCGGAGCTTGTGCCGAGGGGTTCTAATTGAAATTTATCGGCGTGAACCCGTTCGCATCGGTGTAGATGGGTGGTAGCCATCCGGGCTCGCCTGGAACCACGGTCGTGGGTGTAACCGGGTATTTCACCTTCTCGAAAATCTGCTCGTCCTGCCAGTATCCGCCGCGGGTGGAACAGCTGTAACTGCCGCAGCTCGTGCTGACCGGCACCTGATGTGCAGGTATCCAGACCATGCGGAAACGCACCCAGCTGCCATCTGGTTGCATCGGTCCGTCGCAGATGCTGCGAGTTTGGGTGCCGAGGAAACCCCAGGGGACGCTTTCACAGCCCGGCTGCACATCTGCGTTTGCAGGCGGACTGCAAAAAGTACCCGCACCACTCAAGATTGCCACAGCGATAGCTAAGTTTCGTTTCACTGATTCGCCTCCCCATCTGGGAATATAAACCTGTGCAACGAGTTTGGCAACGATTTGAGAACAAATAATTGACGTTGGTGAAGAAGTTGCTAGTGGTACTGCTGTGGCGACGGAACCTACTCGCCACTGGACTTCCGGGTGACTTCGGACTGGTGGCGCGCAAGTCAGAACTCCGAGCTAATCATCGCTGGAGAGTGGGGTAGGCCAAGCATCTGGCCGAACTATCGAACTCTCAAAGATGGCACCGATCGACTACCTCCGCGCGGCGGCCGGCCGCCCGATGTATGCGCGTTGTCGAACTGACCCATGAGACGGCCAGTAGGTGGCAGTGGGGTGACCTTGCGCGACTTGTTCTGGTATGCCGCCGAATTGATCGTCGCCAGTTGGTGCGAATCGGATTTTGCCTCTCAGTCCAGGTGGGCCAGCGCCTGTTTGGCGGCGGCAAGTTCGGCCTCCAGCGCAGCAACCTTGGCGGCCTGCTGTGACCGGGCCTCGTCGATGATCTCGTCGATAGGGGTGGATAGATCCTCGTGCAGTTCCTTGGCAGCGCGGGAGACGGCGGCCGCGGCGACGGCGATGTTCCTGGCGAGATAGGTACTGCCCTGCTTGAGGTCGGCGTGCCACTCACCGTCGGCGGTACCGGTGACGGTGAGGGTGAGCTCCAGTGTCTTGGTCTTGCGGGTGGCCCGCTTCTTGGGTTTCTCCTCGGCGACAGATGTGTCCACCGTCGGCGAGGTGTTCTCGGGCTGGGCAGGTGCGACTGCGGTGGCCGGATTGTCGACGGTGATGGTCACAGCGGACTCCTTCTCTAAACTGCCGGTAGATGCCGGATCGATGAGCAGCCGTCATTAGAACAAATGTTCGACGCAGAGGAAAGCTGACGCGCCGACGCTCAGCCGGGTCGTGCTCATGGGCTGCGCGAGCTGCCGCGATCAACAAGCCCAGCGGCGCAGTTCTTCACCACATCGTGGCGTAGTGATATCCGAACATCGGCGCGCAGTGCGGTGCGGGACGGCCGTTGAGCTGATGTCACGGTCGACGTTCCCGGCTTCGAAGAGACCGGCATTCTGAAGTGACAAGTACTCCATCACAACACCATTGAAGTGAGCACGGAGTTGACCAGTGGCCCTACCGCGGGCTGGTCGGGGCGGGCGCCGACGCGGCTCCACCAGATGAATTCGTCTGGCTGATCGAGCGATTCAGCGTGATGGGGACTTTCTTCTCTAGTCCTGGCGGAGCCGTGATCCAAAGATGGTGTCTGACGTTGGAAAGGATGCTCGATGACGGTCAGTGCACGAACCATCGGTATGCCAGGTTGTCTCGAGGCCGCTGCCTGGAGGTTCCTCGAATCCGACTACATCGGTCCCGCGTACGCCGGCTGGCCGATCGAGCGGCGTGTCGAGGTGTTCCTGGCCCGGATGGGTCCGCGCGCGTTGCTCGACGACGGATCGGCCTACGAGGCACTCATCGACCGTGTCCTCGCCAATGTCGGGCGCGCTCGACGTAGGGCAGTTGTGGCTCCCGCCGGCACTGATGCTCCGGCGCCGGGGTGATCTAACCGAAGGCGCACAGCGGTGATAAACCAGCAGCTCCGACAGCGCGAATCGCCTGGCGCATCACCAGACAGGGCAATGGCTTTCGGCCGACGGCCGCAGCGGCACGCGCGACATTTTCCCCTGGCGGTGCGCTGCATCCGGGTTCACTATGGAAGTAGCTCATCGCGGAGGCGCAGCCATGGACACCGTCGATCTCAACGTCAAGAGCATCTGGTTGGTGCGCGCCCTCGGACACAATCAACTGGTACGCCGCAGCGACCGGATCGAGGCCACATGCAGAGTACTGGCGGCGCTCGTGCTGGTGTTGTTCATCCCCGTTGCCTGCGCGGTGGGCACTGCGGTACATGAGACGCAGACCCGGTACCTGGCCGAGGCCGTAGCCACCCGCCACCAGGTTGACGCCGAGGTTGTCGAGGACAGTGTGCATCTGCGGGACATGTACTCGTGGGGTGCTGTAACCCGAGTGCGGTGGACAGTAGACGGGCGCACCCGCTCCGATGTGGTGGTGTCGCGGGAATCGCGCAAAGCAGGAGAATCGCTGCCGATCTGGGTGGATCGCAGCGGCGCCAGAACCCAGGCCCCCGAAGGTTCGCTGCTTCCATCCGTCACCGCCGTGCTCGCGGCACTCACGGTGTGGGCGGCCACGGCGACGGTGGTGGGTGGTCTGTTGGCCGTGCAGCATGCGCGGCTCACCCGGCGGCGATATGCCGTGTGGGAGCGGGAATACCAGCTCTTGACTGGTAGCGGCAGCCAGCACTGAGTAGCATCTGGCGCCAACCTCCACTTCGATCGTTGGAACGCATTGACACTCGACGACCTCGCGCTGTTGCTGGAGACGGCCGGCGCGACGACAGTGCTGGTCGACGGGCGTTCTGGGGCAGGCAAGACGACGCTGGCAGACAGCTTGCAAAGACGTTGGACCGGCAGCGCCGTCGTGCGACTCGAGGATATCTACCCAGGTTGGGACGGATTGGCCGCGGCCGTCGACCACCTGCACGGCGAGCTCCTGCTCCCACGCTCGCAGAATCGGCCGGCGCGTTGGCGACGCTGGGACTGGGTCGCTGATCGCCCCGCTGAGTGGCACGCCGTTGATGCGGACCGTCTGATCGTCGAAGGTGTCGGCGCGCTCTGCGCAGGCAACCACGAGCTGGCTGATGTGGGCATCTGGATCGAGATGGACGACGAGATGCGCAAATATCGGGCACTGCAGCGTGACGGGGACACCTTCCGGCCGCACTGGGACCGCTGGGCCCGCCAGGAAGACGACCTCATCGCTCGCTTCGAGCCGCGAGATCAGGCCGACTTCATCGTGACCGAAGGCGCCGACGGACGGGTCTGGATCGACCCGGCGTAGCGAGCATGAACCGACCTGGGTTACGTTAGGGGACGGAAAACCACACGGGAGTGCACCGAAGTGCGCTGAGAGGACGGCTGGCCGGCCGTCGACCGTACGAACCTGACCGGGTAATGCCGGCGTAGGGAGATGAAGGAGTCCTCATGGACCAACAGATCACTCACCCATCACCGCTGCGGTGGCGCGTCGTCGACATCGTGGTGGCCAGCGTGCTTGCCGTCGCCTCCGGCCTGGTGTTCGTCTTCTGGAACGTCGCCTACAACCCGGTGTTCGAACCGCTGAGTGCGGTGCTTCCCGGGCTTCAAGGGTTGGCCGGGGGTGGCTGGCTGTTCGCCGGCGTGCTGACCGCACTGGTGATCCGCAAACCTGGCGCCGCACTGTACGGCGAACTGGTCGCGGCCACCGTTTCCGCCCTGGTCGGAAACCAGTGGGGTGTCATGACCATCGAATCGGGACTGGTGCAAGGGCTTGCCGCTGAGCTGGTGTTCGCAGTGTTCCTGTACAAACGTTGGAACCTGCCGATCGCCGTGTTGGCCGGTGCCGGTGCAGGTTTCGCGCTGGCCGTCAACGAGTTGATCATCTACTACCCCGGATCCACGATGGCGTTCTCGGCCATCTACACCGCTTCGGCGGTGGTGTCTGGCGCGCTGATCGCCGGTGTGCTGTCGTGGTTCGTGGTTCGCGGGCTCGCCAAAACCGGCGCACTCAGCCGATTTGCCTCCGGCCGGACTGTCGCCGCGCAGTGACGCAGGCTTCGGGCGGAGCCGAAGTCACAGCGCGACAGTGGGGTTGGCAACACGCCGGTCAACAACGTTGGGCCCTCAGCGATCTGGACCTGACCATCGAGGCCGGCCAGCGGGTACTGCTGCTGGGCCCGTCCGGCTCGGGTAAATCGACGCTGCTGCACGGTTTGGCTGGTGTGCTTGGCGGCGCTGAGGAAGGCCATGCTTCCGGCTCACTGTTGGTGGACGGTGCACCACCCGCGCAGCAGCGCTCCCGCATCGGAATGGTGCTGCAGGACCCGGATTCTCAGGTAATCCTGTCCCGCGTCGGTGACGATGTGGCGTTCGGGATGGAGAACTTCGGCGTTCCCCGTGACGAGATCTGGCCACGCGTCGAGATCGCTCTGAGTTCGGTCGGACTGAATCTGCCGCTGCAGCATGACACCGCCCAACTCTCCGGCGGACAGAAACAGCGCCTGGCCCTGGCTGGGGTACTGGCCATGCGGCCCGGCCTGATCCTTCTGGACGAGCCGACAGCCAACCTCGACCCCGCCGGAGTCCTGGAGGTTCGCGACGCGGTGACGGCCGCGGCCGAACTGACCGGCGCCACCGTCGTGGTAGTCGAGCACCGCACCGAGGTCTGGTTGCCGGTGGTGGACCGGGTGGTCGTTCTGGGCGCCGGGGGAGAGGTGATCGCCGACGGCTCCCCTGAGGAGACCATCCAACGGGAGCACACACATCTCGTGGAATCGGGGATCTGGGTGCCGGGAGCGCCCGCGCCTGCGGTGTCCAGGATTCGTGGTGGTGCCGAACCATTGCTGACGGCAACCGATCTGACGGTGGGATACCGCTCAGATCTGCTGACACTTGATCTGTCGATCACGGCGGGCCGGGTGCTGGCGGTGACGGGGCCCAACGGGTCCGGGAAGTCGACGCTGGCCCTGACACTGGGTGGCCTGCTGCCGGCGCGCGGCGGATCTCTTGAATCGGCTTCCGACTTCGCGCCCACACCCCAACGTCGCAACCCGATTCGCTGGAAGTCCAAGGAGTTGCTGACTCGGATCACCAGTGTGTTCCAGGATCCCGAGCATCAGTTCCTGGCGCCGACTGTGCGAGACGAGATCTCGCTGGGGCCGCGGGCACTGAAGATGCCCGAAGCGGAGATCGTCACGCGGGCTGATGCTCTGTTGGAGCGACTGCGCCTGACCGGAGTCGCGAACCGCAGCCCTTACACGCTCTCCGGCGGGGAGAAGCGACGGCTGTCGGTGGCGACGGTGTTGATGACGCGGCCCGCCATGGTGGTGCTCGACGAACCGACGTTTGGGCAGGACCGCCGCACGTGGGCCGAGTTGATTCTGTTGCTCGCCGAGATCGCCAATGAAGGAACGGCGGTCGTCACCGTCACCCACGACACCGAGTTCGTGGACCTGCTGGCCGACGAGCGTGTTGATGTCTAGGTCGGTGAATCCTGTCGCCAAGCTGTTGGCGGCGGCGGTGATCGCGGTGGCACTGGTGCTCAGCGTCGACTGGGTGTCGGCGCTGACGGCGTTGCTACTCGAGATCCCGCTGTTCCTAGCACTCGGTGTTCGGCTGCGTCCCTTTCTGATTCGCGCGGCGCTCATTGCGGTGGCCGCGGGGCTGACTGCGGTGACCAACCTGCTCTACGGCGAGCCCAGCGGCACTGTGTACTGGCAGTTTCTGCTGATCACCGTCAGCGACGGCTCGATCGAGCTGGCGGCGGCGATGTTCCTGCGCGTCCTGGCGATTGCATTGCCGTCGGTGTTTCTCTTTCTCGACGTACAACCGACGGAACTGGCTGACGGGCTGGGGCAGATCCTGAAGTTGCCTGCCCGCTTCGTGATTGGCGCATTGGCCGGGCTGCGGATGGTCGGGCTGTTGCGGCAGGATTGGCAGTACCTCGGTTATGCGCGGCGGGCCCGCGGCGTCGCCGACCACGCTCGGTTGAGGCGCTTCCTCGGCCAGGCATTCGCACTGTTGGTCTTCGCCCTGCGCCGCGGGTCTAAGTTGGCGACGGCGATGGAAGCGCGAGGGTTCGGTGCGTACCCGACGAGGACGTGGGCACGCCCGTCAACCTTCGGCTGGCCGGAGTGGCTTCTGATCGGCTACGGACTGGTGATCGCCGGCGGTGCCATCGCGGTGGCCGTGCTGGCTGGGACGTGGGACTTCGTGGGCAGCTGAATCAGGAATCGCAGCCGATGCCGTCGCCGTCACGATCGAGGCCGTAGATGTCGGAGCCGACCACTCTCACCGGTCCCTGCACGTACGACGGACCGTTACCGCTGCCGCCGGCGCAGTCGACGTCACTGTCGATCGGCACGCACGGCCCCGAGTAGTTCGGGTCGCACGGTTCGGCGTTCGCTACCGGACTGAGTATGAGACCCCCGGCGAACACAATTATCAAGGCTGTCAATTTACCCACGGGCGGAGATGCTAGGTCACGGAGTGACCTTTCGGGAGTGGATGAGCGAATTACGTCTGTCCGTTACTTCTGGGGGCGGGCGAGTTGTGTTGCCGTGACAGCGGCGTTGTCGAAGACGGCACTAAATTCACAAATTGACACACGTGCCAGTTCTGCTGGGTATCGTGAGCGCACCTGAGAGGTCATGTCTAGGGGACGAGGGTGGGGACAACTGCGGGTTGGTATGACGATCCATGGAATCAAGCGGATCTGCGTTGGTGGGATGGCCAGCAGTGGTCGGGCAGGACTGCGACCACACGACCTGAAGTCGATAGTCGGGATGCCGTGACCGCTATTGAGAGCGGCGGGATCGAGCACCTGATCGGACGCGATGGAAGGATCGCCGTCGTCGACCTCGAAACGACGGGCCTGTATCCCACCGATCGGGTAGTCGAGATCGCGGTCCTCACCCTTGATTGTGACGGTCGGGTGCACGACGAGTTTGAAACACTCATTCAGCCGATGCGGGACGTCGGACCGACCTGGATCCACGGTGTGGACGCCGCCATGGTGCGCGATGCACCCACCTTTGCTGATGTCGCGCACCATGTGGCGTCGCGACTCGATGGTGCGGTGGTGGTAGGGCACAACGTCTTGTTCGACATACGCATGCTTGGCAGCGAGCTGTCCCGTACCGGAATCGAGATCGATTGGGGTACAAGCCTCGATACGCTCCGCGCGACTCGATGCAAGCTGGGCCAAGCCTGCGAGGAGCTTGGCATCGCCCTGGATGATGCGCATCGTGCGATTGCCGACGCACGGGCTACCGCACGACTGCTGTTCGCGACGCGCCATTTCTACCGCGATCCGTGTGTGCCCGCGGCAGCTCGTCCGCTACAGGTGACGCCGTTGCGGGTGCGCGCGCGAGAAGGGCATGTCGATGTGCTGCCACCAGCGCCGTACTTGGCGCAACTCGCGCGCGGCATGCACACCAGCGTTGACGTTGCACCGTACGTCCAATTGCTCGACGTGGCCATGGCAGACCTCAAACTCACTCCAGATGAGCGAGGGCAACTTCGCAGTCTCGCCGCTGAACTCGGTCTTGATAGGCCAGCGGTGGCTCGTGCTCATCGTGAGTTTGTCAATGGCCTGATAGACGCCGCGCTCGAGGACGGTGTGGTGACGGATGAGGAGTTCGATCAACTCAGCAGGGCCGCTGCACTTCTCGAAGTGGACCGAGAGGCAGTGTTGAGCCGCATCGAACCTCTTCGCGCGTCCGTGGAGGGGATGGCTCTTTCTCCTGGATTGACTGTCTGTTTCACGGGGCAGGGACAATTGAACGGTTCACTTGTCGACCGGGCGGATCAAGAGGCGATGGCGCTGCGGCACGGACTGTTTGTAGCCAAGTCGGTAACCAAGAAGGGGCCCGACCTGGTGGTGGCCGCTGACGGTGAGTCGCGCTCGGCGAAGGCCCGTAGAGCTCGGCAGCAGGGTGTCGCGATCTGTTCGTTCACCGACTTTGCCGAGGCGCTCGAGACAGGTGGTTTGGTCACCGCCATGCGTGCGGCACCAGCGGATACCGCGATGGTATGTGTGACGTGTGGGACTTCGTGGATGGCACGGCGCCAGACTGCAGGATCAGTCTGTAGTGACTGTTCGCGGTCGACGTTGCTGCAGAAGACGCCGTCGATGTCGCTTACCGCCGGGGTGGAGCTCGTCTGCGGTCAATGTGGAAATTCTTGGGAGCGTGCGCAGGTCAGAGGTCGGCGGCCCAAGATCTGTCCGGACTGTGCATCGGGAGCTGGGGTTTGAGCGTGAAGTACCAGTCCGTTGCGGTCGTCGACAAGCATGGCAGCGACTCGGTCGTCTGGCATGTCGATGTAAGCCCGAATGATTCGGACCTGAGCCGGCTATCCGGGGCGTGGGTGATCTCCGGGCTGGACTCGGGGAGGCTGTCGTCGCTGGTGCAGAGCCGCAAGCTTGTTGTGACGCACGCAGCGGCGCAGCTTCGACTTGATGGTCACGCTGGAGTGCTCGACCTCGACGCGGTGGTCGACGGTATTGAAGGCGAGATCGCTCGACTCCAGAGTCACTTCGACACGAAGATGGCATCCGAGCCGAAGTCCACGCGAGTCGCCCCGACGTGGCCACATGTTCCCGAACGTGTCGATCTGGCCGATCCCCCTCGGGACAGTGACGCACCCGATCGGGTTTCCGTCGTGCTAGGGATCGCGCGGTGGCTCGAGTCGGCTGCACTGGCGTGGGTTGCGATTGAACGCCAACGGCTCGATCGTGACTTTCTGCGCCAGGAAGAACCCGATCTGCGTCGCTTTCCCGGTTGGGCGCGCTGAATGGTCACTACCGGTGCTTTCGGGCACCGTTAAATCTGGGGGGCACCATATCCCAGGTCTGGGCCGCTGTGTGGACGATAGATCCGTTGGACACGTTTTCCGAGAAACTTGTTGTGCCAAAGCATCCGGTCGACCTCCGAACCAATGATGGCCTCGATATCTATGTCGCCGATGCCGGGCGCCATCGCTTCACGTCCTATGCGGCTGGGAACTGAGCTTCGATAAGTTCGGCGATCGAGACGACGTATCGCAAGAGCATCGTGAAAAGCAGAGCCGCAGGCGAGGTAGGTGACCGCAATCCGCGCTTCACGCACAAGTACGAAGTCCCCAGCAGTTTCAATCCCAAGTGGGCAAAGAGGCTCGTGCTGACGAGTCGCTCGCCCGCCTACAACCGCTGAAACTGCAAGTACGCCCCGCCAACGACCACCACCACCGACACCAACAACGCGGCCACCGCCGCACCCCGCATCGCCACTGAGCTGTTCATCCGGCGTGCCCGCAGGTACAGCTCGGCGATCGCCAGGTTCGGCAGGTAGAAGAAGAAGTCCATGGTGTAGTCGAACCAGCCCCGGAAATCGCCTGTGCGGCCGTCGAATTCGACAAGTGTCGACAGCCCGTACTGCATCCGGTAGAGCCAGGAGGCGATCACCAACGCGAACAGCCGCACCGCCCAGGCGCGGTGGCGGTCGAAGTCTCGGGCGCGGGCATACCGGATGGCCTGCACCGCCGAGAGAATCATCAACAACCCGTACAGGCCGAAGCCGATGTCCATCACGATGCCGCCCACCGTGCGCTGCAACACGATGAAGCCCAGACCCCCGACCGCCGTCAGAACCGCGGTGGCCACGTACAGCCGTCCGATCCACCGGTGCACCACCGGCCAGCGGGTGCGGATCACCGGGATCAGCTGCACACAGCCCAGCACCATCACCACCGCGCCGGTCACGAAGTGCAGTCCGATCGACCCGCTGGCACCGGGGTTCTCCGGCGAGTACAGCCCGGGCAGAAAGCCACCGTTCCACCGCTGCAGGTCGCCGTCGAACAGGCGGGCGATGTAGGTCAATGCGATGTAGAGGACGAACTGTAGGCCACTGACACACAGCAGTGTCACCAGCACGACGCCCAACCACCGGTTGGCCGCACCGAGAGCACCGCCGCCGCGCGCGACAGCGGACTCGTCTGAAGTCCTAAGCGTTGTCAACACAACACCTTTCAGAGCAGCAGATCTTCGGGATGGATAGGCAGATCATGGATGCGGATGCCGGTGGCATTGAACACCGCGTTGCCGATGGCAGCCGCGGAGCCGACGGTGCCCAGCTCGCCGACGCCGCGGGCGCCGACCTCGCTGAAGTCGGGATCATCGCCGTCGAGACACACCGCGTCGATGAACGGCACGTCCGCATTGACCGGAACCACGTAGTCGGCCAGGTTGGCCGCCGCCATACGTCCATCCGGTTCGATCGGATTGGCTTCCAGCAGCGCATGGCCGATCCCGAAGATCACCCCGCCCACCACCTGACTGCGGGCCGTTTTTGCGTTGATCACCCGGCCGATGTCCACCACGCTGGTGAACCGGCTGACCCGGGTCTCACCGGTGAACGTGTTGACCCGCACTTCGCAGAAGTGCGCGCCGAAGCCATGGGCGGCATAAGGGATCATGATGTTCTCGTCGGCATGGGTGGCCTCGATCTCCGTGCGGCCCAACCCGCGCAGCAGATCGGCGAACGGGAGTTCGGCAGTGGCGGAGCGCAACACGCCGGCCTCATAGGTCACCGGCGTGCCTGATTCGGCCAGTGGCGAATTGGGGTCGGTGCCGGCCGCCTCGACCAACTGGGCGGCGGCCGCGCGGGCCGCGGTGCGAGCGGTCGGAGCAAGGCTGCCGGTGGCGCGTGAACCGACGGCGCCGGCCCCCGGCGGCAGGGCGGTGTCACCCACTTCCACCACCACACGGTCCATGGGCAGGCCCAGCGCATCGGCGACGACGATGGCCAGCGCGGTGGCCGACCCGGTGCCGATGTCCATGGTGCCCGACTGCACCAGCACGGTGCCGTCATCGCGGAACCGGACTCGCACCGCGTTCTCGGCACGACCGGCGGCCGGGTAAATCGCGGTGGCCATGCCCATGCCGACCAACCACTGGCCGTCCCGGTTGGTCGCGGGCGCGGCGGAGCGACGATTCCAACCGAATCGGGCGGCGCCCACGCGGTAACACTCGTCGAGCCTCTTGCTGGTCCACCGACGGTCGGTGCCGGGCACCACCGTCGCATAGTTGCGCAGCCGCAGTTCCACCGGATCCACACCGGTGGCGACGGCCAGTTCGTCCATCGCCGTTTCGATGGCGAACGCGCCTGGCGCCTCGTTGGGTGCGCGCATCGCCCAGGTGGGCGGGATGTCCAAGGTGACCTGACGTTGGTCGACGTGAAGATTGGGTGTGCGGTACAGCACGGCGCTGGTCTCGGAAGCCGTGCGCATGGGCCAACCACCCACCGCTGGATGTGCGGAGTCCGACTCGTGGCTGACAGCGTTGAGCGTGCCGTCGGCATTGGCGCCCAACCGTATGCGTTGACGGACGGCCGACCGGTGCCCGACAACGCTGAACACCTGAGTTCGACTGAGCAGCAACCTGACCGGGCGGTTGAGTTCACGCGCGGCCGCGGCGGCCAGCGTGGCGTCCGACCACGGCAGCACGCGGCTACCGAATCCGCCTCCGACATAGGTGGAGATCACTCGCAGCTGATCCGGTTGGATCCCGAGTGCGCCCGTCAGGCCGACCACCGCGCGGCCGGGGAACTGGGTGCCGGTGTAGATGGTCAGCTGATCACCGTCCCAGAACGCCAGCGAGGCATGGGGTTCCATGGCTGCCGCGTGCTGGGCCTGCTGGCTGACGGTGATGTCGATGGTCACGGCACTGTCCTGCAGCGCGGTGTCGATGGTCCCGACTCCTGGGGCCAGCACCGTGGTTGTGCCGGAGACCTCGGCCGGCATGGTGACACCGGGACCGGCATCGGCCAGTGACGTTCTGGGCGTGCGTTCCTCGTAGGAAGTGGTGATCATGGCTGCCGCGTCCCGGGCATGTTCGAAGGTGTCTGCCACCACCACGCCGATGGCCTGGCCGCGGAAGCGAACCTCCTGATCCTGCAGCGGGCGGTAGTTCTCACCCAGCCCGCTCGGGTCGGCGGGTTCCAACCGCAGGGGCGCGAAGGGGGTGTACACCGCCACGACACCGGGCGCCGCAGCGGCGGCGTCGGTGTCCATGGCGGTGATGCGACCCAGACCGATGGTGGAGGTCACCAGAACCGCGTGTGCCATGCCAGGTTCTTGGTAGTCCGCGGGGTAGCGGGCCACGCCGGTGGTCTTGACCCGGCCGTCAACCCGGGAGATGTTGGCGCCCAACGGGGTCGTCATGAGGTCTCCGTGATATCGGTGAGGGCGCGGGCGATGGCGCGGCGCAGCAGAGCTGGTTTGAACGCGTTGTTGGTCAACGGCCGGGCATCGGTGGCGGCTGCAGCGGCAGCCGCGGTGAAGGTGTCCAGTGTCGCGGGCCGATTCACCAACAGGTTTTCCACCTCGGGAAGTCGCCACGGCACCGTGGCCACCCCGCCGGCCGCCACCCGTGCCCGCGTGATCGTGCGTCCGCGCAGGGTGACCGCGGCGGCCACCGAAGTCAGTGCGAACTCGTAGGACTGCCGGTCGCGGACCTTGAGATAGCCGCTGCGGGTGCCTGCGGGCAGCGGGGGAACGGTGATGGCGGTGATGAGTTCTCCAGGGGCCAGGTCGTTCTCGACGTCCGGGGTGCTCTGCGGCTGCCGGTAGAACTGCTCGAGGGCCACGGTGCGTTCACCCTCGGCGTTGCTCACCTGCACCGAGGCCTCCGCAGCGACCAACGCCACGGCCACATCACTGGCGTGGGTGGCCACGCAGGCATCGCTGGTGCCCAGCACCGCGTGCATGCGGTTGTACCCGGTGATCGCCGAGCAGCCGGTGCCGGGATTGCGCTTGTTGCACGGCATCGACAGGTCGCGAAAGTAACTGCATCGAGTGCGCTGCAACAGGTTTCCACCCATGGAGGCCATGTTGCGCAGCTGCGGTGAGGCGCTCAGCTCCAAGGCCCGGCTGATCAGGGTGTAGTCGCTGCGTACCGCGGGGTGCTCGGCCACGTCGGTCATCCGCTCGAGCGCGCCGATACGCAGGCCGGTGCCGTCGACGGTGATGCCGGTCAACGGCAGGCCGTTGATGTCGACCACCTGCTCAGGCGTAAGCACTTCGAGCTTCATCAGATCCACCAGGGTGGTGCCGCCGGCGAGGAAGCTGGCGCCGGTGAGGGCGGTGGCTGCGGACACCGAGTCGGCTACGGCGTAGGTGTAGGGGCGCATGTCAGGCCATCCGATCGCGTGCGGTTTTGACGGCTTCGACGATGAACGGGTAGGCGCTGCAGCGACAGATGTTGCCTGACATGTGTTCCCGGATCTGTTCGTCGGACTCGGTGCGTCCGTCCTCGATCACCGCTACGGCGGACATGATCTGGCCTGGGGTGCAGAACCCGCATTGCATGGCGTCGTTGTCGATGAATGCTTGCTGGACGGGGTGCAGGTCGTCGCCATCAGCGAGGCCCTCGATGGTGGTGACCGCGCGGGTGTGCACGGTGGGCGCCAGCGTCAGACAGGACAGCACCCGGCGTCCGTCGACGTGCACGGTGCAGGCGCCGCACTGACCGTGGTCACAGCCCTTCTTGGTGCCGGTCAGCCCGATCTGGTCGCGAAGCGCGTCGAGCAGCGTGGCGCGGGGATCGAGGGCGAGGGTGTGCTCGGTGCCGTTGACCACCAGCACGGTCGAGATGAGGTCGGGGTCGACATCGGTGCCTGCGGCGTCGTCACCCAGGCGGGAGACCACCACGGCGACGCCGGCCGTCGCCGCGACAGCGGTGCCGGAGTAGGCGATGAAGCGGCGGCGTGATACCCCGAAGGGCAGCACCGACATTCGAGGTGGTGGGTCGGCCTCGGTGGTGGTGTCAGAGCCGTCGTCTGGCATCGTTTCTCCGTCGTCCTCGCAAGTCGGTAGGGGGTTGACACCACAGTGGCAGTGCATTTCGGGGCTATTCAGGGATTGGTTATCCGGGTATCGGCAGTCCCGCCCTGAGCCGCCGGGAGAATCGGTGACGGGTCGATCTGCACAGTAGGGCCCGAGAACGTCTGGAGACAATGACCGAAAAGCCTTGGTGCTCGGTGCCGATAAACTGACCACACCGATAGGGAGGTACATCGATGGCCACCGCGTACTGGATTGCGATCTACAGATCGATCTCCGACCCGCAGCGGCACAAGAAGTACGCTGAGATCGCCGGTCCCGCGATTGCCGCCGCCGGTGGCGAATTCCTGGCTCGCAGTGGTGAATTCACGTCGCTCTATCCCGATTCCGCGGTCCGGATCGTGCTCATCCAGTTCCCGAGCCATGAGGCCGCGTTGGACTGCTACAACAGCGACGAGTATCAGCGGGCCTGTGCGGTGCTCGGGGACGCAGTAGAGCGGGAAGTGCGCATCGTCGACGCCTTGGGCTGAGGGCGGCTACCTGCGGGACGCCGTGTCATCCTCCGGCTCGTCGTCGTCCCAGTCGACCCATTCGGGCAGGGGAGTAGGTGGAACCACCGCCCACGTGGTGGATGGGCCCAGATCCGGATTCGAACGTAGGCGTTGCGCCTTGAACTTGCCTACGTTGCGCAGGTACACCACCACAAAGATGGTCACGCCGACGGCGAGGAAGGCCAGTAGCGCCCACTTGGCCAGAGTCAGCCACATACTGGGTCCCCGGTTCGGAGCGGCAGACTAACCATTGTTCTGAGAGTAGACCCGGGCGGGTACTTCTACAGAGTGACTGGCCGACTATGCCGCTTTGCTGCTATGCATGGATCCGGAGATCTGTGGCCAGCTGAGTTCCGATGGAACACGACCCGGGGAAGGCGGACGTATGGGCAAGAACCTGAACGCAGGAATTGAACAGCTATATGCCACTGCGGTCGAGGTCGACGGCCATGCCGAAGCCGTACTGACCGGCCATTCCCAGGCCGACGGGCGCATCGAATCCGCCGAAACAGGACTCAAAGGCGTTTCGGCGCGGGCACTGGGCCTCAAGACGGCGGCTTGGCGGCAGCGCACCGCGGTGCTCGGTGGAGCCGTTGCTGGGCACGCCGAGGCGCTGCGGGGCAGCGGGCAAGGTTTCGCCGACATGGAGGAGCGGCACGCAGCTGCCCTCGACCGGCTCCGGCCCCAGGGACCCACACCATGACTGTGACAGTTGCCGACATCGACGAATGGAGCGTGGAGTCCATCCGGGAGGTTCATCGCGCGGCGGTGGCACGGTCACGCGCATCCAGGGATGCGGCACAGGGCCTGAACGCCCTGTCGATCTTCGAGACATGGCAGGGCGAGACCGCGGACGCGGCCCGCGACGCAGTAGCGAGCACCGGCAAGAACCTCGAGATGGACGCCGTCGAGGCGCATGTTGTGGCAGTCGCTGCTGGTCAGGCCGCAGACGACCTGGCAGCGGTCAAGAACCGTCTGCAGGTGTTGCGTCAGAAGGCGGCGTCGATGGACATGCAGATCGATGCCACCACCAACACCATCGTGCCTGCAGCGGGAGTGTCCATGCCGCTGATGGAGGCCGAGCTGAAGGCGATGGAACTGCAGCCCGAGTTGACCTCGATCGTCGCCGCCGCGAACACCGTGGATGCCGCGTTCGCCAATGCCATCGAGATCGCCAGCGGTGACGGCCCACCGGTGCCGCCGATCCCGGGTACCGTCCCGCCCGAAACCGCCGACCTCAAGCCTCCGCCCGACTCGGCGCGGGGCGGTGGGTACTGGTCGGTGGACCGGTCGCAGGGCGGGTTCGACAAGCCCGTGCAGGGACCCGTCGCGCCCTGGCAACGGGCCATCGACCCGTCAGACATGAAGCAACTGACCGGGCCGTCGTCCGGCATGCAGGAGGTTGTCGAACCCAACTGGCCCGGAATGGAGGCCGAGCCGATAGCTCACCTCCAAGAGGCGTATCGGCTGCGGATCACCGGTCAGAGCTTCGACGGCTCTGCCGAGCACGTGCGCTGGATACACGAAGACGGCCGGTGGTATCAGGCGAAGTGGGTCGATTATCAGTTCGAAGCCGAGCACCTGACCAAGGTCGTCACCGAGCAAGACCTCGGCGGGCTCTCGATTCCGGCTGTCGGGCTCGGGGAATGGGAGCCGATCACCATTCAGGAGATTTACAACGCCGCCGCTCACAACCCGCGTCTGACGATGTACATCCCCGATATTTGTGGGCCCGTCATCGCCATCGGTGCCGATGAATCGCCCATCACCCCGGGACTCCCTACCGCCTCGGTGCCCAGATGACCTCTCGGACAACGGTGGTGTGGGTCGCAGCAGCGGTGACGGTCGTGGTGGTTGCCGTCGCCGCGGTACTGATCGTGATGCGGGGCGACGACTCCGAACCGACCACAGATTGCGGCGTCGTCAGCTCGTTGTTCGCTCAATGGAACGACACCGTGGGGACGGCGGAGGCGGCGATCGCCAGCGGCGAAGAAGGTCGGGAGGGCACTCTCGACCTCGCGGACGCCGAATCCTCGATGGCCACCGCCATCCGGGATTCACAAGGTGATGTCGACTCGACGGATATTACCGGCTACCTCGACCAATGGGCCTCCGGCGCAGAACAAATCGCGCAGAGCCGCCGAGATCAGGTGAATAACCCCGACCGGAGCGTCACCGATCCCGCGCCCCGTGGATACGTCGAAGGCTCGCTGTCGACGCAGACAGCGATCGCGGGCTTGGTGTCGGCCTGCCCGGAGGCCAGGCCGCCGAGCAACAACGCCTGACGGACGGTGTTGTGCCCGCCTCTGCGCGACTTTTGCGCGACTTTGATAATGCGTCGCTGAAAAGTCGCGTAAAGGCGGGCGCTTCGGGCCCGTATGCTGACGCCTGAAGGCCGTCTGATCGGCAAGGAGTCGAGATGACAGACGATGACCCCCGCGCCAAGTACCGGCAGCTACCTCCACCCATCGACCCCGAGGACATGGTCGAGACCGTCGACGCATCCGAGGACAACGAAACGCCTCGGGATCCGAACGAGGGCGCCGGCCCGTATCTACGGATCACATGGGGTCCGTCAGTCGGTTGACGGACCGGACTGCACCGCCCAGGGCTGCGCGGCCTGCGCACCGGCCTTGCGGATACTGACCTTCTCGAACCGATTGAGGTAGGGCCGGGACTCACCGGCGGTCACTGCGGCCAGCAGGTTGACGGCATCGCGCCCGAACGTCCAAGGCGCCAGATCCACCGCGGTGATCCGCTGATTGCTCAATTCCGTTGTGGGATCACTACTCAACGAGGCCAGGCCGAACTCGGGGCCGACGTGCCTGCCCATCGACTGCAGGATGCCGATGGACCGGCCGGCGAAACCCTGCGGCGCGCACACCAGGGCATCGACATCTGACGGGGCGGCGGCTGAGCGCACCGCCGCGCTCAGCTCCTCTAGCGTTGCACCCAGCGGGCAGTCGAAGGCGGACGGCTCCACCGACTGCGTTGCGCACCAGTCCAGATAGCTCTGTCGCACATCGTCGGCCCAGGACGAGTAGAACTGCCGGTCCGATCCGACGAAAGCCGGCCTGCCGTAACCGCTTTGGCGCAGGTGGTCGAGGACCAGCCGGGTTAGGTCGCTGTGCGGCGCTTCGATCACCGCGGACACCGCATCGGCCAGGGCCTCCGGTGGCCGGCCGGCCGTCACCATCGGGATTCCGGCGTCGACCAGACGCTCGAGCATGGGATCGCCCGGCAGGGGATCGACCGCCAGCACGCCGTCGACCTGGAAGTGCCGCGGACCCACGTCGGCGTCACGGGCGAAGAGCGTCAGATCGGCGTCGTGCTCGGCCGACCCGTGCGCCGCGCCGAACGCGAACTCCATGTAGAAGTTGAAGTTCCTCGCGATCGGCGGGATGTAGATCCCGAAGGCGCCGACGCTGCGGCCGCGCAACTGGCGGGCCGCCCGGTTGGTCACGTAGCCGAGTTCGCTGGCGGCGGCGGCCACCTTCGCCGCGGTGGCCGGCGACACCCGGCCGCCGCCGTGCAACGCGTCGGAGACCGTCGTCTTCGACAGCCCGACATGCTGGGCGATCTCCACGATCGTCACCCGTCGCGCTGCCATGCGGTCATCGTAACCAGCTCGTAAATTGCCGCTCACCCCTTGACAAGGCCCCGGGTGTGGCACGAGTCTCAGACGTGCCGGAACGTTCCGGCACGAGTGGAGACGCTGATGCCCGCCGAGGCCCCACGCCCAGCGAAACGCCGCAACGCGACCATCGTGGTTGCGCTCGCCGTGCTGAACTTCGTGATCCTGCTGTTCCCGCCGCTGACGTGGTACCTCGGTCAGAACGGGGTGTGGTTCTTCCTCATCACCGGCGTGATCGGCGTGGTCTCACTGCTGATCATGTACCGCGCCGACAGTTCGGTCGGGGAGGACTGACATGGAGATCCTCATCGGCTACGGCGGCGTCGCCGTCTTCCTCATCGTGCTGTTGGTCGTCCTGCAACGCACCAAAGGCAGCGCCGATTTCAGCGAATATGCCACGGCCGGGCGGTCTTTCGGCCCGATGTTCTCGGCGATGGCGTTTGTCAACACCTGGCTGCCCGGCACGATCTTCATCGCCTTCGCCGGCTACGCTGCCAGCGCCGGGGCCATCGGGTTCTATTTCGTGGCCTACTCGATCCTGGCGGTCGTGCTCATGTTCCTGCTGGCCAAACCCGTGCACGAGTGGGGCAGACGATTCGACCTACGCACCCAGGCCGACCTGCTGGGCCTGCGCTACGGCTCCACGGCGGTCCGGGTGATCGCCGCCCTCATCGGTGTCATCGCCTCGTTCCCGTGGATCGTGCTCGGCATGCAGTCGCTGACCCTGGTCTTCGAGTACCTGTCTTTCGGCGCCGTGCCCGCGGCGGGGGCGGCTTTCATCGGCATCGGAGTCCTGGTCGCGCGCCAGTGGTGGACGGTGCGCCTGGGCGCCCGCGGCCTGGTGATCAGCGATTTCGTGCAGGGCATCGTCGCGTATCTGGTCGGCACCGTGCTGATCCTCGGCCTGCTCACCTGGTTGCTGACCCACGGCCACGGTTTCGGCGAGGTCGACCCCACGTTCTTCACCCTGCCCGGGCCTGGCAGCGTCGACGGCCCGCTGTATCTGTTCTCGTTGATCGCCACCGGTGCGCTCGGCGGCTGGTGCTGGCCGGACATCTTCGTACGGCTGTTCGCCTCCAACAGCACCCACACCATCAAACGCGCTGCCGTGATGGCCTCACCGCTACTGCTGATCTTCGGCTCCTCGCTGTGCCTGCTGGCCCTGGCGGCCTCGACCTACCCCGGCGTGGCCGAGGCCCCCGACGAGGTGTGGTTCCTGACGGCCTCCATCGGCGGACCGGCGATCCTGACGCTGGCCGGGGTGTGCGTGCTGGCCGCCACCATGGGCAACGTCGGGGCCAACCTGCAGGCCCTGGGTGCGCAGATCGCCAACGACGTGGTGGGCGTGGCCCGCGGAACCCGCGTCGAAGATCCCCGCTGGGGCAAGATCTCGGTCGGCGTGCTGACGCTGCTGGCCGGTGCGGTCGCGGTGGCGACGACGGACGCGCTGTCCTCCGGCATGGTGACGCTGGCGCAGGTGTCCTATCAGGGCATCGTGCAGCTTGCGCCCACGGTGTTCCTCGGAATCTTCTGGCGCCGCGGCAATGCCACCGCCGCGGTGGCCGCGATGGTCCTCGGTTTCGGCACGGCCTGTGTGCTGCAGGTGCTCTACCCGATCGCCATCCCGGCGCTCGGCGGCCTGACCTCCGGGGTGGCCGCCCTGGCCGTCAACTTCGCCGTATACATCGTCGTGGCGTACGCCATGCCGTCGAACGCTGACGAAAAGCGGCGCGTGGACGAGCTTTTCGATTCCCTGCAGGCTCCCGAGAAGGTGGGTACCACATGAGCGCGCAACGACGCACCGGCTACATCTGGCACGAACGCTACGCCTGGCATGACACCGGCACCCACGTCGGCATCTTCCCGGCCGGCGGTTTCAACCAGCCGCACATGACCTTCGAGAGCGCCGAGTCGAAATCCCGCATGGCCGGGCTGGTCGAGGTCTCCGGGATGATCGACGAGCTGACCCGGATCGCACCACGGACGGCCACACGCGAGGACCTGCTGCGGGTGCACGACGCCGCGTACATCGATCGCATCGAACGCGAGAGCGCCGACCGCGGCGGCGACGGGGGAGACGGCTTCACCCCGTTCGGACCCGGGTCCTACGACATCGCCCGGCTGGCCGCCGGCGGCACCATCGCCGCCGCCGAGGCCGTCCTCACCGGCGCCGCCGACAACGCCTACGCGTTGGTGCGCCCACCCGGCCACCACGCCCGCCGCGACACGGGCATGGGCTTCTGCATCTTCTCCAACGTCTGTGTCGCCATCGAATACGCCCGTGCCCACCTCGGTGTACGGCGGGTCGCGATCGTCGACTACGACGTCCACCACGGCAACGGCGCCGAATCCATCTACTGGGACGACCCCGATGTGCTCACCATCTCCCTGCACCAGGACCGGCTCTTCCCTCAGGACACCGGCGCCGTCACCGACACCGGAGCCAGCGGCACCAACATCAACGTGCCCCTGCACGCCGGCTCGGGCAACGGGGCGTACCTCGCGGCGATCGAACGGGTCGCCGTCCCGGCCGTGACGGCGTTCCGGCCCGACATCATCTTCGTCTCCAGCGGATTCGATCCCAGTCCCGTCGACCCGCTCGGCTGCATGACCGTCACCTCGGGTGGCTTCAAGGACATGGCCGCCCTCCTGGTCACCCTGGCCGAGGACGTGTGCGGCGGCAAGATCGTCTTCTCCACGAAGGCGGCTATTCGCCGGTGCACGTACCGTTCTGCGGGCTGGCGGTGCTGGAAGCGTTGACCGGTCACGAAACCGGTGCGGTCGACCCGTTCGGGCAGAGCTTCGATGCCTCGCCGGCGCATCTGCTGCAACCGTGGCAGGACGCGGTGATCGCCCAGGCGGCGTTGATCGCCGAGGCGCTGCGGCTCTAGAGACTGGTCAGGGCATACCGCGACTGACGTTACCGGGCCGGGGGAGCCCCGGCGATGAGGTCGGTTGCCGGAGTCGCGCAAGCAGCGGCGCGAAGTCATCCTCGCGCCGGCAGACACGGCACCACACCTGCAGTTCGTCGAGAATCGAGGCTGAAAGCCCAACCTGGGCGCGCAGAGCCACATGCAGGAGGCGACGAATGGCCGCTGAATGGTGCGCGCTGCCCAGGTTCATGTACACCACGGCGCGGTCCTCGACGGTCAGATGCTGGTTCAGGGCGTCGGCGAGTTCCCACGCGATCTGATGTTCTGTTGTTGCGCTTATGCCGCACCACCTCTACGCATCATTGAACGCGCTTGCCCTGACCTTGCCAGGCGCGCTCGCGCAGCAGATACTTCTGCGTCTTGCCGGTAGACGTCTTCGGCAGCTCGCCGAAGATGACGTGCTTGGGCGCCTTGAAACGTGCAATCGTGGCTTTGACGTGATCGATGATCTCATCGGCGGTGGCTTCACAGCCGGGTTTGAGTGCGACGTGGGCAGCCGGAACTTCGCCCCACTGCGCATCAGGAAACGCGATCACCGCGACTTCGAGGACGGCGGGGTGCTCCATGATCGCCTGCTCGACTTCCACCGAGGCAATGTTCTCTCCGCCTGAGATGATGACGTCTTTACTGCGATCACGCAGTTCGATGTACCCGTCGGGATGGCGTACGCCCAGATCGCCGGTGCGGAACCAGCCGTCGGGGGCCGCCGCCTCGGTGGCGGCTGGGTCATGCAGATACCCGACCATCACGTTGTTGCCCCGCAACGCGATCTCGCCGGTGGTCGCGCCATCGGAGGGCACATCTGTGCCGTCGTCGGCGAGCACACGGATCTCGCAGGAGATCATGTTCGCCACACCCTGACGGGCTTTGATCTTTGCGCGCGCTTCCAGATCCAGTTCGTCCCACTCGGGTCTCCAATCGCAGATGGCCGCGGGCCCGTAGGTTTCGGTCAGTCCATACAGATGGGTGACGTCGAATCCGAGTGCCGACATCCGGCGCAGGATGGCCGGCGACGGCGGCGCACCGCCGGTGGCGATCCGCACCGGTGTGCCGTCGATGGTGTCTGCCTCGGGCGCGTGGGCGATCATGGACAGCACGGTGGGGGCGCCGTTGAGGTGAGTGACGCCCTGTCGCCTGATCAGTCGCCAGATCTCTGAGGGCTCGACCTTGCGCAAGCACACATGGGTGGCGGCCGCGGCGGTGACTGCCCACGGGAAACACCAGCCGTTGCAATGGAACATCGGCAGGGTCCACAGGTAGACCGCAGAGGGGGACAGACCCGTGTGTCCGACCATCGCCAATGCCTGAAGATAGGCGCCGCGGTGAGAGTACATCACTCCCTTCGGTTTTCCCGTGGTTCCCGAGGTGTAGTTGACAGACAGCAATGCCAGCTCGTCGACCGGGGCGCGTTGCAGCGGGGAAGCTGCCGACAACATCTGCTCGTAGTCACTTTGCTGATCATCACCGGCCTGTACCAGTAGCGGTGAAGCGCTCATCTGCCCTCGCACCTGCTCGACAACCTCAGCGAAGACCGGATCGTAGATCAGTACGGAGGCCTCGGAATGGCCCAACATGTACGCAATTTCGGGTGCCGAGAGCCGGGTGTTGAGCGCGATCAGGGGCGAACCGGACCACGGCACACCGAAATGCGCTTCGAGCAGAACATGCGAGTTGGGCGCCAGAACGGCGACCGGACGTCCAGTCGACAGCTGCGCCAGCCCGCCCGCCAGTTGCGCCGACCGCTGGTGCAGCTGTTCGTAGGTCCAGCTGAGTTCACCGTCCACCACGGCCACACGGTCCCCATGACAGGCGGCCGCGCGATCGAGGTATGCGGTGGGAGTCAGTGGTTCGTAACTCATCGACGTGTGTTGCGCTGATTGCTTGTTGGCGCTCATCGCGGCGTCCCTCCTCGGGGCTGAATCTTTCGAATCCTCGTCGTCCCCTGATGGCAGGTGCCCACACCAGGGAGAGGGGTGTAACCCAGTCAACACGGTTGTGGCCCTGTCGCACAATGGGTGTGGATGCCGTCGCGCATTCTGCCCAGTGCAAGCGCGCATTCCGGCGTGCCGGTGGGCAGATCGCTCAGCCCTGGGTACGGGGACACCGGCGTCCGGCACCCTGTCTTGTTGATCGTCGCTTCGAGCGCGTTGATGCGCCGTCCGTTGGTCACAATGCACAGTCTGATCGGCGTCGCGCGTTTGAAGATGAGCAGATTGCATTGACGGACGAGCATGCCTTGCGCATACGTGACGTCGGTGGTCCACTATCGATGGTCTTTTGCACACGCGGACCGTGACTCGGGTGGCGGTACACCACCACCGCGCTGGGCCTCTCTCACCCAGGGAACCCGCGCGACTACGCGGTCGCAGACTCATGACCTGAGTCCAGTGCAGCAACTCCTGTCACACCCCACGCTCACCGACGAGGACCCTTGATGCCCGGCAACACCGCAGTGCTGCGCACTGCACACCATGTTGACAGCCCCCATACCACGCTGCGCGAGATCGAACAGCGAGTGTTGTGGTTGTCCACCGCGATCATTCACCACGCCAACCGAATTCGCCCCAACACCAGCGGACTGAAGGTAGGTGGGCATCAGGCATCCAGTGCGTCGATGGCGACGATCATGACGTCGCTGTGGTTCGAGCAGCTGCAACCAGGCGACCGGGTGTCGGTCAAACCGCATGCCTCACCAGTGCTGCACGGAATCAACTACCTCCTGGGTGAACTCGATGTGTCGTATTTGCCGCGGCTTCGTGAGTTCGGCGGACTGCAGTCCTATCCGAGCCGCACCAAAGACCCGGACCCGGTCGACTACTCGACCGGCTCGGTGGGAATCGGTGCCACGGCGCCGATCTGGGGCGCGATCGCGCGCCGATACGTCGACTCCCAGATCGGCGCAGTTGGTAAGGGCAGGCAGTATTCGCTCGTCGGCGATGCCGAACTGGATGAAGGTGCGGTCTGGGAGGCCGTCCTCGACCCTACGGTGGCTGATCTCGGCGAGATTGTCTGGATCATCGACCTGAATCGTCAGTCGTTGGACCGGGTGGTGCCCAATATCGCTGCCGGGCGGCTGGAGACAATGTTCACCGCGGCGGGCTGGCAGGTGATCACGGTGAAGTTCGGTGCCTTGCTGGAGTCGCTGTTCACCCGTTCCGGCGGTTCCGCCCTGCGCACCCGAATCCTCGACATGCCCAATCCCGAGTATCAGCGCCTCTTGCGGTGTGCCGCAGAGGAACTCCGCCAGCGGCTACCGGGAACGGGCCCGGACGCGCCGGCCATCGCCGCACTGGTGGCCGAGCTCGAGGATGCGGAACTACTCGAGGCGATACGCAATCTCGGCGGCCACGATCTCGTTGCGCTGCGCGAAGCGTACGCGCGAATCGACGACACTCGGCCGACGGCCATCATTGCCTACACCATCAAAGGCCGTGGGCTTCCCACTCAGGGGCACCCGCAGAATCACTCCTCATTGCTCACGACGGAGCAGTATGAGCAGCTGGCCGTGGACTTGGGCATCGACGTCGGCAATCCCTGGCCTCGATTCGATCCCGAGACCGCCGCGGGTCGCCTCTGCATGCAAACGGCGCACCGTCTCAAACGTGAACCGGTGCAGCTGATGACGCCACCGCCCATACCGGGAGACTTGGGACGCACTCCGTCGGGGACGGCGACCACCCAGGCCGCGCTGGGCCGGGTGCTGCTCGACTTGAGCCGCCAGTCTCCGGAAGCTGCCAAACGGGTCGTGACCGTCAGCCCCGATGTCAGTTCGACGACCAACCTGGCCGGCTGGCTGAACAAGGTCGGTGTCTGGTCCCCGAGTGAGCGTCGCAACTGGTTCGACGATGACCCGGAGACGATCATGCACTGGCGGGAGAAACCGACCGGGCAACACATGGAACTCGGCATCGCCGAAACCAATCTCGTCGGACTCATGAGCGAACTCGGCGCAACGTGGAGCCGGTGGGGACAGCCGCTGCTGCCCATCGGCGTGCTTTACGACCCGTTTGTCGAGCGCGCGCTGGAACCCTGGTCGTACGGGATTTATGCAGGGGGGCAGTCCATTCTGGTTGGTACCCCGTCCGGCGTCACGTTGGCCGCCGAGGGCGGAGCCCACCAATCGATCAAGACGCCCTCCATCGGTCTGGAGCAACCGGGCTGTGTCAGTTATGAGCCGGCTTTCGCCATCGATGTCGAATGGACGCTGTTGTCGTGCATCGGACGCATCGGCCGTCCCGACGGCACATCGGCTTACATCCGGTTGTCCACCCGCCCGGTGGACCAGTTGCTGGCCGCAGTACCCGTCGACCCCGCCGGACGGCAGCGCCGACGCCGCCACGTGCTGGCCGGAGGTTACGTGCTGCGCAAGGCCGCCAGCCCCGGGTTGACGCTGGTCGGTATGGGCGCGGTGATGACCGAGACCTTGGCCGCCGCCGAGCGCCGGGCGCAGCACGGTGTTGATGCCGATGTCGTGTGTGTCACCAGCCCGGGCCTTCTGTACGAGGCGCTGCAGGCCCGGCAGGGGCGCGGCGACGGACCCACCTGGATTCTGGATCAGCTTTTCCCGGCTGGCCGAGCTGCACCGATGCTCAGCGTCCTCGACGGTCACCCACACACGTTGGCGTTCCTGCCCGCCATCAACGGTGTACCGGGAGTTCAGCTGGGCGTCAGTCGATTCGGTCAGGTCGGCTCCCTGCAAGAGGTGTACCGATATCACGGAATCGATACCGACAGCATTGTGGGCGCCGCATTCGATCTCGTCGGGACGGTCTGACATGACTGCAGCGGAAAATGCCATCGCCGTGCCACTGCCCAGCCTGGGTGAGGCTGTCACCGAGGCGACGATCACACGCTGGCTCAAAGCCGTGGGTGACTACGTGGAGGTCGACGAACCACTGCTCGAAGTGTCGACCGACAAGGTGGACACCGAGATCACGGCTCCGGCGGCCGGCGTCCTGATGGAGGTCATCGAACCCGAGGACGCTGTTGTGGCCGTGGGTGCCATCGTCGCCACTCTCGGGGTCTCCGCACCGTCGACTCCGAATCCGCAGACGACGACTCCTCCCGTCGCAACTCAGCCCCCGCCTGTGCCCGAAGCAGCGGACTCGGTGATGCCCGCGCCCACGGAGTCGTCGACATCGGAGATCGACGCCGGCGGTGAAGGCAACCGGGTGGAAAAGCTGCCGCGGATTCGCCGGACGATCGCACGTCGGATGGTCGAATCACTGCAGACCGCAGCCCAATTGACCACCGTTGTGGAGGCGGACCTGACGGTGATCGCGGCCCGCCGCGCGCAGATGAAACAGGAGTTCTTCGAACGCACCGGCTCCCGGCTGTCCTATCTGCCCTTCATCGTGGTGGCCGCGGTGGACGCTCTTGTCGAGCACCCCATCATCAATGCCACGGTCGACGCCGACTGTTCTGAGGTGACCTATCACGGCTCCGTGCACCTGGGGGTGGCAGTGGACAGCCCCAAGGGGCTGATGGTGCCGGTCATCTGCGATGCCCAGCACAAGGATGTCGTGGAGATGGGTGCAGCTATCGCGACTGCAGCCGCAGCCGTGCGCGACGGCTCCATACGGCCCGACGAGTTGAGCGGTGGCACCTTCACGATCACCAACACCGGCAGCCGCGGGGCACTGTTCGACACTCCCATCATCAACCAGCCCCAGTCGGCAATCCTCGGCATCGGTGCTGCCACTCAACGCCTGGTACCCGAGCATGACGCCGACGGTGCACTCCTGATCCGAGCTCGGACCATGGCGTATCTGTCACTGACATACGACCACCGGCTCATCGACGGTGCCGATGCGGCGCGGTATCTGACCGCGGTCCGGGCACGGCTGGAGCAATGACCGTGCGCCGGCCGCGCCGTGCTCACGTAGCTTCGGTTGGCCTCGGCGGCTGGTCGGACGCTGTGAGCGCGTTGTACGCCGCGGTGGACATCGTGGTGAGGATCGTGTTGTGGTCCAGGCCCTTGTGCAGTGTCGCAGCGGCATTGAGCATGGAGAAGACGCTCTGGGTCAGAAGTCGTACCGCTGGCTCGGACAAGTCCGGGCGAAGCCGTGTCACCACCGAGATCCATTCCTCGGCATAGAGATTCATGGAGCGGCGAATGCGACGACGGTCGGCTTCGGGAAACGAGTGCTCGTTCTTGAGGAAAATGAGCGGAGTCGGCGGTCCCTCCAAGACGCTGTGGATATGGAAGTCCACCATGGCCGTCAGGGTCGTATGCGGGTCGGTATCCGCCTCGGCGGCCTTTCGCGCGAACTCGTGAAGCGCACCGATCGGGTCTTCCACGACGGCGATGAGCAGAGCTTGTTTGTTCCGGAAGTGGCGATAGAGACCGGGTGCGGAGATTCCTGCTTTCGCACACAGCATTTCGACGGTGACCGAGTCGTAGGGGTGCTCGATGAATAGGTCCGCAGCCACCTTCAGCAACAGCTCTCGACGAGAACCGTTCGCGCGGGGCGACTTGGCTGGGGGGCGGTCTGCAGTCATGGCAATCACGATATCGAGTAATGGTTGTTAAATTCTGCGATCACGATCCGCAGCGGGAAAGAGGCGCCTGCGCGTGCGGTCACTGGGTCACGATTGCTGCCTGAGCAGCCCCTATTTTCTTCCAAACTTGCACTGATCCTGTTTCGAGACTGATGATTGACAAAGCGCATCCGGCCACTCTACGTTAATATGTGTTCACATCGCAGGCTTCTGCCCGCCGGAGTCCGCTGATGTCCGGCGATACCCGCCGCGAACAAGTCCGTGACCCCCGAAATTCGGAATGCCTGTGCGATGTGGCCGGCATTCTGGGCCCATCGGACGAAGATACGCAATGAAGCGAATGCCCTGAACCGTGAAAAGCCGGCGGATGACGACAGACGACTGTGCGGTTCTCCGGCGGTGAATTGAACAACTCTGACTGAGGAACTGGACTGATGGGTAATGATGTCACGGCCATGCCGTCGGATGCCGATATCAGTGACGGGAGGCCGGTGCTGTCGACCTTGGCCGGTTTCGAGGCCGTCGATCGGACTTTTCCGCAGATGCTGTGCGAACGCGCCAGATTCGAGCCGGAAACCGTCGCGTTCCAGAGCTGGTCGGCCGGCGTGGTTCGGCAGACCACCTGGGGCGACTATCTCAACGAAGTTCGCGAGGTGGCACTGGGCCTGCACCGGCGGGGCATCGCAGCGGGTGACCGTGTGGCGATCCTGTCCGGAACCCGCCGCGAATGGGTGATAGCGGCCCAAGCGATCCTCAGTGTTGGCGCCATCCCGGTCGGTGTGCACCAGACCAGTTCCCTCTCGGAAGTCCGGCACGTGCTGGAGAACAGCAAGGCCACGGCAATGATCGTCGAAACCACCGACGATGCCGAGAAGCTGGCGGCGTTGGCTCCTGAGCTTGCTCATCTGCGGGTGGCCATCGGGCTCGACGTGCGCCCAGCCGCCCTGGCAGGGGAGGGCACGGTGCAGACGTGGGAGGAACTACGGGCCGGTGGCCGCGAGCAGGCTGCCGCGGAACCGACGCTCTTCGACAACATGGTGAACGCCGGTGACATCGATCAACCCGCGGGCCTGTTCTACACCTCCGGCTCAACAGGTGCGCCGAAGGGTGTCACGCACACCCACCGCACCCTCCAGTACTCGGTCCTCGGCTTCGCCATGTCTTACCCCGACCTCGGACGCACCCGCCACGATCTCGTGGGCTTTCTCGGATTGTCGCATGTCGCACCGGCTCTCATCGCCATCCACGTACCCATCATGACGCGACTGGTCATCACCCACTGCAGCATCGACGAACGCCTCGACGCCCTCATCGGTGTGCGGCCGACGGCCGTGCTCTGGCCGCCGCGAATGCACGAGAAGCTCGCCGCTGAGGCGCTGCAGGCACTCTCCGAGTCGGGACGGACGTTCCAGCTGAGTTACCGCGCGGCCATGGGAGTAGCACGTGCGGTCAGTGTTCGGCGCTGGCAGGGGCGCACGCTACCGTGGTACCTGGCGGCAGCGAACGCGCTGGCCCGCAAGACCGTGTTCACCCCACTGCTGGCCAAGGTGGGCATGGATCGCATCCGGGTGACCTGGACCGCATCGGGGAGCATGACCCCGGACGTAGCCGCACTCTGGCACATGTGGGGGCTTGACCTCCGAGAGCTCTTCGGCACCACCGAAACCTGCGGTTCGGTTCTGGCGCAATGGGATCGGTCGTTTCCCGAACCGGGCACCATCGGCAAGTGCCTCCCGGATCCTCGTTGGGCACTGAGGGTGTCCGAGCAGGGCGAGCTGCAACTGCGCACCCCCTCGCTGTTCGTGGGGTACTGGGAGAATCCCGAGGCATCCTCGGCGGCCATGTCGGACGGCTGGTACTGCACCGGCGATTTGGTCGAGCTGGACCCCGACGGCGAGGTGAAGATCCTCGGCCGGCTCAAGGATGTCTTGAAGACCAGTGGGGGCAAGATGGTCAACCCACAGCCGATCGAGGTGCGACTCAAAGCCAGCCCGCTCGTCGACGAGGCCGTGGTGGTTGGCGACGGACGAAAATACCTCTCGGTACTGCTGGGTCTGAGCTCAGACGCCGCCCAGCTTTCGGCCGGGGACCGCGACGCCGCGCTGACCGCGTGGCTCGATGAAGTGAACGCCGAGTTCTCACGGCCCTATCAGCTGAAGAAGTATCGTGTTCTGCCGCGCGAGCTGTCGGTCACCGCCGGCGAGCTCACCGCCAAGGGCACCATACGGCGGGCGGCCATCCTCGAAGCGTTCCGCGAGCTCATCGACGAGATGTACGACGCGGGGGAGCTTGAAGCGATTGCTCGCGAGGCGCGCTACGCCGCCAAGCCGAACCGGAGGCGAAGTCGCCTCGGTGGTGCGGATTGAGCTGCCGGCCGGGCTGCGGGGGAGTCAGCCCGGCCCTCGTGGGGCCAGCGATCGGATGGCTACCGGAAAACACCGTAGGTGGTGGGAGCTTCGTCCAGGATTCGACTGTCCACCAGTGGGTTCAGCATTCCCAGTGAACCTCGCTTGAGATCGTTCAGGCATGTCACGACGTCCAGAAAACGCTGCTGCTCGCGCCTGTCGATGACCCCCTCGGCGAGTTCGGTGAACTTCGCCACGTAGTCCTTGCGTTCGAATGGATGCACACCCGCCGGGTGTGCATCCGCTACTGCGAGCTCATCAACGATCACCTCGCCACTGGCCATGGTGACTTCGGCCCGGACGCCGAAGGGCGTTTTCACGGAATCGGTCGACGGCAGGTCGGCCGTGGCGATCTTTTGCCACAGCTCGACGGTGTCGGGGCGCTGGGCACGCTCTGCCGCGTACGACCGCTCGTGATGCCAGACGCCGTCCTGCAGCGCGACGGCGAACAAGTACACCACCGATTGGCTCAACGCATTTCGTGATACATCGGGCTCGAACTTGTGTGGATCAGCCGAGCCGGTGCCGACCACGAGATGAGCGTGATGACCGATGCGCAGCACAATGGACTCGATGTCGCCGAGGCGGCTGATCCGATCCCGCATCCGAAGAGCCAGATCGATCGGAGCCTGCCCGAGGTAGCCGGCGGAATGCTGGCGCGGGTAACTATCCAAGATGGCCCGCTTGGGTTCTCCCATCGCCGGCAGGGACACGTGCTCCGCAGGCCACAATGTGGAGTCGAGCTCGTCTTGGGCATCGTCTGCAGACAGGGTTGACGAGCCACCACGCATCGCGCGGTCGACGGCTTCGATCGCCAGTTTGCCGGTGTGGGCGGGTGTGTGACGGTGCCAGCCGGACCGGGATCGGCCGGGCAGCGCAGTCAGATGCGCGGCGTGGCCGATGGCGGCACGGATTGTCGGCGCGGGTAACCGCAGCAGGGTGCCCAGACCTGCAGCCACGGAGACACCCAGGTGTGCGTCGTGATCGAAAGTGCTGTGACGCTGTGACAATCCCCTGGCCAGGCTGATGTGCACTTCGTACGCGGTGGCGATACCGCGAATCACATCCGTGCCACGAAGTCCGGTGTGCTGGGCCACGGCCACAAGGGCGGGGATGGTGCCACTGGGATGTGCGTGGTGGCCGGCCAGGAAGGCGTCGTGAAACTCGAGATCGTGAGCGGCCACACCGTTGGCGAAGGCCGCCCACTCGGGCGAGAAGGTTCCGTCGATGCCGAAAATCGCTGCCCCCGGGGTGTTCCGGTGTGCGCGGGCCTGAGCGCGCGCGACCCCCACAAGGCGCCGGCCCACGGAGACGGCCGACACCGCGGCGTTGTCGATGAGGCGGTTGATCACCATGGCCTGGGTTTCGGCCGGAACCGCGACGGGGTCGGCGGCCACTTCGGCGATCCTCCAGCCCAGGTCGAGCTGGGTCACGTCGGCGGCGTCGGTGCGAGCGCGCACGCTCCGGTCACTTGTGGTGGTCATCAGCGAGCATGGTTCGGAATCGGCTGTCGTGGAAGATCAGTGGCGAGACAGTGGCGTCATCGGCAGCGCTGATCACTTCCAGTAGCACTACCTCGTGATCACCTGCTGTGATCGATGAGCTGATCCGGCAGTCGAGCCAGGCCGCCGCATCCGCGAGGAACACTCCCGAGGACTCGCTGGCAAACCAGGTGAGCCCGGCGAAACGATCACCGGTCTTTGCCGCCAGCTGTCGCGACAACTCGGCATGTCCTTCGGCGAGCACGGAGATTCCGACATGACCCCCTCGGGACAGTTGCGGCCATGTTGTCGAGGTGTGTTGCACGCAGATCGACACCAGGGCTGGTTCCATCGAGACAGGGGTGAATGACGTGGCGACGATGCCCACTGGTTGTCCGTCGCGCAGCGCACAGATCGCGGCCACGCCTGTCGGGTAGCGACCGTAGAGCCTGCGCAGTCGTGACATGTCGTGGCTGAGGTCACCGGAACTGATCCGGTTGAGGGTGTTCATCTGGCTTGCTCCTGAGAATGAACGCAGGGTGGTTGGGTTTGTTGAGGTAACTCCGCGACAACGCTATGGGTGTCGGCTCCGGACGTAATCGACGATCAGATCGGTGACCAACTCGAGGCAGGTAGTGCCGATCGCGGTATTGGCTCCATGAGGGTCGCCGAGAATTCCGTTGGGGGACAGTGCTTTGAGACCTTCGTCGAACACGCGCGCCAGGAATGCATCGTCGGTGTCGACGGAGAGCCCGGAGGCCAGCCGGTCCGGCCGCACCCGGTCGGGATGCAGCACGAGCATGACCGACGTCTCTGCAATGTCCGCGTGGCCACCGACGTGGTCGCGCAGTCCAGACGCCCCTGCGGCGTCGCGCCACGCGTCGAGGATCGCTTCACTACTGGGAAAGACGATCACCGACAGCGGTGCCAATATGGTGCTCAGGCGGTCCTCGAACTCACGCATCACGGAGTAGTTGCCGATGTGACCGGAGAACAGGACGAGTGTGTCGAAGCCCGAATCCACCAGGTGGGCACCGTAGTCCTCGCACAGTGCTTCCAGGGTCGAGGGTCGTAATGACAGTGTGCCCGCGAAGCCGAGATGGTGAGGGGAGTATCCGACTCGGATCGTCGGTAGAACCAGAGCATCCCCGAGTGCGTGGGCGATGCGGACGGCCAGTGCGTCGGCATGATCGGCGTCCATCGACAGGGGCAGATGGGGGCCGTGTTGTTCGACGGCGCCCAGCGGCAGGATCGCGGTGCGGGAACCACCGGCGACGGCCGCCGCCACCTCGTCGCTGGTCATCCGCTCGATCCGGACCTCACCGGCTGAGGCGCCCGCCGTACCTGCCTCACTCACGGTGGTACCGGGGCAGACGAGCTTGGCTCGAGACCTGATTCTGTTCGCGACTTTCGTACATCTGATCAACGACTGTCATCGCCACCGTCGTCTGCTTTCGTCCTCAGCGTTATTGATGTTGCCGGCCATCTGCCGGTCAGTGGCCACCCGAGACCCTTTCCCGTTTCCAGCCGGCCCGCAGCGCGGCGGCGACGGGATCTTCGAAGTAGTCCTGCGCGGCGCTGATGGTGGTGGCCAGTGACCGCTCGTCTCGGCCGCTGTCGGAATCGTTGACGCTTCGTTTCAGTGCCCGGTAGAGCACGGGCGCCTTGGCGCCTGCGGATCGGGCGGTCTCGATGGCGGACTCGAGCAAGGAGGTGGGGTTCTCGAGTCGTTCCACCAACCCGATGCCGACGGCTTTCTCGGCGGAGAAGAGGTCGCCGGACAACACCATGGATCGCACGGCGGGTGCGCCGAGCAGGCGCACCGCACGTTGTAGTCCCTTGTCCGCGGGCAGCAGACCGTGGTTGATCTCCGGGAATCCGAATGTGGCGTGCGGGGTCGCCAAGACCGTGTCGGCGAACAGCGCCAGTTCGAGTCCGCCACCGACACAGTGCCCGTTCACCGCGGCGATCAACGGCCGGGGGAAACGATCCAGAGCCACCAGCAGTGCGTGGAAGTCACGCATCCGTCCCTCGATCTCGGCGGTGCCCGTGCCCTCGAGCTCCTTGATGTCGCCACCGGCGGTGAAGAAGCGGGCTCCTGCACCGGTGAGAACCACCGGTGCAGGAGCATCATGGGCTGCCAGTTCGGTGAAGAACCTGCACAGACCGACGATCAGGCCGCGGTTGAGTGCATTCGCCGGCGGCCGGTCCATCGTGAGGACGAGGACGCCGTCCCGGTCGACCCAATTCGCCCCGGGGACCTCCGACAGAGACACCTCGGTCATGGTTGGCCGGCGGGTTCCGGGGCCGGCGCCGAAAGGTGGCCGTGAGCCGACGGGAAGCGGGTCGGGCGCTTCTCCCGGAACGCCTGGCGCGCCTCGAGATAGTCTGCGCCGGCGAAATTCAGCGTCTCCAGCGCGGCCGAGAGTTCCTGCTGGGGAAGATTGTTGGTGAGCCACCCGGTGTTCAGCGACCGTTTGGTCCACTGGATCGCCCGCTGCGAGCCCATCGCCAGATCGTCGGCGATCGACAACGCGCGCTCGAGCACCTTCTCCCTGGGCTCCACGAGGCTCACCAGCCCGATGCGTTCGGCTTCGATCCCGGTCAACCGAGCCGAGGTGAGCTGGTAGTACTTGGCTTTGGCCATGCCGACCAGCAGCGGCCAGATCAACGACGAGTGGTCGCCGGCAACCACACCGACGCGGGTGTGCCCGTCCATGAGCACCGCGTCCTCGGCGGCGATGCTGATGTCGGCCAGCAGGCCCAGTGACAGACCCCACCCGACTGCGGGGCCGTTGATCGCCGAGATCAGTGGTTTGTCCATGCTCAGCGTGGCCATGATGCGCCGGCGTTCGGTCTCCATGAGGACAATGGCGTCCTCGAGTGACGGATCGGGTTGAGCGACATCCATACCCGTGCAGAAACCGCGGCCGGCGCCGGTGACCACCACGACGCGGGTCTGCGGGTCGCGGTCGGCGTCGATCAGCAGGTCGCCCATCTGCTCGAACATCGGCATGGTGAGTGCGTTGAGGTGCTCGGGCCGGTTGAGGGTGATCAGCAGGACCCCGTTGGGTTTGCGTTCGATCAGGAACTCCCGGGGATACCGCGCGAAGACGTCGTCGCCGTTGCGGGCGCTCACCGGCCCTCACCCGCTCCGACACCGCTGATGGCCGGCTGCTTCTGGTTCATGTTCTCCTCGAATGCCTCTCGTTCGGCGTAATGGGCGGGGCGCGCGGCGCGGATGTCGGCCAGGATGGCCTCGGGGTACGCGCTATGCCGCGCGGGTTCTTGAACTTGGGGATCACGTACTTGCCGAAGAGTTCGATCGACTTCATCAGCTCCTTGTGCGGCAGACCGTCGATTCGCATCACCAGGGAGTCGACGCCGAGATCGGCGAATCGCTGAACCTGGGCGATGCAGTCATCCGGGTCGCCGACGATGAACCCGGACGACTCCTCGAACATGTACTGCTCGTCGCTGAAGTCGAGATGCTTCACCGCGCCCATGTACTGGTAATCGCTGGACAGCTTCGACAGTCGCTCGTAGGCGTCGGTGGACAACCCGACCGTCTCTTTGAGGCCGCGCGCCCAGCTGCGGGCTTCCTCTCGGGTTTCTGCGCAGTGCATGCCTCCGCCGATCGCCACCAGACGTTCGGCTTGGAGTGGATAGGTGTGCGTCGCCGAAGCCAGCGCCTCGTCGTAGATACGGATCATGTTCTCGACGAAATCGAAGCCCAAGTAGAAGCCACCCACGATCGCACCGACGCCGAGTTCGGCTGCAGCCCTGACGGATTCGGGACTGCCCGTCGCCATGTGGATGGGTGGATAGGGCGTCTGGATGCTTCTGGGCACAAGGCTGCGGGGCGGGATCTTGTAGTGTTCGCCGACGAAGGAAAACACCTCGTTGTGCAGCGCTCGGCGGATCACTTCGATGCCTTCGAGCTGCTGCGACTTGTTCTCGGCGGGCGAGACCTCGAACGCGCGCAGGGAGAGCGTTGTGTTTCCGCGCCCCACTCCCAGCTCGACACGACCATGAGACAGCAGGTCCTCGGTGGCGAGCCGCTCGGCGACACGAATGGCGTGGTTGATCCGCGTGGGAAGCAGGGTCACCAGGTGCACGAACCGGATCCGGCTGGTCAGCGCCATCAGATACGGATACAGAACCTCGGGTGCCGAGGTGGTGGCGGTGCCGATGGCCAGGTGCTGTTCGGAGGTGCCGAATGCGTCGAAGCCCACCTCCTCTGCCAGCAGTACTTCGTCGATCAATTCGCGGTAACGGTGCTCGTACGAAGCCCCAGGCGCTGTCTCGCCCTCACTCATGAATATGAATCGCATGGTCTTTGACCTCTCCTCACGGTGTGAATGCTCATTAACGTATGTCTGCCCAGACGAGCTGTCAAGGCGAGTCCGGAGACGTGACATAAAGGGCACTTGAAGGGTATGAACTAGCTCGTGAAACGGATGTGCGCCGAGTTGTCTCGGCCTCGGCAATAGTTAATGAAATAGCGATATTATTACCTTCCGCGAAGCGGATTCGAGAGCAGCAGGCGGCACCCCCATCGCAGTCGACACCGGGCTTGACCGTCATCTGACATGGAGCGTCGGCCCTGGGCGTGATCCAGGGCCGACGCAGCGGAGCTGCTACCGGGTTGAGGGTCGCGGGGTTCGGACTGCCAGGACGAGGGCCAAGGCAATGACGGCGAGTACACCGGAAAGCCCCCACGCAATCGCAAACCCACTCCACGGTGGAGGGGTGCCGACGGCAGCGCCGTCGACGGTGAGGACTGCGCCGGATACCTGGGCACCCACCGTCCCGGCTACCGCCTGGATGGCGAAGTTGAGGCCGTTGAACTCGGTCACCTTATCGGCGGGGACACCGGTGACCACGAGGTTCAGTGACTGGGTCATCGACACAGAGATGCCGAAGTTGATGAGCAGGGAGACGACGACGATGATCACGATGCTGCCCCGGTTCCCGGCCACGAGCATCAGAGCAGCACCGGCCAGGATCGAGATGGGAGCCAGTGCTGACGCGATGCGCGAGCCGAGCCTCCGGTCGAGTACGGAGATCAAGGGGGCGGACAACCCGATCATCATCGCGGAGACCAGGATGACGGAGGTGACGGTCGCCGTCTGGCCCAGACCGTAACCGGTGGACGCGGGCAGCTGTATCTGGATGGGCACGCTGATCAGAAACGCATTGATGCAGTAGCCGGCCAGAAACATCAGACCCGTTGCGGCCACCACGGTGAAGCTGCGCATGAGCCGCAGATCGATCAGCGGATCGACGACGGTGAGTTCGGTACGGACGAAGAGTGCGAACGCTGCCAGTCCAGCGGCGAAGAGCAGCAGCAGTTTCGGTGACAGCCAGCCCCAGCTGGGGGCGAAGGTCAGTGCCAGGAGTACGCATGCCAGTCCGAGCGCCAGCAGGACGCTGCCGACGGCATCGATGCGGGGTCGTGGTCCACCGGATTTCAGCGAACGCGGAACGAAGTGCCACACCGCGACCATGCACGCGGTGAGCGCGATGAAGGGCACCCAGAACAGCCAGCGGTAGGAGAGGTGGTCGGCGATCGGTCCGGCAATCATGGTTCCGACTGCTGTGCTGCCGAAGATCGCCCCGACAAGAAGGCCGTTCGCGGACTTCGTACGTACCTCGTTCTGAGTATCGCGGATGATCCCGATGGCCAGCGGGACAGTACTGAGGCCGACACCCTGCAACAGTTGACCGACGATGAGCATCTCGATGGACATCGACAGGGCGGACATCAGCGTCCCGATCGACACGATGGCCAGCACTGCGAGTAGTGCCCGGCGTTTGTCCCAGACTTCGCCGAGTCGGCTCACTATCGGCGTCGCGATGGTCCCGGTCAACAGCACGCCGGTGATCACCCAGGAGATCGTCGATCCGGGGACTTGGAATTGTTCCTGCAGGATGGGCAATGCCGGCGGTGTCACCGACTCGTTGAGGCCCTTGAACGCGGCGACGCATCCGATTACCGCAGCGAGGATTGCGCCTGCGCGTGCGCGTTGGTCAGCCGAGGTTGAAGGCGAGTCATGGGAGTTGCGCAGTGACATGGTGCTGCTCCGTTCTCAATCATGGGCGGATTGGCCAGGTCCGGGCTGTCGAGACGACCTGGTATAGGTGGTTCTTGGCGAACTGTTGAGGGTTGTCGATCCTGCGGTTTCGGGCCGATCCCGCTGCGACACCAACAGGCGGATTCGTCACGTCGAAGTGGGTCGGCCGCTCGAGGTGTCTGCGTCCTTGGCCTCCTGTGTCCACGGATCCGTTGTTGGGCTTGGTTGTCCGCTCGTGTCGCCCGCACCGTGACTCCTGGCCAACGCAGAGGTGCGCGCTGCGAAGCCGCGGCACGTCACCAAGAGTGCTGATCGACCGATCGGCTGCCACGGCTGATCCGGTTTGGAGTGTGACTGAGCATTAACGTAAGACTCGGGTGTGATGTTGTCAACAGTATGGTCACGGCCAGCTGGCCGCCGGGGTCCAGATCGATATTTCTGCCTGTGCAACAGCTTGTTTTGGGTTTCTACGTACCTGCGCACGCCCAATATCTCAATCCAGCCGCAAGTCGTTCTCGTTCCTAGTGTGTTAATAGCTGTTAACGTTGACTATCAACGGTCTCCGCATCCACTGCTGAGTTGTCGAGCCGGGCTGCTCACGCGGCGGCGGTGGGGTTCTCGGAGTTGGTGACGGCGCTGAGCAGCAGTGTGGCCACACCCGTCGGGCAGATCGGTGTCACACGGATTGCCGTTGCGGCGTAACGATATTCGCGCTCGACCCGGCTTCTCGGGGTTGTATCAGTAGATGTTGGCGGCCACGTGCAGAGCGCGACCGGCCTTGCGGGTGGTGGGCTCTGGCCAACGGTCAGGCACGTGCAGGACCAGCGCGTACCGGGTGCCCGCCACCGAACAGGCCAGCTGGTGCCCCATCGGGGACGTGGACTCGTAGACGTTGCGCCGCCGCGGTGCTCGCAGCTCCAGACAGCGCTGGATGTCCTCGTCGGTCAGTCCGAGGTGACCGGCAGCGGCCGAAACCGCCTCCGATGCTTCATCGGCGGACATCGAGGACAGTATGGCGGCGGCGCCGGCGCACATGCCGGCGCCGAATCGCTGGCCGGGGCGCGGCGTGAGCGGCAGCGGCAGCCGACCCAGATGCACGTCGACAAAGATCACCTGATTGCCGAACAGTCGAACCAGCGAGATGGTGTGTCCGTCGAGATCCGGTGCGGCGCAGGCACGAAACAGGTTGTGCGCTACAGCATCAGGATCGGACAGCTGTGACCACCGCGCGCCCGTGAGCAGACCGCCGTCGGTTCCGCGGGTGAGGAAGCCGACGTCCTCCAGGGTGCCGAGAAGGTCGGACACCGAACTCTTGGGCAAGCCGAGCATGCCGATCAGCGCAGTGGGGGTGCGGGCGGTCCCAGCCGAGACCGCATCGAGGACGCGGGCACCGCGGTGCACGGCCGGGGTGCGTGGTCCGGTCACCCCCACGGTTCGTACTTCGCGGCGTTGTTGACGTCGATCAACTGTGGAGTGATGTACCGCGACGGCCTCGTGACGCGTGCACCGCTGTGCAAGGCGATGCCGATGTCGATGGCCGCCCGCACCAGCGCCGGTGGGTCCTGGGTTGCGGTGGCGATGATGGGTCCGCCGGTGCGGATCTGCTCGACGGCGTTTCTGGCGCCGTCGACGCCGACGATCGGGACGTGGAGCTCACGATCACGCAGGACCTGCGAAATGCCCATGGCGATCTGGTCATTGGCGGCGAAGAAGCCGTCGATGCCGGCGTCGGAAGCCAAGATCTCCTCGGCGGCGCGCTGCCCCGACGCGGCGTCCAGTTCGCCCCGACTGGTGGCGGCCACCTCGATGGCGGGGTGCGCGGCGATCGCCGCGAGACAGCCGGCGATGCGGTCGGAGTTCGCGGTGATGGGAATGCCGCCGACGACAGCGATGCGGCCCCGCCCGCCCAACGCGCCGGCCAGTGCGGAGCCGGCAAGGAAGCCGGCCTTGGTGTTGTCGGTCGCCACTACCGCGTTGGCGCCGCTGACAGCCGAACCGATGGCCACCACCGGAATGCGGGCTGCGCCGGCTCGGGCGCAGGCCTCCTCCAGGCCCTCGGAGGCCACCGGTTCGATCAGGATCAGATCCAATCCGGCGTCGACGAAGTCGAGGATCTGCCGGGATTGGCGTGTTCTGTCCTCCTTGGCGGTATGGACGTGCAGGCGGGCGTCGAGGCGGTCGGCCTCGGCGTGCAGCGCCCCGATCTCGGAGAGGAAGAAGCTCTCGTCGATGGGGTAGCTGAACCCGATGTCGTGGATCGGCCAGCTCTGGGCGCGTGCGGTCGAGGCCAGCTCGAACACGCGCGAGCCCAACACGTAGGTGCCGTCCACGCCGCGGGCGAGTAACAGCTCGTCAGCCAGTGCGTGGCAGATGCCCATCACGCTGCTCTTCGGAAAGCCGGTCAGCTCGGTCAGTTCGGCGAGCGTCATCGGTCGGCCGGCGTCGGTGACCGTTTGCAGGACGGCGGCGGCGCGCGTCAGTGCGGGAACGCGTCCACCGCCCGACGACCAGTCGTGTACCACCGCCATTCGAGGAAGCGTAGTGGATTTGTTGCGTTCGACCACTGCAACTTTGGCGGGCGAGAACGGCGACCGAGGTTGTTGACAAGCCGGTGACGGCGTGCCTAGTGTGTGTTTCATCACTCGACGCGGAGTTCGATATATGAAACGGCGCGTTGAGTGTTCGCCTGCCCGGGGAGGTCTCGGGCGAGGTGCACGTAGTCGGCGTCGATGCGGCGCGGACACGTGATTCTCACCCCGGGCCGAAGGAAGAATCGATGGCGATTTCCCAGCGTGTCGTCGGAGTGATCAGCGTGGCGTTGGCCGCAGCGATGATCACCGGCGGGTGTACAAAGAAGAACGAAGAGGCCGCTCCGGCCACCACGGGAGGCGGCAGCGCCGAGCAGAGCCAGGGTGCGTCCGGCGAGGCGATCAAGGTCGCGTTCGTGCCGAAGCTGCAGGGCTCGCCCTACTTCGAGGCCATGGACTCCGGCGCCAAGAAGGCCGCCGCCGATCTCGGCAACATCGAATGGCTTTACCAGGGACCCACGTCCGCCGATGCCGCCGCACAGGCGCAGATCGTGCGTTCCTTCATCCAGCAGAACGTCGACGTCCTCGTGGTCGCCCCCAACGATCCCGACTCCATGGCGCCGCTGATGAAAGAGGCGCAGGACGCCGGCATCAACGTGCTGACCGCCGACACCGACGCGCCGAACTCGGTGCGCGAGGCGTTTGTCAACCAGGCCACCGCTGAAGGTATCGGCACCACCACCGCCGAGACGCTGATGCAGGCGATGGGCGGAACGGGCAAGTGGGCCATTGTGTCCTGCGGTGAGACCGCCGAGAACCTGAACTCCTGGATCGAGGTCGAAAAGGCCTACGTCGCGGAAAAGTACCCCGAGGCTGAACTCGTGGACGTGGTGTACTCCGGTGAAGACCAAGCCCGCGGCACGCAGATGTCCACCGACCTGATGAGCGCACATCCCGACCTCAAGGGCCTGATCGGGCAGTGCACCACCTCGGCTGTCGGTGTCGCCCAGGCGGTCAAGGACGCCGGCAAGATCGGGCAGGTGTTCACCGTCGGCGTCGGTACCCCGAAGTCGATGGCGCCGTACCTGGAAGACGGGTCCTCCTCGGGCTCGATCCTGTGGAACGTGGAGAACCTTGGCTACCTGACTGTGTGGGCCGGCCAGCAGGTGGCCTCCGGCACCCCGTTCGAGGCCGACAACAAGGTCAGCGACGACCTGCCCGACGTGAAGTGGGACGAGGCCAGCAAGACGTTGATCCTCGGTGACCCCCTGCTGATCACCACCGAGAACGTCGGCGAGTTCGACTACTGATCCGCCTTCGGTTGGGCGGCGCGCGGAAACGCGCGTCGCCCAATTGATCTCAATCTTTGGAGAGTTCATGGCGCAGCAGCCTCGACTGACCCTCACCGGTGTCGTCAAGAGCTACGGCGCGGTCAAGGCCATCAGGCATGCCGACTTCGAGGTCCAGCCCGGGCAAGTGCACGCGCTGGTGGGGGAGAACGGTGCCGGCAAGTCCACGCTCATCAAGATCATCTCCGGTGCCACCACACCTGATGCCGGAGCGGTGACCTACAACGGTGAATCGGTGACCATCACCTCGACCGTCGACGCCATCAACCTCGGCATCGCCACGGTGTACCAGGAGCCCCAGCTGTTCAGCGAGCTCACCGTCGCCGAGAACATCTTCATGGGCCGCGAGATCGTCACCCGCGGTCGTGTCGATTGGGCTGCGCAGAACGAACAGGTGGTCACGCTCCTCGAATCCCTGGACCTGCCGGCCAAACTCGCCACTGCCGTCGTCGGCAGCCTGTCGGTGGCCACGCAGCAGCAGGTGTCGATCGCCAAGGCGCTGGCCGGGGACGCCGGGGTCCTGATCCTCGATGAGCCGTCGGCCATCCTGACCGACGCCGAGATCGAGGTGCTGTTCGGCATCATCGCCCGGCTGGCCAAGGACGGCGTGGCCATCATCTACATCTCCCACCGCCTCGACGAGGTGGTCAAGATCGCCGACCAGGTGACCGTCATGCGTGACGGCGCCACCATCGGCACCTATCCGATGGCCGACATGACGGTGCGTCGTATCGCCGAACTCATGGTAGGTGAAGCGCTTTCGGAGCAGGCCGGACCACGTACCACACCGAAAGGTGAGCCGGTGCTGGAACTGAAGTCACTGGCCCGCGCCGGATCTTTCCAGGATGTCTCGTTGGTGCTGCGCTCCGGTGAGATCCTGGGGCTCTACGGCCTGGTGGGTTCCGGCGTCGCCGAGATCGCCGAGTGCATCTACGGATTGGCGAAGACCAGCGGCGGCGAGATCGTGGTCGAAGGACGCCCGGTGGCTCCGCGCTCACCGCGGGAAGCCGCGCGAACGGGCATCGCGCTGTTGCCGGCGAACCGCAAAACCGAGGGCATGTTCTCCTTCCAGTCCATCGCGTTCAACGTCTCGATCGGCCACCTGCAAAGGCTCTCGCTAGGACGGGCATTCGTCGACCGGAGCAAGGAGCGCAGCGTGGTCAAGGATCTGATGAAACGGCTCGCCGTCCGCGCCTCCGACGAAAACCAAGCTGTCGGAACACTATCCGGCGGCAATGCGCAGAAGGTGATGCTGGCCCGCCAGCTTGTCGAGCGGCCCAAACTGCTGCTGCTGGCCGAGCCCACCCAGGGTGTGGACATCGGCGCCAAGGAAGAGATACACCGCATCATCACCGAACTCGCCGACAATGGCACCGCGGTCCTGGTGGTCACCTCCGACCTGCAGGAGGCACTGCGCATCGCCGATCGGCTGCTGGTGGTGCGGGCCGGCACCATCACCGCGGAGTTCGGCCCCGACGCCCGGCAGGCCGACGTGCTGGCGGCAGCCGCGGGGGACCGGGAAGGGTCGGCGACTGCATGAGCACCACACTCGACCCCAACGCCGCCCCCACCGCGGCGCCCGTCAAGACCCGAGGGCGGGTGCTGCCGTCACCGGTGACACCGGCCGAGATCGCGCTGATCGCCGTCCTGGTGGCGCTGTGGATTGCACTGGCCTTCGCGACGCCGGCCTTCCTGAGCGCAGGCTCGATCATCCCGCTGCTGGTCGAAGTCGCACCGGTCGCGTTGATCGGCATCGGCATGACGTTTGTGATCATCACCGGCGGCATCGACGTCTCCGTCGCCGGAGCCATCATGGTGTGCTCGGTGATCACCGCCAAACTGATGCGCGACGCGGCGCTACCGGTGTGGTGGTGTCTGGTCGTGGCGCTCGGGACCGGCGCGGTGCTGGGCCTGGTCAACGGCGCACTCATCGCCTACGGACGAGTGCACGCCATCATCATCACCTTCGGCACCGCCAACCTGTTCCTGTTCGTGGGGCTGCAGATCTTCGGCTCCACTCCCGTCGCCGGCATGCCGAACACGTTGGCGTGGTTCGGTCGTGGGATCGACGGCCGCACACTGGGAGTGCCCAACAGCTTCGCCATCACCGTGATCCTGACCGCCATTGCGTGGTGGTATCTGCGGCACACACCCGGCGGACGGCACTTCTTCGCCGTCGGCGGTGATCCGGTGGCCGCGCGGTTGGCCGGCATCAGAGTGCAGCGCCGTATCCTCATGGCCTACGTGATCACCGGTCTGCTCGTCGGCCTCGCGTCGATCTTCACCCTGGCCAAGGGCACCTCCAATCTGGATCAGTCGGTGGGATCGGGTCAGGAACTCGCGGTGATTGCTGCGGTGGTCATCGGCGGCACGTCGATCATGGGTGGACGTGGCTCGGTACTCGGTACCCTGCTGGGGGCACTGCTGGTACAGACCGTCAAATCCGGTGTCACACAGCTTGGTTGGCCTTCACAGCTGTCCGACCTGTTCGTCGGCATCTTCATCGTCATCGCCGTCGGAACCGACTTGCTCCGTCGACGTGCCAGGAGGGAATCGTGACCGCCGACACCGCGGCGCCGCCCGCTGCTGAAAAACCGGCCGGGCGCAGCCGGGCCGACCGGATTCTCGAGGCTGTCCTGACCCAGCGCATCGTGTTGTTGGGTATCCTCATCGTGATCGTCGTCGGCTGGCTGATGTATCTGAGCGCCAACGGTTATCTCAGCGGTGACTACGACTTCGACTACATGTCGGCGGTGTTGATCGACGCCGTACCTCTGGCGATGCTGGCCTTCGCACAGCTGGTGGTCATTGTGTCCGGCCGAGGCGGAATCGACCTGTCCGTCGGTGCCATGGTGTCTCTGGTGGGCATGATCTTCGGATTCGCCTACGGCCAGTGGGGATGGCCACTGCCGATCGCGGTGCTGCTCGCCATCGCCGTCGGTGCGCTGCTGGGTGCCGTCAACGGATTCCTGGTGGCCCGCATCGGTTTTCCCGCACTGATTGCGACACTGGCCACCTATTACGCGTACAAGTCCATCGCCATGGTGATCAACGGGCAGAAGCCGATAAACAGCCCGCAGATCCAGGATCTGTACTCCCTCACCAGTTCGGTCGAGGTCCCGGTGATCGGGGCGTACATCCCCGACGTGCCGTTGGGCGTGTTCACCTTCCTGATCCCGGTACTGCTGGTGCTGTGGCTGGCGCTGGGACGGGGGACCTACGGGCGGCGGCTCTACGCCGTTGGCACCAACGACGTCGCGGCGCGCTGGGCCGGGGTCGACGTGGCGGCCACGCGGATGCGGGCCTACGTGACATCCGGGGTGCTGTCCGGACTGGTCGCGGTATACATCACCGCGCAATTCGCCTCCGCGCGACCCGATGCCGGCACCGCGGGCAACGGGCTGGCACTGCCCGCAATCACCATCGCCGTGCTCGGCGGTGTCGCGATCACCGGCGGTATCGGGCGCATTGCCGGTGTGCTGCTGGCCACACTGCTGATCGTGTGGCTGAACGCGGGCATCATCTTGTACTTCTCGGGCAACACCGGAACCCAGTTCCAACTGCTCGCGCTGGGTGTGGTCCTGATCTTGGCCGCCCTGCTCAACGGATTGACCACTCGAAGGTTCCGCGGTGGCGACTGAGCCGCCTGTTCGAAACGGAGAAATAGTGACTGTTCTTGATGCCTTCTCGCTGGCCGGGAAGCGCGCCCTGGTGACCGGTGGTAACCGCGGCCTCGGATTTGCCTTCGTGCGGGGCCTGGCCGAGGCCGGCGCCGACGTCGTCTTCGTCTCCCGCGACGTCGACCGCAACGCCGCCGCCATCGCCGAGTTGGCCGACGAGGGGCTGAAAGTCCAAGCGTTCGAGGTGGACGTCACCGCCGACGAGGGGCCGGCCGCGGCCATCGAGGGTGCGGTGGAACGGCTCGGTGGGCTGGACCTGTTGCTCAACAACGCGGGTCTGGCCATCCACCAGCCCGCTCTTGACATCTCCGACGACGACTGGGACCTGGTGTTCAACGTCAACACCCGGTCGTTGTGGCGGCTCAGCAAGCGCGCCGGTGCCTACATGATGGAGCACGGCGGCGGCAACATCCTCAACATCGGATCGATCAGCTCGATCATCGTCAACCGCCCGCAGTGGCAAGCGTCCTACAACGCTTCCAAGGCGGCGGTGCACCAGCTGACGAAATCACTGGCTGCCGAGTGGGCGCCGTACAACATCCGCGTCAACGCGCTGGCCCCCGGCTACGTGAAAACCGAGATGGCCCCGGTGGACCGGCCGGAGTTCCGTCAGCACTGGATCGAGGACGCCCCGATGAAGCGCTACGCGATGCCCGACGAGATCGCACCGACGGTGGTGTACATGGCCTCCGACGCGTCGGCGTTCATGACGGGATCGGTCGTGGTGATCGACGGGGGTTACACCGTCTACTGAGACGCGGCAAGCGCTGTGTCGATGACGGAACGTTGCACGACGGCACGGGTGTGCCTGACCTGAGCAACGACCTGCCCGCCGGCGTCGACGACCTCGACGGTGAACGACGCTTTCCTGCCGCGGCGGTCCTCCAGTGTCGCGCGTGCGGTGAGCATGGCACCCACGGGTGATGGCCGGTCGTGGCTGAGCTCGACCCCGGCGCCCACGGTGATCTCGTCGCGGGCCAACTGCGGCGCCAGAACACTGTGGCAGACCAACTCGGCCATCGACAGGATGAACGGCGTGGAAGCTGCCGCCGGGAACTCGGGCCCCCACGCAGCGGCGGTATCCTGATGGCCGACTGTGCGGCTCAATTCCGCTGTCTTCTTGGACAAATCGTGTTCCTTTCGTGGGGTGTGTACACGTCAGCCGATCAGCTGAAGTGGGCCGGGTTCGGCGGCTGAGGGATCAACACCGTTGGCTTTGAGGATCTCGGCGATGGTGCCGTTGTCGCGCAGCGTGACAATGTTGTCCGAGACTGCGGTGAAGAGTTCCGGGTTGTCTTTCGACATCGGAAAGCACACCTGGCCCGGGGCCTCACTGGAAGCCACCCGTGGATCCGGCGCCGGTCGCTCGATGTCCCAGTCGGTGCTCTTCTGCTCCTTGGCGAAGGATGCAGTGCCGATGGAATCGATCGCGGAGTCCAGTCGTCCTGATTCGAGATCGTTGTACACCGCGGTGGGATTGGGATAGATCTTCAGATTCGGCCCGAAGACCCCTTGCAGTTCTTCATTCCACATGTAGCCGTCGACCGTGCCGACGGTTCGCCCCTGCAACTCGTCGAACGTGGTGGCCCCGTCGTTGGAGACGATGACGATCTGATCACTGAACACCGGACCCGCCAGGGACAGCACCTCCGCGCGCGCCGCGGTGCAGTACCAGTCGCCGGCAGAAATGTCGGTGCGCCCGTTCTGCGTTGCCGGAATGACCGATGCGGTGTCCAGTGGTTGCGATGACAGGCGCAGGCACTCCATGTCGGCGACGTTGTGCAGGATCTCACCCTCGATCCCGGAAATCGAGGTGCCTTCGACGACGAGGAAGGGAGGGAAATTGTAGGTGGCCACCGTGAGAGTTCCGGGGGTGACGGTGCGAATGCCGGGATGCGCCGGGGTGCATTCGGAAGCGGATCCGGTGTCATCGGTGGACGATCCGCACGCTGTGAGCGCTGCGAGTAGGGACACCGTTGCCGCCGTGATGAGAAGTTGGGAGCGCATGGACGGAATGCCTTTCGTGGTAGTGGGTCGATGGGTCAAGCGTGTTGGCGATGCAGCACCTTCTCGAGCCTTTCCGTGGCCAGGCTCGCCGAGATGGTGACCAAGGCGTAGAGCGCGCCGGCGATGATGAAGAGATTGAAGTAGTGGAAGGTGTTGTTGGCGATGGACTTTGCTTGAGACGTCAGCTCGGGCACGGCAATGACGAACGCCAGCGACGTGGCTTGGAACATCAGGATGCAGAAGCCGAGAAGCGGTGGCAGGGAGATCCGGATGCCTTGCGGGATCACGACGTCACGTAGGACGTGGACGCTGCTCATTCCCAGAGCCTGACCGGCCTCGACCTCCCCGCGCGGGACTGCCTGCAGGCCGGCACGCATGATCTCACTGGTGTATGCCGCGGTCGTGAGCGCCAACGCGATGGTGGCGCACACGAACGCTGTCAGAGTCACCGGAATGCCGTTGTAGACGATCTGCAGTAGTACCAGAACTGGAGTGCCGCGGCCGATTTCGATGACAGTGATCACCAGCGAGCGCACTGCCTTTCGTTGTGACGATGCGCCCACCGCCAGTGACAATCCTCCTGGCAGACCCAGAAGCAGAGCCATGAACGTCAAACGCAGACTGGTCCACAGACCGGCCAACAGCTGGTCGTGGTGGGTCACCCAGTCATTCCAGATGTCAGTCATCACGCCACCCTTTCCATCATGCGGGACTCGAGCCGGCGGGCCGCCCACGCCGAGGGGAAAGTCAGTGCTACGTAATAGACACCGGCCACGAAGAACGGTGTGACCGAGCTGGTGTTGCTGGAGACGGTGGTGGCGTAGTAGGTGATCTCGAAGACACCGATGGTGGACGCCAGGGAGGAGTCCTTCAACAGACCGATGGCGTACGACGCGGACGCCGGAATGGCGACGCGGACCATCTGTGGCGCGACGATCCGCGAGGCCGTGTCAACCTGGGACATGCCCAGCGCTCGGCTTGCTTCGAACTGACCGTGGTTCACCGCACGCAGAGCGCCCCGGTAGATCTCGGCCATGTAGGCCGCCGACACCAACCCGATGGCCAGCACGGCGGAGCGCCACGACGTGAACACCGAACCGAGTGCGGGATTGAACTGGGTCGGGCCGTTGTAGATCAGGAACAACCATATGATCAACGGGACGCCTCGGGCCAACTCGATGAAGACCCGCGCCGCGGAACGCAGGACCCAGAAGCGGGTGATGCGCAGCACCATCAGGGGTAGTCCGAGAATGGCGCCGATCGCAAAGCCCACCACCGTGAGCTGAAGCGTGGCCACCACGCCCTGCGCGACGATCAACCAGGTATCGATGTTCACCGTCGGTCCAGGACGGCCCGTAGGAACTCGCGGGTGCGAGGACGACTCGGTGATGCGAAGATGTCGTGCGGTGTGCCCTCTTCGAGGATTCCGCCCTCGGCCATCACCACCAGGTGGTCACTGACATCGCGGGCGAACTGCATCTCATGGGTCACCACCACCATCGTCATTCCGTCGGCGGCGAGTTCTCGCATGACGTGAAGCACCTCCAGACCTACCTCGGGGTCCAGCGCCGAGGTCGGCTCGTCGAACAACATGACCTTGGGATCCAGTGCCAACGCGCGGGCGATCGCGATCCGTTGTTGCTGTCCGCCGGAGCATCGTCCCGGATACTGAGTTGCCTTGTCGGCCAGTCCCACTCGCTTCAGCAGGACATTGGCCCGCTCCTCGGCTTCCTCGCGGCTGCGGCCGAGGACCCGCTGCTGGGGGAGTGTGACATTGCGCAACACGGTCATGTGGGGGAAGAGATTGAACGACTGGAACACCATCCCAACGCGGGATCGCAAGGCCGCCAACTCTTTTGCCCTGATAGTGTGGTCGACATGGATGGTGACCCCGTCCACCGTGACAGTGCCCGAGGAGGGACGCTCCAGGAGGTTGATGCAGCGCAGCAGGGTGCTCTTTCCCGCTCCACTCGGACCGATCAAGGCAACCACCTGGCCGGTGTCGACCGACAGCGAGACGTTGTTCAACACGATGTGGTCCCCGAATCGCTTCTCGACGGTGTCCAGGACGATCGCGGTTGGCGACTGCTCGCTGGCCATCTCACTCACCTTCGTAGCGCGGCGACCAGCGAAGCGGTGCGGGATGGACATCGCTACAGCCCGCGCACGGTGGCCGGCAGGGCGGCGAGGTCGGCGATGGTAGCCGTCACGCTGCTCTGTCCGCTGTTGCTCAGGTGGATCCACTCGTTGTCCTGGGGATCGGCGGAACGGTGCACGAAGATGGTGCGGAATCCGCGGCGGTGTGCGGGTTCGCAGTCGTGCCACACGCTGTTGCCGATGTGAATCCAGTCGGCGGGCGCGGGGTTGTGCCGGGTCAGGAATTCGTCGAACAGCCCGTCACCGGGTTTGTAGCTCTGCACTTCCTCGGCGGTGATGACTTCGTCGAAGACCACCGGAAGTGGCCCGGCGACGGTTTGCGCGAACATGTCCACATCGGTGTTGGTCAGGATGCCGAGCTTGTATCCGTCGTCCTGTAACTGCTGGAGCGCGGGAACTGAGTCCGCGAACGCCGGCCAGGTCGGTAGGGTATCGGCGAGGATGCTGAAACGATTGTTGGCCAACGCGATTCCGGTCTTCTCGCTGGCGCGGCGCAATCCCTCGGTCAGGATGGTGCGGTAGTTTCGAAACGGTGGTTCGGCTTCGATCTCCGGTTCGCACGCGTAGTACGCGTCGATCAGTTCGGCTGATCTGCCAGGTGCGACGCTCTCCAGCGCCGCGGTCATCCCGGTTCTCCAGTCGATGATGGTGCCATAGCAGTCGAATGTCAGCCAGCGGTCGGCCATGGTGGTGTTCCTTCCTGGTGGTGTGGGGCTGAGGTCATGCCGGTTCGGAGCCGGCGGAGCGATCCCTGAATGCGTTCATGAGGGCCACCGACTCGGGATGGAAGTGCGCGACTCGAACTTCCTCCAGTTCGGACTCCAGGGATTTGGTGAACGACTGGTCGAGTCCGCGCCGCAGCGCCTCCTTCACGGTGGCGATGGCATGTGGAGGACGGGAGGCCAGTTTGGCGGCGAGCTCTTGGACTGCGATGTCGAGCTGCTCGGGTTCGACGACGCGGCTGACCATCCCCATCGAATGTGCCTGGGAAGCCGAGATCTGCTCGCCGAGCAACACGAATTCCGAAGCTTTGATGCGACCGATGGTGCGTGCCAACAGAAACGAGGTGCCACCCCCCATGCCTGTACCGATCAGCACCTCGGGAAGGCTGAACCGGGCCTCACTGCTGGCCACGATGAAATCGCAGGCCAGCGCAATTTCGCAACCGGCGCCCACCGCGAGTCCATTGATGGCCGCAATCACAGGGATCGGTAGCGAGGTGAGGGTGGCGGCGAGGCGTTGCTGTGCCTGGATCTGACGTAGGCCACCGTCGTCGCGAACTTCCTTGAGGTCGAAACCGGCGCAGAACGCACGTCCGGTGCCGGTGAGGATCGCAGCTCGCCGACCGTCGGAGTGTGCACGCGTCAGCGCGGATATCAGTGCGTCCACCAGGGTTTCAGACAGTGCGTTGAGGCGGTGCGGCCGGTTGAGCCGCAGAATGGCGACGGTGTCTTGCACTGCGGTGGTGACGACCAGTTCCTCGTCGTTGTTCGGGTGGCTCATGGTTCTCCTAGAGGCTGGGTGCCGCGGCGATGTTCTTCAGGGCGCGTTTGTCCACCTTGCCGATGGCAAGCCGGGGGAGTTCCGAGCAGAGCTCGAACCGCTTCGGGATCTTGTAGTTGGCGAGGCGGCCGCGCAGGAAACTGCGGAGAGCGTCAACGTCGAGTTCGGACTTGTTGTGCGGGATCACAAAGGCGACACCGACTTCGGAGTACAGGTCGTCGGCGACGCTCACGACTGCCGCCGATGAGACCTGGGGATGCGCCTCGAGTGCGATCTCGATTTCGCGTGGGTAGACGTTGTACCCACCCGACTTGAACATATCGGTGAGTCTGCCGGCCAACCGGATGCGACCGTCGCGGTCCATGCGGCCGACATCGCCGGTGTGTAACCAGCCGTCGGCGTCGATGGCCTCTGCGGTGGCGTCAGGTCGATTCAGATAGCCCAACATGACGAACGGTCCACGAGTCTGGATCTCGCCCTCCTCGTCGACACCGCACTGCTCACCATCGGATCGCGCGATGCGCACCTCATATCGTGCGTCGGGCCGGCCGACCGTGTCGGCCAGTGCGTCGATGTCATCGTCGTCGTCGGTGTAGATGATCGATCCGACGGTCTCGGTCATGCCGTAGCTTGTGCACACCACGGGGACGCGCTTTTGCAACTCGAGGATGAGCTCACGAGATGCGGCGGCTCCACCCCAGATGACGCGCTTGAGGCTGGACAGATCTGCTGTTGCCCATTCGGGTGCTCCGATCACCAGAAGGAACATCGTGGGGATGGCCAACCAGTACTCGATGCGTTCGCGGGCGATGACGTCCAAGACCCCCGAACGATCGAATCTCTCCATGTAATGCACTGTGCCCCCGGCAACGACCACGGAACTGCTGATGTCCCCGAGACAGCCGATGTGATTGATGGGGAGGTCGCACAGCATCCGCGGCCGTTCCTGATACCAGCGCTCGGCCTGGATGACTGAACACTGCACCAGGCCACGGTGAGGCAGGAGCGCGCCTTTGGGGCGCCCTGATGTGCCGGACGTGTAGACGAGGACAGCGGGGTCTTCACTGGCCACGGCGGCTTCGGCACGCTGAAGCGCCTCAGCCTCCAGGGTCTGGCCCGCCTGAAGAAATGATGTCCAGCTGTGGCCCGGGGTGATGACCGGACTGGTCGAATGAACCCGCTCGCGTAGCGATTCCAGGGTTTGGCGATAGCCCTCGGTGAGCCCCATGAGAACTTTCGGCCGAGAGTCGCCCACCACGTGGTCCAACTCGGCGGGGGTGTACTTCGGGTTCAGCCCCTGCCACACAGCTCCTATCCTGGCCGCGGCCAGGAAGGTCACGTAGAACTCGGGCCGGGGGTTGCCCAGGACGGCGACTCGATCGCCACGCTGCACCCCTGCGGCGAGAAAGGCACGCGCCAGCGCCGCGGACTGTTCTTGAACCTGGATACGGGTGAGTCGGATCTCGGCGTGGGTCAGCATTTCGTGATCCGGATGCAGCTGCGCCCAGTAGTGGCAA